>NZ_CP103371.1:911002-1214670 GCF_024802625.1 Massilia sp. H6
CTGGGCAGCGTCTATCCGCAACTTAAGAACATGCGCCTGCGCGGACGCTTGTCCGGCAAGACCGTGGTGCCGTACAGCACCCGCACCGAGATTGCTCGCGCGCCGCTGGCAGGCAAGGAACTGTTGTGGGTGAGCGATCCGGTCGAAGCATTCTTCCTTGAGGTGCAGGGCTCGGGCCGGGTGCAACTAGACTCGGGCGACACCGTGCGCGTGGCTTATGCCGACCAGAATGGCCATCCGTATAAAACCATCGGCCGCTGGCTGGTGGAGCAGGGCGAGTTGACCGTCGAGCAATCGACCGCCCAGGGCATTCGTGCCTGGATCGCCGCCAATCCGGGCCGCCGCCAGGAGCTGTTCAATGTTAATCCCAGCTATATCTTCTTCCGGGAAGAAAAGCTGCCGGATCCATCGCTCGGCCCGAAAGGCGCGCTGGGCGTGCCGCTCACTCCTGGCCGGTCGGTGGCGATCGACCCGACCATCCTTCCCCTCGGCGCACCCTTGTTCCTGGCGACGACCGAGGCTGGCAGCGAGTCGCCGATGCGGCGCCTGATGATGGCGCAAGATACCGGCGGCGCGATTCGTGGTGCCGTACGGGCCGACTTCTTCTACGGCTTCGGTCCGGATGCGATGGACAAGGCAGGCAAAATGAAGCAGCGCGGGACGCTCTGGGTGCTGCTGCCGCGCGCTGCGGCCAACTGAGAAGCGCCGCCCAAGTTAGCCGGCTTGTGTTCGGCGCTGGCCGAGACGTTACAATCGCCGTCCAAACTCCACTCCATCTAACTAACAAGAGGATGCCACATGGAATACGCAGATCTGCTCATTGAACAGCACGGCAAGGTTGTCGTGATCCGCCTGAACCGCCCTAAAGCAATGAATGCGCTGAACGACAACATGATGAACGAGCTGGGCGACGCATTGCGCAGCTTCGACGCCGATCCGGCAATCAATGTGATTGTCCTGACCGGCAGCGAGAAGGCATTCGCGGCAGGCGCCGATATCGCTGCGATGGCAAATTACACCTATACGGCAGATACGTATCCAGGCAACTATATCGGCCGCAATTGGGAGCACATCCTCAATATCCGCAAACCGGTGCTCGGAGTGGTGTCGGGCTACTGCCTGGGTGGTGGCTGCGAACTGGCCATGATGTGCGACTTCCTGATCGCGGCAGACAATGCCAAGTTCGGTCAGCCAGAGATCAAGGTTGGCGTGACCCCGGGCGCAGGCGGCACCCAGCGTCTGCCACGGGCAATTTCAAAGTCGAAGGCCATGGATATGCTGCTTACTACCCGCATGATCGATGCGGCCGAAGCCGAGCGCACGGGCTTGGTGTCGCGCGTGTATCCGGCTGATAGTGTCATGGAAGAATCGCTGAAGGTGGCCCAAAGCATTGCTGACATGCCTGTGTCGGTTGCTATGCAGATCAAGGATTGCGTTAACCAGGCTTACCAGATGCCGTTGGCCGAAGGCGTGCGCTATGAGCGTCGTTACTTCCACGCAGGTTTCGGCACCCCGGCACAAAAAGAGGGCATGTCGGCCTTTCTTGAAAAGCGCAAGCCGAATTTCGACGGACTCTAAGCTGACATTCAGCCTGGCGGCGAAAAAACAACATGCGAAATGCCTTGCGTATCGCCGCTCTGGTTGCTATAGTTCGCCTCCGCTTCGGGACACTCGGCAGTAAATGCTGATGTGGGGACTGAAAAACGTTAACGTAATCAACTAGTTACGATAACAAAGTCCGCAGGGAAATCTGCAACGAAGCGAACGAAGGGGTTGACGAGAAACGCGAAACACTGCATACTCTCTTTCCTCTGCTGCTGACGAACACAACGCTTCGTCAAATGCAGCAAGGCAGTACCGAACAAAGTTCTTTAAAAATTTACAGTCGATAAGTGTGGGCGTTTGATGAAGGTGCCAGGGACTTCGGTTCTTGATTACTTAAATTATCAAATGTTCACAAAAAAGAAATAGCGTTGTCTCAGCAATGAGATGACGGTCAGTATTTTGAGTGAGCGACCCGTCTGCAAGGACGGAGACAGAAATGTCTATTAAACAGAGATTAAACTGAAGAGTTTGATCCTGGCTCAGATTGAACGCTGGCGGCATGCTTTACACATGCAAGTCGAACGGCAGCGCGGGGCAACCTGGCGGCGAGTGGCGAACGGGTGAGTAATATATCGGAACGTACCCAAGAGTGGGGGATAACGTAGCGAAAGTTACGCTAATACCGCATACGATCTAAGGATGAAAGCAGGGGACCTTCGGGCCTTGTGCTCCTGGAGCGGCCGATATCTGATTAGCTAGTTGGTAGGGTAAAGGCCTACCAAGGCTACGATCAGTAGCTGGTCTGAGAGGACGACCAGCCACACTGGAACTGAGACACGGTCCAGACTCCTACGGGAGGCAGCAGTGGGGAATTTTGGACAATGGGCGCAAGCCTGATCCAGCAATGCCGCGTGAGTGAAGAAGGCCTTCGGGTTGTAAAGCTCTTTTGTCAGGGAAGAAACGGCTGAGGATAATACCCTTGGCTAATGACGGTACCTGAAGAATAAGCACCGGCTAACTACGTGCCAGCAGCCGCGGTAATACGTAGGGTGCAAGCGTTAATCGGAATTACTGGGCGTAAAGCGTGCGCAGGCGGTTTTGTAAGTCTGTCGTGAAAGCCCCGGGCTCAACCTGGGAATTGCGATGGAGACTGCAAGGCTTGAATCTGGCAGAGGGGGGTAGAATTCCACGTGTAGCAGTGAAATGCGTAGAGATGTGGAGGAACACCGATGGCGAAGGCAGCCCCCTGGGTCAAGATTGACGCTCATGCACGAAAGCGTGGGGAGCAAACAGGATTAGATACCCTGGTAGTCCACGCCCTAAACGATGTCTACTAGTTGTCGGGTTTTAATTAACTTGGTAACGCAGCTAACGCGTGAAGTAGACCGCCTGGGGAGTACGGTCGCAAGATTAAAACTCAAAGGAATTGACGGGGACCCGCACAAGCGGTGGATGATGTGGATTAATTCGATGCAACGCGAAAAACCTTACCTACCCTTGACATGGTCGGAAGCCCGAAGAGATTTGGGTGTGCTCGAAAGAGAGCCGATACACAGGTGCTGCATGGCTGTCGTCAGCTCGTGTCGTGAGATGTTGGGTTAAGTCCCGCAACGAGCGCAACCCTTGTCATTAGTTGCTACATTTAGTTGAGCACTCTAATGAGACTGCCGGTGACAAACCGGAGGAAGGTGGGGATGACGTCAAGTCCTCATGGCCCTTATGGGTAGGGCTTCACACGTCATACAATGGTACATACAGAGGGCCGCCAACCCGCGAGGGGGAGCTAATCCCAGAAAGTGTATCGTAGTCCGGATTGTAGTCTGCAACTCGACTACATGAAGTTGGAATCGCTAGTAATCGCGGATCAGCATGTCGCGGTGAATACGTTCCCGGGTCTTGTACACACCGCCCGTCACACCATGGGAGCGGGTTTTACCAGAAGTAGGTAGCTTAACCGCAAGGAGGGCGCTTACCACGGTAGGATTCGTGACTGGGGTGAAGTCGTAACAAGGTAGCCGTATCGGAAGGTGCGGCTGGATCACCTCCTTTCTAGAGTAGCACCGGGATAGAACCCATTCATTGAGCGTCCACTCTTATCGACTGTAGAACAAGAACAACAGTGTCGGGGCTGTAGCTCAGCTGGTTAGAGCACCGTGTTGATAACGCGGGGGTCGTTGGTTCGAGTCCAACCAGCCCTACCATCAACGTGGTTGCCTGTAAAAATCATCTGGCTTTGCCAGGGATTTTTACCTGGATCCACAAAAAAGTAGGTTTGTACTTTTTTGTGATGTATTTGGGGGATTAGCTCAGCTGGGAGAGCACCTGCTTTGCAAGCAGGGGGTCGTCGGTTCGATCCCGTCATCCTCCACCAAAAAGTTCAAACGTAAGCACAGCTGCTTAGGTTTGGTCTTTTCGAGATCACTGTTTTTTCGTTCTTTAACAATCTGGAAGAAGTAAAAGTTTTTTAAGCGTGTGCGACAGCACATGCTTAGGGTAGCAATACAGTATCAACAAACATGCAACAAGTTGTACTCTTGATTTTCCATAACGATCCCTGGTTAGTGATAAGCAGGGGCCAACGTTATAGGGACAAGCGAATAAGTGCACATGGTGGATGCCTTGGCGATTACAGGCGATGAAGGACGTAGTAGCTTGCGATAAGCTGCGGGGAGCGAGCAAACACGCATTGATCCGCAGATTTCCGAATGGGGAAACCCGGCCTTTATGGTCATTGCATACTGAATACATAGGTATGCAAAGCGAACGCGGCGAACTGAAACATCTAAGTAGCTGCAGGAAAAGAAATCAACCGAGATTCCCAAAGTAGTGGCGAGCGAAATGGGATGAGCCTGTACGTGATAGTCGATTGGATAGTGGAACAACCTGGAAATGTTGGCCATAGAGGGTGATAGCCCCTTACACGAAATTCAAACGGTGATACTAAGCGTACGACAAGTAGGGCGGGACACGAGAAATCCTGTCTGAACATGGGGGGACCATCCTCCAAGGCTAAATACTCGTAATCGACCGATAGTGAACCAGTACCGTGAGGGAAAGGCGAAAAGAACCCCGGGAGGGGAGTGAAATAGATCCTGAAACCGTGTGCATACAAACAGTAGGAGCGGACTTGTTCCGTGACTGCGTACCTTTTGTATAATGGGTCAGCGACTTACATTCAGTGGCGAGGTTAACCGAATAGGGGAGCCGTAGAGAAATCGAGTCCGAACAGGGCGACAGTCGCTGGGTGTAGACCCGAAACCAAGTGATCTACCCATGGCCAGGATGAAGGTGCGGTAACACGCCCTGGAGGTCCGAACCCACTAATGTTGAAAAATTAGGGGATGAGCTGTGGGTAGGGGTGAAAGGCTAAACAAACTTGGAAATAGCTGGTTCTCTCCGAAAACTATTTAGGTAGTGCCTCAAGTATCACCATCGGGGGTAGAGCACTGTTATGGCTAGGGGCTCATTGCGAGTTACCAAACCATTGCAAACTCCGAATACCGATGAGTGCGAGCTTGGGAGACAGACGTCGGGTGCTAACGTCCGGCGTCAAGAGGGAAACAACCCAGACCGCCAGCTAAGGTCCCAAAGATTGGCTAAGTGGAAAACGAAGTGGGAAGGCTAAAACAGTCAGGATGTTGGCTTAGAAGCAGCCATCATTTAAAGAAAGCGTAATAGCTCACTGATCGAGTCGTCCTGCGCGGAAGATGTAACGGGGCTAAGCCAGTCACCGAAGCTGCGGATATGTTTCTTAGTATTTATACTTCGATCCATATGGTAGGAGAGCGTTCTGTAAGCCTGCGAAGGTGAGGTGTGAACCTTGCTGGAGGTATCAGAAGTGCGAATGCTGACATGAGTAGCGATAATGGGGGTGAAAAGCCTCCACGCCGTAAGCCCAAGGTTTCCTGTTCAACGTTCATCGGAGCAGGGTGAGTCGGCCCCTAAGGCGAGGCAGAGATGCGTAGCTGATGGGAAGCAGGTTAATATTCCTGCACCGTCGTATGATGCGATGGGGGGACGGATCGCGGAAGGTTGTCTAGCTGTTGGAATAGCTAGTTTTTGACTCATAGAAGGCGCTTAGGCAAATCCGGGCGCGGAATTCAAGGGGTCGAGACGAGGAACTTAGGTTCTGAAGCAATCGGAAGTGGTTCCAAGAAAAGCCTCTAAGCTTCAGTCATACGAGACCGTACCGCAAACCGACACAGGTGGGCGAGATGAGTATTCTAAGGCGCTTGAGAGAACTCGGGAGAAGGAACTCGGCAAATTGGTACCGTAACTTCGGGAAAAGGTACGCCCTTGTAGTTTGACCACTTTACTGTGGAAGGATGAACGGGTTGCAATAAACTGGTGGCTGCGACTGTTTAATAAAAACACAGCACTCTGCAAACACGAAAGTGGACGTATAGGGTGTGACGCCTGCCCGGTGCTGGAAGATTAAATGATGGGGTGCAAGCTCTTGATTGAAGTCCCAGTAAACGGCGGCCGTAACTATAACGGTCCTAAGGTAGCGAAATTCCTTGTCGGGTAAGTTCCGACCTGCACGAATGGCGTAACGATGGCCACACTGTCTCCTCCCGAGACTCAGCGAAGTTGAAATGTTTGTGATGATGCAATCTACCCGCGGCTAGACGGAAAGACCCCATGAACCTTTACTGTAGCTTTGCATTGGACTTTGAACCAATCTGTGTAGGATAGGTGGGAGGCTTTGAAGCGGACACGCCAGTGTTCGTGGAGCCATCCTTGAAATACCACCCTGGTTTGTTTGAGGTTCTAACCTTGGTCCGTTATCCGGATCGGGGACAGTGCATGGTAGGCAGTTTGACTGGGGCGGTCTCCTCCTAAAGCGTAACGGAGGAGTTCGAAGGTACGCTAATTACGGTCGGACATCGTGATGATAGTGCAATGGCATAAGCGTGCTTAACTGCGAGACCGACAAGTCGAGCAGGTACGAAAGTAGGACATAGTGATCCGGTGGTTCTGTATGGAAGGGCCATCGCTCAACGGATAAAAGGTACTCTGGGGATAACAGGCTGATTCCTCCCAAGAGTTCATATCGACGGGGGAGTTTGGCACCTCGATGTCGGCTCATCACATCCTGGGGCTGTAGCCGGTCCCAAGGGTATGGCTGTTCGCCATTTAAAGTGGTACGTGAGCTGGGTTTAAAACGTCGTGAGACAGTTTGGTCCCTATCTGCCGTGGGCGTTGGAAATTTGAAGGGGGCTGCTCCTAGTACGAGAGGACCGGAGTGGACGAACCTCTGGTGTACCGGTTGTCACGCCAGTGGCATTGCCGGGTAGCTAAGTTCGGAAGAGATAACCGCTGAAAGCATCTAAGCGGGAAACTTGCCTTGAGATGAGATTTCCCGGAGCCTTGAGCTCCTTGAAGGGTCGTTCGAGACCAGGACGTTGATAGGCTGGGTGTGGAAGTGCAGTAATGCATTAAGCTAACCAGTACTAATTGCCCGTACGGCTTGTCCCTATAACCTTGGTAGGTATATAGATAAGTCGAGAATACAGCGCACGTTTGTTGATACTCGCTACCCAATACAACAATTACTTCTTCCAGATTCAGAGATTTTTGCCACTTGGCAAAAACCTCGTACAAGTCAAAGCCTGATGACCATAGCAAGTCGGTCCCACCCCTTCCCATCCCGAACAGGACCGTGAAACGACTTTGCGCCGATGATAGTGCTGCAACCAGTGTGAAAGTAGGTTATCGTCAGGCTAGTTATAAGCAAAACCCCACAGAGTGATCTCTGTGGGGTTTTTTGCGTTTGGGCGTCGGCCCGCGTCAGCGCGCTGGTAGCTTGACGGTATCCTGGTGGCCGTGGCTCGTTCCGAAAACGACACGCTGCGTATCATCGGAGACACGGCGAATGCCCGGCGCTCCGACATGGCGCTCCAGGCGAGGCAATCGCCATATGCAGTGCCACCTGACTTGGTTTCTTCGCTACGACTGCCATAAAGTTCTCTCATCAACATGAGAGATCAGAACTCGCGGCAGCTCATAGATGAGGTAGATTGTTCCTTATTATCCAATCTATTTTCACTATGAAGATGAGCGGCATCCACTTGAGGCAGATTTTAGTGCTTGCGATGGCGGTGAGTATTTGCTATAGTTCTGCTCCTCCGACGCACACGCAGCTTCACGGCAGCGATAGCGAAGGAAACGAAGGGGTTGACGAGAAACGCGAAACACTGCATACTCTCGCTTCTCTGCTGCTGACGAACACAACGCTTCGTCAAATGCGGCAAGGCAGTACCGAATACAGTTCTTTAAAAATTTACAGTCGATAAGTGTGGGCGTTTGATGAAGGTGCCAAGGACTTCGGTTCTTGATTACTTAAATTATCAAATGTTCACAAAAAAGAAATAGCGTTGTCTCAGCAATGAGATGGCGGTCAGTATTTTGAGTGAGCGACCCGTCTGCAAGGACGGAGACAGAAATGTCTATTAAACAGAGATTAAACTGAAGAGTTTGATCCTGGCTCAGATTGAACGCTGGCGGCATGCTTTACACATGCAAGTCGAACGGCAGCGCGGGGCAACCTGGCGGCGAGTGGCGAACGGGTGAGTAATATATCGGAACGTACCCAAGAGTGGGGGATAACGTAGCGAAAGTTACGCTAATACCGCATACGATCTAAGGATGAAAGCAGGGGACCTTCGGGCCTTGTGCTCCTGGAGCGGCCGATATCTGATTAGCTAGTTGGTAGGGTAAAGGCCTACCAAGGCTACGATCAGTAGCTGGTCTGAGAGGACGACCAGCCACACTGGAACTGAGACACGGTCCAGACTCCTACGGGAGGCAGCAGTGGGGAATTTTGGACAATGGGCGCAAGCCTGATCCAGCAATGCCGCGTGAGTGAAGAAGGCCTTCGGGTTGTAAAGCTCTTTTGTCAGGGAAGAAACGGCTGAGGATAATACCCTTGGCTAATGACGGTACCTGAAGAATAAGCACCGGCTAACTACGTGCCAGCAGCCGCGGTAATACGTAGGGTGCAAGCGTTAATCGGAATTACTGGGCGTAAAGCGTGCGCAGGCGGTTTTGTAAGTCTGTCGTGAAAGCCCCGGGCTCAACCTGGGAATTGCGATGGAGACTGCAAGGCTTGAATCTGGCAGAGGGGGGTAGAATTCCACGTGTAGCAGTGAAATGCGTAGAGATGTGGAGGAACACCGATGGCGAAGGCAGCCCCCTGGGTCAAGATTGACGCTCATGCACGAAAGCGTGGGGAGCAAACAGGATTAGATACCCTGGTAGTCCACGCCCTAAACGATGTCTACTAGTTGTCGGGTTTTAATTAACTTGGTAACGCAGCTAACGCGTGAAGTAGACCGCCTGGGGAGTACGGTCGCAAGATTAAAACTCAAAGGAATTGACGGGGACCCGCACAAGCGGTGGATGATGTGGATTAATTCGATGCAACGCGAAAAACCTTACCTACCCTTGACATGGTCGGAAGCCCGAAGAGATTTGGGTGTGCTCGAAAGAGAGCCGATACACAGGTGCTGCATGGCTGTCGTCAGCTCGTGTCGTGAGATGTTGGGTTAAGTCCCGCAACGAGCGCAACCCTTGTCATTAGTTGCTACATTTAGTTGAGCACTCTAATGAGACTGCCGGTGACAAACCGGAGGAAGGTGGGGATGACGTCAAGTCCTCATGGCCCTTATGGGTAGGGCTTCACACGTCATACAATGGTACATACAGAGGGCCGCCAACCCGCGAGGGGGAGCTAATCCCAGAAAGTGTATCGTAGTCCGGATTGTAGTCTGCAACTCGACTACATGAAGTTGGAATCGCTAGTAATCGCGGATCAGCATGTCGCGGTGAATACGTTCCCGGGTCTTGTACACACCGCCCGTCACACCATGGGAGCGGGTTTTACCAGAAGTAGGTAGCTTAACCGCAAGGAGGGCGCTTACCACGGTAGGATTCGTGACTGGGGTGAAGTCGTAACAAGGTAGCCGTATCGGAAGGTGCGGCTGGATCACCTCCTTTCTAGAGTAGCACCGGGTTAGAACCCATTCATTGAGCGTCCACTCTTATCGACTGTAGAACAAGAACAACAGTGTCGGGGCTGTAGCTCAGCTGGTTAGAGCACCGTGTTGATAACGCGGGGGTCGTTGGTTCGAGTCCAACCAGCCCTACCATCAACGTGGTTGCCTGTAAAAATCATCTGGCTTTGCCAGGGATTTTTACCTGGATCCACAAAAAAGTAGGTTTGTACTTTTTTGTGATGTATTTGGGGGATTAGCTCAGCTGGGAGAGCACCTGCTTTGCAAGCAGGGGGTCGTCGGTTCGATCCCGTCATCCTCCACCAAAAAGTTCAAACGTAAGCACAGCTGCTTAGGTTTGGTCTTTTCGAGATCACTGTTTTTTCGTTCTTTAACAATCTGGAAGAAGTAAAAGTTTTTTAAGCGTGTGCGACAGCACATGCTTAGGGTAGCAATACAGTATCAACAAACATGCAACAAGCTGTACTCTTGATTTTCTATAACGATCCCTGTGTCAGCAGGGGCCAACGTTATAGGGACAAGCGAATAAGTGCACATGGTGGATGCCTTGGCGATTACAGGCGATGAAGGACGTAGTAGCTTGCGATAAGCTGCGGGGAGCGAGCAAACACGCATTGATCCGCAGATTTCCGAATGGGGAAACCCGGCCTTTATGGTCATTGCATACTGAATACATAGGTATGCAAAGCGAACGCGGCGAACTGAAACATCTAAGTAGCTGCAGGAAAAGAAATCAACCGAGATTCCCAAAGTAGTGGCGAGCGAAATGGGATGAGCCTGTACGTGATAGTCGATTGGATAGTGGAACAACCTGGAAATGTTGGCCATAGAGGGTGATAGCCCCTTACACGAAATTCAAACGGTGATACTAAGCGTACGACAAGTAGGGCGGGACACGAGAAATCCTGTCTGAACATGGGGGGACCATCCTCCAAGGCTAAATACTCGTAATCGACCGATAGTGAACCAGTACCGTGAGGGAAAGGCGAAAAGAACCCCGGGAGGGGAGTGAAATAGATCCTGAAACCGTGTGCATACAAACAGTAGGAGCGGACTTGTTCCGTGACTGCGTACCTTTTGTATAATGGGTCAGCGACTTACATTCAGTGGCGAGGTTAACCGAATAGGGGAGCCGTAGAGAAATCGAGTCCGAACAGGGCGACAGTCGCTGGGTGTAGACCCGAAACCAAGTGATCTACCCATGGCCAGGATGAAGGTGCGGTAACACGCCCTGGAGGTCCGAACCCACTAATGTTGAAAAATTAGGGGATGAGCTGTGGGTAGGGGTGAAAGGCTAAACAAACTTGGAAATAGCTGGTTCTCTCCGAAAACTATTTAGGTAGTGCCTCAAGTATCACCATCGGGGGTAGAGCACTGTTATGGCTAGGGGCTCATTGCGAGTTACCAAACCATTGCAAACTCCGAATACCGATGAGTGCGAGCTTGGGAGACAGACGTCGGGTGCTAACGTCCGGCGTCAAGAGGGAAACAACCCAGACCGCCAGCTAAGGTCCCAAAGATTGGCTAAGTGGAAAACGAAGTGGGAAGGCTAAAACAGTCAGGATGTTGGCTTAGAAGCAGCCATCATTTAAAGAAAGCGTAATAGCTCACTGATCGAGTCGTCCTGCGCGGAAGATGTAACGGGGCTAAGCCAGTCACCGAAGCTGCGGATATCCTTTATTGGATATGGTAGGAGAGCGTTCTGTAAGCCTGCGAAGGTGAGGTGTGAACCTTGCTGGAGGTATCAGAAGTGCGAATGCTGACATGAGTAGCGATAATGGGGGTGAAAAGCCTCCACGCCGTAAGCCCAAGGTTTCCTGTTCAACGTTCATCGGAGCAGGGTGAGTCGGCCCCTAAGGCGAGGCAGAGATGCGTAGCTGATGGGAAGCAGGTTAATATTCCTGCACCGTCGTATGATGCGATGGGGGGACGGATCGCGGAAGGTTGTCTAGCTGTTGGAATAGCTAGTTTTTGACTCATAGAAGGCGCTTAGGCAAATCCGGGCGCGGAATTCAAGGGGTTGAGACGAGGAACTTAGGTTCTGAAGCAATCGGAAGTGGTTCCAAGAAAAGCCTCTAAGCTTCAGTCATACGAGACCGTACCGCAAACCGACACAGGTGGGCGAGATGAGTATTCTAAGGCGCTTGAGAGAACTCGGGAGAAGGAACTCGGCAAATTGGTACCGTAACTTCGGGAAAAGGTACGCCCTTGTAGTTTGACCACTTTACTGTGGAAGGATGAACGGGTTGCAATAAACTGGTGGCTGCGACTGTTTAATAAAAACACAGCACTCTGCAAACACGAAAGTGGACGTATAGGGTGTGACGCCTGCCCGGTGCTGGAAGATTAAATGATGGGGTGCAAGCTCTTGATTGAAGTCCCAGTAAACGGCGGCCGTAACTATAACGGTCCTAAGGTAGCGAAATTCCTTGTCGGGTAAGTTCCGACCTGCACGAATGGCGTAACGATGGCCACACTGTCTCCTCCCGAGACTCAGCGAAGTTGAAATGTTTGTGATGATGCAATCTACCCGCGGCTAGACGGAAAGACCCCATGAACCTTTACTGTAGCTTTGCATTGGACTTTGAACCAATCTGTGTAGGATAGGTGGGAGGCTTTGAAGCGGACACGCCAGTGTTCGTGGAGCCATCCTTGAAATACCACCCTGGTTTGTTTGAGGTTCTAACCTTGGTCCGTTATCCGGATCGGGGACAGTGCATGGTAGGCAGTTTGACTGGGGCGGTCTCCTCCTAAAGCGTAACGGAGGAGTTCGAAGGTACGCTAATTACGGTCGGACATCGTGATGATAGTGCAATGGCATAAGCGTGCTTAACTGCGAGACCGACAAGTCGAGCAGGTACGAAAGTAGGACATAGTGATCCGGTGGTTCTGTATGGAAGGGCCATCGCTCAACGGATAAAAGGTACTCTGGGGATAACAGGCTGATTCCTCCCAAGAGTTCATATCGACGGGGGAGTTTGGCACCTCGATGTCGGCTCATCACATCCTGGGGCTGTAGCCGGTCCCAAGGGTATGGCTGTTCGCCATTTAAAGTGGTACGTGAGCTGGGTTTAAAACGTCGTGAGACAGTTTGGTCCCTATCTGCCGTGGGCGTTGGAAATTTGAAGGGGGCTGCTCCTAGTACGAGAGGACCGGAGTGGACGAACCTCTGGTGTACCGGTTGTCACGCCAGTGGCATTGCCGGGTAGCTAAGTTCGGAAGAGATAACCGCTGAAAGCATCTAAGCGGGAAACTTGCCTTGAGATGAGATTTCCCGGAGCCTTGAGCTCCTTGAAGGGTCGTTCGAGACCAGGACGTTGATAGGCTGGGTGTGGAAGTGCAGTAATGCATTAAGCTAACCAGTACTAATTGCCCGTACGGCTTGTCCCTATAACCTTGGTAGGTATATAGATAAGTCGAGAATACAGCGCACGTTTGTTGATACTCGCTACCCAATACAACAATTACTTCTTCCAGATTCAGAGATTTTTGCCACTTGGCAAAAACCTCGTACAAGTCAAAGCCTGATGACCATAGCAAGTCGGTCCCACCCCTTCCCATCCCGAACAGGACCGTGAAACGACTTTGCGCCGATGATAGTGCTGCAACCAGTGTGAAAGTAGGTTATCGTCAGGCTAGTTATAAGCAAAACCCCACAGAGTGATCTCTGTGGGGTTTTTTGCGTTTGGGCGTGCCGGCACCCTTGCGGCGCGCAGGTTGCCATCCAGGGGGGGGGGGCGTACACGCGGTACTGCCTGGCGCTCGGAACTCGGGCACAATGTAGTTCTTGGCATTGCTATTTAAACCACGACAGGAAAAGCATGAACGAAGAGATTGCCCGCAACGTTGTCCTGGTGCGCGCCATCGAGTCTGCGGACACGAATCACGAGGTCTTGAGTGACGACGACCGCAAGTACGCGAGCCGCAGTGCGAAAGAACTGGCCGCTTGGCAGGCCGCAGATAGCAAGACTGCGGTCACCTCCCATCACTTTCTGGAACAACGCTCCGAGCAGATCCTGAAACGCCTCGGCGAGCGTACGCCTGCATTTGCTACTTTCGCCCGGCGCAAGCCTGGCCTGTCCGGGATCTGGCTGGCTCTGCCTTTCCTGGCCTTTTTGAGCGGCGCCGCCATTGACCGGATCGCTGACCCGCACCGCGTCGACCTGCTGTCTGCCCCCTTCCTGTTGATCATCGCATGGAATCTGGTGGTTTTCCTGGGCATGCTGGTATGGGCGCTGATTCCCGGCAAGCGCCGTAGTTGGGCGGGCCCGAACCTGCTCAAGCGGCTCAGTGTTGGCAAGGCGGTCGTTCCACGCAAGTTGCCGGCACCGCTATCGGCGGGATTGGCCGCATTCATGGTGGATTGGGCGTCGCTGAGCGAACCGCTCGCGCGCGCGCGCCTTGGCCGCACCGTGCACCTGTCGGCCGCCTGTTTCGCCCTTGGCGCCATTGCGTCGCTATACGCGCGCGGCCTGTTGACGCAATACGTGGTGGGATGGGAGAGCACCTTCCTCGACAGCCGTGACGTCCACACCTTGCTGTCCTGGCTGTTCATGCCGGCGATGAGCGTGTTTCACTTCCTGCAAGGGTTCTCGCTGGCCGAGATCGAGCTTCTACGCTTCGGCCGTGGCGTCTCGGCACCGAGCGGCGAACGCTGGGTCCACCTGTATGGCGCGACCTTGCTGCTACTGGTTGTCTTGCCACGCCTGATTTTGGCCGGCGCCGCCGCCTGGCGCGCGCATCGCCTGTCACGCCACTTCCCGATTGACCTCGACCAGCCATATTTTCGTAAGCTTGCCGATGGCGTTGGCGCCGGTACGCCCGCGCTCCTGCGTGTCTTCCCCTACAGTTACACCCTTGACGAAGCGCGCGACCGCGGCTTGTGGAGCATCGCCGCCGCCGCGCTCGGGGCCCAGGCCCGCGTCCAGCTGCGTCCGACAATCAGCTATGGCATCGATGCTGGCGAAGCGCTGCATGAAGCGGCGCTGGATGATCCTGCCGTCACCGTGACCGCAGTATTGTTCAGTCTTGCGGCAACACCAGAAAAAGAAAACCATGGCGCCATCCTCGATTACCTGGCAAAGAGGGTAAAGCGCGGCGTCGCGGTGCTGGTCGACGAGTCGGCCTTTGTCGAGCGTACCGGCGCGCAGCCCGAAGACGCGACCCGCCTGGCCGAACGGGTTGCGCTGTGGCGCCAGTTCTGCAGTTTTCATGGTACGTCGGCCACCTTCGTGAACCTGGTTCAGCCGGATAAATACCCGGTCGAACTGGGCGCCGGACTTGCTCTGGCGGAGTTGCGATGATCGAGGCTCCAGTCAAGATACAGTTTGCGCTGGTCTCGCATACCAATAACGGCAAGACCACGCTGGCTCGCACCCTGGTCGGCACCGATGTGGGCGAAGTGCGCGACGCCGCGCACGTGACCCAGTTCGCCGAGGCCCACCTGCTGCAGACCAGCGAAGCGGGCGATACCCTGGTGCTGTGGGATACACCGGGCTTCGGTGATTCGGTCCGACTGCTCAAGCGACTGTCGATGTCGGGTAATCCGATCGGCTGGTTCCTGCGCGAGGTATTCGACCGTTACCGCGACCGTGCATTCTGGCTCAGTCAACAAGCCCTGCGCGCAGCGAAGGAAGAAGCTGACGTCGTGCTCTACCTGGTCAATTCGTCGGAGTCACCGCAGGACGCCGGCTACCTGCCATCCGAGATGAAGATTCTCGAATGGCTCGGCAAGCCGGTCGCCGTGCTGCTCAATCAGATGGGACCACCGCGCGCTGGCACCGAGGAATCGTCCGAACAGGGGCGCTGGAAGCAGCATCTTGCCCAGTTCCCGATCGTGAAAGACGTGCTGCCGCTCGATGCCTTCGCGCGTTGCTGGGTCCACGAGCATGTGTTCTACGAAGCGGTCGGCAAGCTGATCGAACCGGGCAAGCATGCCGGCTACGCCCGCGTGCTCGCTGCGTGGGAAGCCGCCAACCAGCGCCGCTATCGCAACGCGCTGCGGTTAGTGGCCGAATTACTGGCCGTCGCCACGCGCGATCGCCAGGAGATCGCAGCCGAGGGAACCGGGCTGGTACGATCAGCGCTGAAGGCAGTCGGTTTGGGCAAGGACGACAAGAAGCGGCAGGAGCTGGCAATGGCAGCATTGGTCCAGCGTCTGAACAACGAAATCGGCACCACCACGGCCCGTATGCTCGCGTTGCATCGGCTCGACCCGGGCGAGGCGGCCGCCATCAATGCGCGGGTACGTGAAAATTTCGCGGTGCGCGCACCGGTTGACAAGACCCAGGCTGGCTTGCTCGGCGCCGTGGTTTCGGGCGCGGCCACCGGCTTGTCGGCCGACCTGATGGCAGGTGGCCTGACGCTGGGCGGCGGCGCGCTGATCGGCGCCGTTGTCGGCGCCTTGACGATGGCGGGCGCGGCCTGGGGGTTCAATGTCGGGACCGACCGCAATGAGCACAGCGTGCAGTTCGCCGATGCGTTTCTGGAGACGCTGCTCATTGGTGGTTTGCTGCGTTATCTGGCAGTGGCCCATTTCGGGCGCGGCCGCGGCAACTATGTCGAGAGCGAGGCCCCCCCGTTCTGGCAGGCCGAAGTCGAGCGCGCCGTGGGTGAGCATGTGCCCGATCTGCCGGCCCTCTGGCGCGCACTGCGCGAGGCGCCAGACCAGGAGGCCGCCATCGCGATCGCGCAGGCTGCCACCGCGCCGGCTGCCGATGCCGTGCTGACGCAGCTGTATCCGTTAGCTGTGCTACCGGCGCCGGCAGTGTCGCCGGCACCGGCGCCAGCGCCCATTACTGAAACTGGTACCGCGCGCTGAACCCAAGCATCCAGTTGCGGCCAGGCGCCGCTTCGTAATAGCGGCGGTTCGCCTCGGCGACAATCACCGAGCCGACGATGTCGCGGTCGAGCAGATTGTTCAGGCGCAGGTACTCCTTGAAATGCCAGCGGCCGGCCTGCTGGCGTGCCTGCAGTCGCGCGTTCAAGACGCCATAACCTGGCGCCGGCACCGCCGCATTGGCATCGTCCGGATGCACCTTGCTGCTGGCCTGAGCCTCAAGGGCGGCATTGATGTTGCCGTCGCGAGTGGCCCATCCCAGCTCGGAAAATACGCTGGCACGTGGTACGCCCGGCAAGCGGTTACCTCGAGGGATCGTGCCGAATCCGTCGTCGTAGATGGCGCGCAGCAGGTTCGCCGCCACCTGCACGTTCCAGCCGGCGCCGAAGGTCGACGCAACCGACAGCTCCATACCCTGGCGCAGCGTGCGGGCAGCATTCCGGTAGCTCGTGCGTCCGCCGTTGGATACCGCGACCACGAGTTCATCGCGGGTGCTGGCCTGGAAAAGGGCGATGTCGGCCCTGGTCTGCGCGCCGAACATCGACTTGGCACCGACCTCCAGGTGCACGCTGCGACTGGGCGAGAGACCGAAATTGAAACCCGCGCCGCTGGCCGAGTAGAACAGTTCGTTGAGCGTTGGCGTTTCGAAGCCGCGCGCCGCGCTCGCGTATACGTTGAGCGAAGGCGAGATCTTGCGCAGCACGCCGATCACTGGCGCGGTGCCGTCGAACGAGGTGCCCCCGCTGTCGTCGCCGTTGGCTACGAAGCGATCATTGACGCCAATCTTCAAACGCGTATGGCGTAATCCGCCGGTCAGTACCCAGGCACCGGATTCCCACTGGGTCTGGACATACGGATCCATGCTGGTCAGGCGATTGTTTTCGTCGCGGCGCAACCTTCCCTTGACGCCGGGCCCAGTACTGTCGAAGTTCTCGAAGCCCTGGCGGGCATCTTCAGAATCGGCATATTCGAGACCAAAGGTCGTGCGCAGCATCCCCGATCCCAGAGTCCGTACGTCCTGCCAGTTGACGTCGACACCGCGAAAATCACGGTCGAAATCGATCACGCCGCCCGAATGGGTCGGCTGTTGCTGAAAGCCGCGCGAGAACGACTGGAACTGGATCACGCGGCGGTTGCCACCATAGGCAGTCACTTGCAGGCGGTGCGGGCCGAAGCGCTGTTGCCAGTTCAGCCCAAGCTGCCGGTGGTCGATGCTCTTGCGGGTGTTATAGCGCTCCGCGAAGGTGCGCTGCGGCGTTTGCGTGTCGGTGGTGTCGATCTCGCCCGCGCGCGGATCGCGCTTGAAGGTCTGCCAGGTCGCGCCAAGTGGATCCTGGGTATCGTCTTGATCAAGCGAATTGGCCACGATCGTCAGCTTGCCGTCACGGTTAGTTGCCATCGTCAGCTTGGCATAGCCCTGGTCGCGCGTCGCCGCACTATGGTCGCGGTAGCCATCGGTCTCGAAACGCGACGCATCGATCACGTAGCCGACCGCGCCGGCCTTGCCTTGCGCATTGACGTCGGTCTTGCGCAGGCCGTCGCTGCCGGCGGTAGTCGACATTTCGACCGCGGGCGCGCCTTCGCCATCGCGCGTGAACAGCTGGATCACGCCGCCGGAATGGTTGCCATACAAGGCCGAGAACGGACCGCGAAGTACTTCGATGCGCTCGGCCATGTCGAGATTGAACGTGGCGGCCTGGCCTTGCCCATCGGGCATGGTCGCCGGTATGCCGTCCGCAATGAGACGAACACCGCGCACGCCAAAGGACGAGCGCGCGCCGAAGCCGCGCGAGGACACCTGCAAATCCTGCGCATAGTTCTGGCGATTCTGGACGACGATCCCCGGAACCGTGACCAGGGACTCAGACAGGTTTACCCGCGGCTGGCCGGCGCCGATGCGCTGCGCATCCACGACACTGACGGCCGCCGGAAGGTCGAAGCTCTCCTGCTCAGTACGGGAACCGGTGACCACGACCACCGATTGCGGGGCGGCAGGGGATTGGGCAAAGGCAGGGCAGGCGAAGCTGACGAGCAGGCCAGCGACGAACGGGACATGGGGGCGAGGGAGGGACATTGGTTAGTGGAGAGTGTGAATAGATTGCCATGATAACGGCAGTGGCGGCGGGAGGTCGTCCGGGAGATTTAATACGTGTGTTTAAAAGTCCTTGCGCGCGGCTGCCAAGCTTTGTTATAGTTCGCCTCCGCTTCGGGACACTCGGCAGTAAATGCTGATGTGGGGACTGAAAAACGTTAACGTAATCAACTAGTTACGATAACAAAGTCCGCAGGGAAATCTGCAACGAAGCGAACGAAGGGGTTGACGAGAAGCGCGAAACACTGCATACTCTCTCTTCTCTGCTGCTGACGAACACAACGCTTCGTCAAGTGCAGCAAGGCAGGTCCGAACAAAGTTCTTTAAAAATTTACAGTCGATAAGTGTGGGCGTTTGATGAAGGTGCCAAGAACTTTGGTTCTTGATTACTTAAATTATCAAATGTTCACAAAAAAGAAATAGCGTTGTCTCAGCAATGAGATGACGGTCAGTATTTTGAGTGAGCGACCCGTCTGCAAGGACGGAGGCAGAAATGTCTATTAAACAGAGATTAAACTGAAGAGTTTGATCCTGGCTCAGATTGAACGCTGGCGGCATGCTTTACACATGCAAGTCGAACGGCAGCGCGGGGCAACCTGGCGGCGAGTGGCGAACGGGTGAGTAATATATCGGAACGTACCCAAGAGTGGGGGATAACGTAGCGAAAGTTACGCTAATACCGCATACGATCTAAGGATGAAAGCAGGGGACCTTCGGGCCTTGTGCTCCTGGAGCGGCCGATATCTGATTAGCTAGTTGGTAGGGTAAAGGCCTACCAAGGCTACGATCAGTAGCTGGTCTGAGAGGACGACCAGCCACACTGGAACTGAGACACGGTCCAGACTCCTACGGGAGGCAGCAGTGGGGAATTTTGGACAATGGGCGCAAGCCTGATCCAGCAATGCCGCGTGAGTGAAGAAGGCCTTCGGGTTGTAAAGCTCTTTTGTCAGGGAAGAAACGGTCGAGGATAATACCCTTGGCTAATGACGGTACCTGAAGAATAAGCACCGGCTAACTACGTGCCAGCAGCCGCGGTAATACGTAGGGTGCAAGCGTTAATCGGAATTACTGGGCGTAAAGCGTGCGCAGGCGGTTTTGTAAGTCTGTCGTGAAAGCCCCGGGCTCAACCTGGGAATTGCGATGGAGACTGCAAGGCTTGAATCTGGCAGAGGGGGGTAGAATTCCACGTGTAGCAGTGAAATGCGTAGAGATGTGGAGGAACACCGATGGCGAAGGCAGCCCCCTGGGTCAAGATTGACGCTCATGCACGAAAGCGTGGGGAGCAAACAGGATTAGATACCCTGGTAGTCCACGCCCTAAACGATGTCTACTAGTTGTCGGGTTTTAATTAACTTGGTAACGCAGCTAACGCGTGAAGTAGACCGCCTGGGGAGTACGGTCGCAAGATTAAAACTCAAAGGAATTGACGGGGACCCGCACAAGCGGTGGATGATGTGGATTAATTCGATGCAACGCGAAAAACCTTACCTACCCTTGACATGGTCGGAAGCCCGAAGAGATTTGGGTGTGCTCGAAAGAGAGCCGATACACAGGTGCTGCATGGCTGTCGTCAGCTCGTGTCGTGAGATGTTGGGTTAAGTCCCGCAACGAGCGCAACCCTTGTCATTAGTTGCTACATTTAGTTGAGCACTCTAATGAGACTGCCGGTGACAAACCGGAGGAAGGTGGGGATGACGTCAAGTCCTCATGGCCCTTATGGGTAGGGCTTCACACGTCATACAATGGTACATACAGAGGGCCGCCAACCCGCGAGGGGGAGCTAATCCCAGAAAGTGTATCGTAGTCCGGATTGTAGTCTGCAACTCGACTACATGAAGTTGGAATCGCTAGTAATCGCGGATCAGCATGTCGCGGTGAATACGTTCCCGGGTCTTGTACACACCGCCCGTCACACCATGGGAGCGGGTTTTACCAGAAGTAGGTAGCTTAACCGCAAGGAGGGCGCTTACCACGGTAGGATTCGTGACTGGGGTGAAGTCGTAACAAGGTAGCCGTATCGGAAGGTGCGGCTGGATCACCTCCTTTCTAGAGTAGCACCGGGATAGAACCCATTCATTGAGCGTCCACTCTTATCGACTGTAATAATTAGAAGAAACAGTAGCAGTGTTCCAAGTCGGGGCTGTAGCTCAGCTGGTTAGAGCACCGTGTTGATAACGCGGGGGTCGTTGGTTCGAGTCCAACCAGCCCTACCATCGCGGTTCAGAAGAATCCTGGGGGATTAGCTCAGCTGGGAGAGCACCTGCTTTGCAAGCAGGGGGTCGTCGGTTCGATCCCGTCATCCTCCACCAATCACTGCCTACATAATTCGAAAGTACAAACGTAAGCATAGATGCTTAGGTTTGATCTTTTAGCGATCAAAGCTGTTTCGTTCTTTAACAATCTGGAAGAAGTAAAAGTTTTTTAAGTGTGTGCGACAGCACATGCTTAGGGTAGCAATACAAGTATCAACAAACATGCAACAAGCTGTACTCTTGATTTTCTATAACGATCCCTGTGTCAGCAGGGGCCAACGTTATAGGGACAAGCGAATAAGTGCACATGGTGGATGCCTTGGCGATTACAGGCGATGAAGGACGTAGTAGCTTGCGATAAGCTGCGGGGAGCGAGCAAACACGCATTGATCCGCAGATTTCCGAATGGGGAAACCCGGCCTTTATGGTCATTGCATACTGAATACATAGGTATGCAAAGCGAACGCGGCGAACTGAAACATCTAAGTAGCTGCAGGAAAAGAAATCAACCGAGATTCCCAAAGTAGTGGCGAGCGAAATGGGATGAGCCTGTACGTGATAGTCGATTGGATAGTGGAACAACCTGGAAATGTTGGCCATAGAGGGTGATAGCCCCTTACACGAAATTCAAACGGTGATACTAAGCGTACGACAAGTAGGGCGGGACACGAGAAATCCTGTCTGAACATGGGGGGACCATCCTCCAAGGCTAAATACTCGTAATCGACCGATAGTGAACCAGTACCGTGAGGGAAAGGCGAAAAGAACCCCGGGAGGGGAGTGAAATAGATCCTGAAACCGTGTGCATACAAACAGTAGGAGCGGACTTGTTCCGTGACTGCGTACCTTTTGTATAATGGGTCAGCGACTTACATTCAGTGGCGAGGTTAACCGAATAGGGGAGCCGTAGAGAAATCGAGTCCGAACAGGGCGACAGTCGCTGGGTGTAGACCCGAAACCAAGTGATCTACCCATGGCCAGGATGAAGGTGCGGTAACACGCCCTGGAGGTCCGAACCCACTAATGTTGAAAAATTAGGGGATGAGCTGTGGGTAGGGGTGAAAGGCTAAACAAACTTGGAAATAGCTGGTTCTCTCCGAAAACTATTTAGGTAGTGCCTCAAGTATCACCATCGGGGGTAGAGCACTGTTATGGCTAGGGGCTCATTGCGAGTTACCAAACCATTGCAAACTCCGAATACCGATGAGTGCGAGCTTGGGAGACAGACGTCGGGTGCTAACGTCCGGCGTCAAGAGGGAAACAACCCAGACCGCCAGCTAAGGTCCCAAAGATTGGCTAAGTGGAAAACGAAGTGGGAAGGCTAAAACAGTCAGGATGTTGGCTTAGAAGCAGCCATCATTTAAAGAAAGCGTAATAGCTCACTGATCGAGTCGTCCTGCGCGGAAGATGTAACGGGGCTAAGCCAGTCACCGAAGCTGCGGATATCCTTTATTGGATATGGTAGGAGAGCGTTCTGTAAGCCTGCGAAGGTGAGGTGTGAACCTTGCTGGAGGTATCAGAAGTGCGAATGCTGACATGAGTAGCGATAATGGGGGTGAAAAGCCTCCACGCCGTAAGCCCAAGGTTTCCTGTTCAACGTTCATCGGAGCAGGGTGAGTCGGCCCCTAAGGCGAGGCAGAGATGCGTAGCTGATGGGAAGCAGGTTAATATTCCTGCACCGTCGTATGATGCGATGGGGGGACGGATCGCGGAAGGTTGTCTAGCTGTTGGAATAGCTAGTTTTTGACTCATAGAAGGCGCTTAGGCAAATCCGGGCGCAGGATTCAAGGGGTTGAGACGAGGAACTTAGGTTCTGAAGCAATCGGAAGTGGTTCCAAGAAAAGCCTCTAAGCTTCAGTCATACGAGACCGTACCGCAAACCGACACAGGTGGGCGAGATGAGTATTCTAAGGCGCTTGAGAGAACTCGGGAGAAGGAACTCGGCAAATTGGTACCGTAACTTCGGGAAAAGGTACGCCCTTGTAGTTTGACCACTTTACTGTGGAAGGATGAACGGGTTGCAATAAACTGGTGGCTGCGACTGTTTAATAAAAACACAGCACTCTGCAAACACGAAAGTGGACGTATAGGGTGTGACGCCTGCCCGGTGCTGGAAGATTAAATGATGGGGTGCAAGCTCTTGATTGAAGTCCCAGTAAACGGCGGCCGTAACTATAACGGTCCTAAGGTAGCGAAATTCCTTGTCGGGTAAGTTCCGACCTGCACGAATGGCGTAACGATGGCCACACTGTCTCCTCCCGAGACTCAGCGAAGTTGAAATGTTTGTGATGATGCAATCTACCCGCGGCTAGACGGAAAGACCCCATGAACCTTTACTGTAGCTTTGCATTGGACTTTGAACCAATCTGTGTAGGATAGGTGGGAGGCTTTGAAGCGGACACGCCAGTGTTCGTGGAGCCATCCTTGAAATACCACCCTGGTTTGTTTGAGGTTCTAACCTTGGTCCGTTATCCGGATCGGGGACAGTGCATGGTAGGCAGTTTGACTGGGGCGGTCTCCTCCTAAAGCGTAACGGAGGAGTTCGAAGGTACGCTAATTACGGTCGGACATCGTGATGATAGTGCAATGGCATAAGCGTGCTTAACTGCGAGACCGACAAGTCGAGCAGGTACGAAAGTAGGACATAGTGATCCGGTGGTTCTGTATGGAAGGGCCATCGCTCAACGGATAAAAGGTACTCTGGGGATAACAGGCTGATTCCTCCCAAGAGTTCATATCGACGGGGGAGTTTGGCACCTCGATGTCGGCTCATCACATCCTGGGGCTGTAGCCGGTCCCAAGGGTATGGCTGTTCGCCATTTAAAGTGGTACGTGAGCTGGGTTTAAAACGTCGTGAGACAGTTTGGTCCCTATCTGCCGTGGGCGTTGGAAATTTGAAGGGGGCTGCTCCTAGTACGAGAGGACCGGAGTGGACGAACCTCTGGTGTACCGGTTGTCACGCCAGTGGCATTGCCGGGTAGCTAAGTTCGGAAGAGATAACCGCTGAAAGCATCTAAGCGGGAAACTTGCCTTGAGATGAGATTTCCCGGAGCCTTGAGCTCCTTGAAGGGTCGTTCGAGACCAGGACGTTGATAGGCTGGGTGTGGAAGTGCAGTAATGCATTAAGCTAACCAGTACTAATTGCCCGTACGGCTTGTCCCTATAACCTTGGTAGGTATATAGATAAGTCGAGAATACAGCGCACGTTTGTTGATACTCGCTACCCAATACAACAATTACTTCTTCCAGATTCAGAGATTTTTGCCACTTGGCAAAAACCTCGTACAAGTCAAAGCCTGATGACCATAGCAAGTCGGTCCCACCCCTTCCCATCCCGAACAGGACCGTGAAACGACTTTGCGCCGATGATAGTGCTGCAACCAGTGTGAAAGTAGGTTATCGTCAGGCTAGTTATAAGCAAAACCCCACAGAGTGATCTCTGTGGGGTTTTTTGCGTTTGGGAACCGGTTCGCGCCAGCGCGCTGGTACTTTGACGGTATATTGGCACGGCGAATGCCCGGCGCTCTGACCGGCAGGCCGGTCAGTCCACAGACGCATTCGCGACGCTTTATACCAATTGCGCTATCTACGCGCAGGTCAACTGGCGCTCTGGCATGGCATCCCAGGCACGGTCAAGCAGCGGCAGCAGGATTACATTGCACACCGGCTCCAGCAATGCAGCCAAACCGCCCAGGGCCGCCGACCCGGTTGTCCCGTATATAACGGCAAAGGCAACTACCGCGTGCAGCGTGACTTGACTCACTTTTTCTGCAGCGAAGATTGCCAGCCGCTCCTGCGCCGACGTCCTGGCTTGCCTGTGGCGTGACCAAATTTTCTGGTGGAAGGGCAGCAACAGTACGTTGATCAAGGGTTCGATGAGGATTGCCATCCCGCCGACTACAACGGACCCAGTCAAGAGATAGGCGATAACGAAGGCAATCGCCATATGCAGTGCCACCTGACTTAGTTTCTTCGTTACGACTGCCATGAAGTTCTCCCATCAACATGGAAGCATCATAATTCGCGGCAACTCATAGATAAAGTAAATTGTTCCTAATTATCCAATCTATTTTTACTATCAAGATGAGTGGGTCGCTCCGAGAGGCAGATTTTAGTGCTTGCGATGGCGGTGAGTATTTGCTATAGTTCTGCTCCTCCGACGCACACGCAGCTTCACGGCAGCGATAGCGAAGGAAACGAAGGGGTTGACGAGAAACGCGAAACACTGCATACTCTCGCTTCTCTGCTGCTGACGAACACAACGCTTCGTCAAGTGCAGCAAGGCAGTACCGAACAAAGTTCTTTAAAAATTTACAGTCGATAAGTGTGGGCGTTTGATGAAGGTGCCAAGAACTTCGGTTCTTGATTACTTAAATTATCAAATGTTCACAAAAAAGAAATAGCGTTGTCTCAGCAATGAGATGACGGTCAGTATTTTGAGTGAGCGACCCGTCTGCAAGGACGGAGGCAGAAATGTCTATTAAACAGAGATTAAACTGAAGAGTTTGATCCTGGCTCAGATTGAACGCTGGCGGCATGCTTTACACATGCAAGTCGAACGGCAGCGCGGGGCAACCTGGCGGCGAGTGGCGAACGGGTGAGTAATATATCGGAACGTACCCAAGAGTGGGGGATAACGTAGCGAAAGTTACGCTAATACCGCATACGATCTAAGGATGAAAGCAGGGGACCTTCGGGCCTTGTGCTCCTGGAGCGGCCGATATCTGATTAGCTAGTTGGTAGGGTAAAGGCCTACCAAGGCTACGATCAGTAGCTGGTCTGAGAGGACGACCAGCCACACTGGAACTGAGACACGGTCCAGACTCCTACGGGAGGCAGCAGTGGGGAATTTTGGACAATGGGCGCAAGCCTGATCCAGCAATGCCGCGTGAGTGAAGAAGGCCTTCGGGTTGTAAAGCTCTTTTGTCAGGGAAGAAACGGCCGAGGATAATACCCTTGGCTAATGACGGTACCTGAAGAATAAGCACCGGCTAACTACGTGCCAGCAGCCGCGGTAATACGTAGGGTGCAAGCGTTAATCGGAATTACTGGGCGTAAAGCGTGCGCAGGCGGTTTTGTAAGTCTGTCGTGAAAGCCCCGGGCTCAACCTGGGAATTGCGATGGAGACTGCAAGGCTTGAATCTGGCAGAGGGGGGTAGAATTCCACGTGTAGCAGTGAAATGCGTAGAGATGTGGAGGAACACCGATGGCGAAGGCAGCCCCCTGGGTCAAGATTGACGCTCATGCACGAAAGCGTGGGGAGCAAACAGGATTAGATACCCTGGTAGTCCACGCCCTAAACGATGTCTACTAGTTGTCGGGTTTTAATTAACTTGGTAACGCAGCTAACGCGTGAAGTAGACCGCCTGGGGAGTACGGTCGCAAGATTAAAACTCAAAGGAATTGACGGGGACCCGCACAAGCGGTGGATGATGTGGATTAATTCGATGCAACGCGAAAAACCTTACCTACCCTTGACATGGTCGGAAGCCCGAAGAGATTTGGGTGTGCTCGAAAGAGAGCCGATACACAGGTGCTGCATGGCTGTCGTCAGCTCGTGTCGTGAGATGTTGGGTTAAGTCCCGCAACGAGCGCAACCCTTGTCATTAGTTGCTACATTTAGTTGAGCACTCTAATGAGACTGCCGGTGACAAACCGGAGGAAGGTGGGGATGACGTCAAGTCCTCATGGCCCTTATGGGTAGGGCTTCACACGTCATACAATGGTACATACAGAGGGCCGCCAACCCGCGAGGGGGAGCTAATCCCAGAAAGTGTATCGTAGTCCGGATTGTAGTCTGCAACTCGACTACATGAAGTTGGAATCGCTAGTAATCGCGGATCAGCATGTCGCGGTGAATACGTTCCCGGGTCTTGTACACACCGCCCGTCACACCATGGGAGCGGGTTTTACCAGAAGTAGGTAGCTTAACCGCAAGGAGGGCGCTTACCACGGTAGGATTCGTGACTGGGGTGAAGTCGTAACAAGGTAGCCGTATCGGAAGGTGCGGCTGGATCACCTCCTTTCTAGAGTAGCACCGGGTTAGAACCCATTCATTGAGCGTCCACTCTTATCGACTGTAGAACAAGAACAACAGTGTCGGGGCTGTAGCTCAGCTGGTTAGAGCACCGTGTTGATAACGCGGGGGTCGTTGGTTCGAGTCCAACCAGCCCTACCATCAACGTGGTTGCCTGTAAAAATCATCTGGCTTTGCCAGGGATTTTTACCTGGATCCACAAAAAAGTAGGTTTGTACTTTTTTGTGATGTATTTGGGGGATTAGCTCAGCTGGGAGAGCACCTGCTTTGCAAGCAGGGGGTCGTCGGTTCGATCCCGTCATCCTCCACCAATCACTGCCTACATGATTCGAAAGTACAAACGTAAGTCGACCAGTTCCTGGTTGAGACTTAGGTTTGATCTTTTAGCGATCAAAGCTGTTTCGTTCTTTAACAATCTGGAAGAAGTAAAAGTTTTTTAAGCGTGTGCGACAGCACACGCTTAGGGTAGCATTACAGTATCAACAAACATGCAACAAGCTGTACTCTTGATTTTCTATGACGATCCCTGGTTAGTGATAAGCAGGGGCCAACGTTATAGGGACAAGCGAATAAGTGCACATGGTGGATGCCTTGGCGATTACAGGCGATGAAGGACGTAGTAGCTTGCGATAAGCTGCGGGGAGCGAGCAAACACGCATTGATCCGCAGATTTCCGAATGGGGAAACCCGGCCTTTATGGTCATTGCATACTGAATACATAGGTATGCAAAGCGAACGCGGCGAACTGAAACATCTAAGTAGCTGCAGGAAAAGAAATCAACCGAGATTCCCAAAGTAGTGGCGAGCGAAATGGGATGAGCCTGTACGTGATAGTCGATTGGATAGTGGAACAACCTGGAAATGTTGGCCATAGAGGGTGATAGCCCCTTACACGAAATTCAAACGGTGATACTAAGCGTACGACAAGTAGGGCGGGACACGAGAAATCCTGTCTGAACATGGGGGGACCATCCTCCAAGGCTAAATACTCGTAATCGACCGATAGTGAACCAGTACCGTGAGGGAAAGGCGAAAAGAACCCCGGGAGGGGAGTGAAATAGATCCTGAAACCGTGTGCATACAAACAGTAGGAGCGGACTTGTTCCGTGACTGCGTACCTTTTGTATAATGGGTCAGCGACTTACATTCAGTGGCGAGGTTAACCGAATAGGGGAGCCGTAGAGAAATCGAGTCCGAACAGGGCGACAGTCGCTGGGTGTAGACCCGAAACCAAGTGATCTACCCATGGCCAGGATGAAGGTGCGGTAACACGCCCTGGAGGTCCGAACCCACTAATGTTGAAAAATTAGGGGATGAGCTGTGGGTAGGGGTGAAAGGCTAAACAAACTTGGAAATAGCTGGTTCTCTCCGAAAACTATTTAGGTAGTGCCTCAAGTATCACCATCGGGGGTAGAGCACTGTTATGGCTAGGGGCTCATTGCGAGTTACCAAACCATTGCAAACTCCGAATACCGATGAGTGCGAGCTTGGGAGACAGACGTCGGGTGCTAACGTCCGGCGTCAAGAGGGAAACAACCCAGACCGCCAGCTAAGGTCCCAAAGATTGGCTAAGTGGAAAACGAAGTGGGAAGGCTAAAACAGTCAGGATGTTGGCTTAGAAGCAGCCATCATTTAAAGAAAGCGTAATAGCTCACTGATCGAGTCGTCCTGCGCGGAAGATGTAACGGGGCTAAGCCAGTCACCGAAGCTGCGGATATGTTTCTTAGTATTTATACTTCGATCCATATGGTAGGAGAGCGTTCTGTAAGCCTGCGAAGGTGAGGTGTGAACCTTGCTGGAGGTATCAGAAGTGCGAATGCTGACATGAGTAGCGATAATGGGGGTGAAAAGCCTCCACGCCGTAAGCCCAAGGTTTCCTGTTCAACGTTCATCGGAGCAGGGTGAGTCGGCCCCTAAGGCGAGGCAGAGATGCGTAGCTGATGGGAAGCAGGTTAATATTCCTGCACCGTCGTATGATGCGATGGGGGGACGGATCGCGGAAGGTTGTCTAGCTGTTGGAATAGCTAGTTTTTGACTCATAGAAGGCGCTTAGGCAAATCCGGGCGCAGGATTCAAGGGGTTGAGACGAGGAACTTAGGTTCTGAAGCAATCGGAAGTGGTTCCAAGAAAAGCCTCTAAGCTTCAGTCATACGAGACCGTACCGCAAACCGACACAGGTGGGCGAGATGAGTATTCTAAGGCGCTTGAGAGAACTCGGGAGAAGGAACTCGGCAAATTGGTACCGTAACTTCGGGAAAAGGTACGCCCTTGTAGTTTGACCACTTTACTGTGGAAGGATGAACGGGTTGCAATAAACTGGTGGCTGCGACTGTTTAATAAAAACACAGCACTCTGCAAACACGAAAGTGGACGTATAGGGTGTGACGCCTGCCCGGTGCTGGAAGATTAAATGATGGGGTGCAAGCTCTTGATTGAAGTCCCAGTAAACGGCGGCCGTAACTATAACGGTCCTAAGGTAGCGAAATTCCTTGTCGGGTAAGTTCCGACCTGCACGAATGGCGTAACGATGGCCACACTGTCTCCTCCCGAGACTCAGCGAAGTTGAAATGTTTGTGATGATGCAATCTACCCGCGGCTAGACGGAAAGACCCCATGAACCTTTACTGTAGCTTTGCATTGGACTTTGAACCAATCTGTGTAGGATAGGTGGGAGGCTTTGAAGCGGACACGCCAGTGTTCGTGGAGCCATCCTTGAAATACCACCCTGGTTTGTTTGAGGTTCTAACCTTGGTCCGTTATCCGGATCGGGGACAGTGCATGGTAGGCAGTTTGACTGGGGCGGTCTCCTCCTAAAGCGTAACGGAGGAGTTCGAAGGTACGCTAATTACGGTCGGACATCGTGATGATAGTGCAATGGCATAAGCGTGCTTAACTGCGAGACCGACAAGTCGAGCAGGTACGAAAGTAGGACATAGTGATCCGGTGGTTCTGTATGGAAGGGCCATCGCTCAACGGATAAAAGGTACTCTGGGGATAACAGGCTGATTCCTCCCAAGAGTTCATATCGACGGGGGAGTTTGGCACCTCGATGTCGGCTCATCACATCCTGGGGCTGTAGCCGGTCCCAAGGGTATGGCTGTTCGCCATTTAAAGTGGTACGTGAGCTGGGTTTAAAACGTCGTGAGACAGTTTGGTCCCTATCTGCCGTGGGCGTTGGAAATTTGAAGGGGGCTGCTCCTAGTACGAGAGGACCGGAGTGGACGAACCTCTGGTGTACCGGTTGTCACGCCAGTGGCATTGCCGGGTAGCTAAGTTCGGAAGAGATAACCGCTGAAAGCATCTAAGCGGGAAACTTGCCTTGAGATGAGATTTCCCGGAGCCTTGAGCTCCTTGAAGGGTCGTTCGAGACCAGGACGTTGATAGGCTGGGTGTGGAAGTGCAGTAATGCATTAAGCTAACCAGTACTAATTGCCCGTACGGCTTGTCCCTATAACCTTGGTAGGTATATAGATAAGTCGAGAATACAGCGCACGTTTGTTGATACTCGCTACCCAATACAACAATTACTTCTTCCAGATTCAGAGATTTTTGCCACTTGGCAAAAACCTCGTACAAGTCAAAGCCTGATGACCATAGCAAGTCGGTCCCACCCCTTCCCATCCCGAACAGGACCGTGAAACGACTTTGCGCCGATGATAGTGCTGCAACCAGTGTGAAAGTAGGTTATCGTCAGGCTAGTTATAAGAAAAACCCCACAGAGTGATCTCTGTGGGGTTTTTTGCGTTTAGGCGCCGGCCCGGGCCATAAAAAAAGCGGAGCGCAAGCTCCGCCGTTTCGTGGGCATCCTGTCAGCTTACACACCCCACAGGACATCGGTTTTCTTGTCGCGTGCAGAGCGCAGCATTTCCAGTAGCGGATAGGCGCGCGTCGAGAACGTTACGAGCTCGATCGGTTCATGGTCGTTGTCTTCGGTCTCGCCATGATGCGCATGGACGTCGCGCTCGACCTGCTCCGACACCTGATGCTTGCGGCTCTCTTCGATTTCGCCTTCGAGCAGGGCCACTGCACGGGGCGCTTCTTCGGCGGTGATCACGCCGCGTTCCACGTCCTTGCCTAGCATGTCGAGAATGCGCTTGGCGTGCTCCTGGTACATCAAGACCTCAGGATAGGACTTGCACTTAAATGTAATCAACATAGCTATTCCAATCTTCAGTTAATGCCTAAACGATAACACGAGTTGGGCATCCGGTCACCCTGCACACGCCTTTACTGCTGAGCACGGCGCGAGAACCAGGCGGCGGCAAGCGTTATCAGCGTACAGGCAAAGGCGATGCTTGTCCCCACCAGCAGCATATCCGATGTGGCCCCAGTGGCAAGCGAGGCGATGCACCATGCGAGTGCGCCCCACGACAGGCTGTTGATCGCTTCGAGCATCGAGCGCAACAGGTCGCGCTTGCCCCGGTTGGCAAAATCGCCGCGCGCGCCAGGGCGGCCGCACCAGTGAACGATCAATGCGGCCGCACAGACTGCACCGCTGACGCACAAGCCTGCCAGCAGGCCCGCGAGCGGGGCCCGTATCGATAGCCAGAACAGGGGCAGGGCGACAATGAACAGCGAGGGCATGACCGCCGCCGCCAGCTTGGCCAGGCGGATGGCGCGTGGCGCCGCCGGTGCCATCCGTAGCAGGTCGGGAGCGTCTTCGGCCGCGACGGCGATCCAGGCCAGGGAGCCAGTCAACGCGGCGCACAGCAGGGTCAGGCCCGCGGCGACGGCTGGTAACTGGATATCGCTGCGCCGAAAGACGAGGAATAACAAGGGCAGCAGGTAGATCAATTGCAGCCCGACCTGGGAAATCAGCTGCGGGTCGCGCAGGATCAGGCGCCACTCCTTGCGCACGACGGTGTTGAACAGGCTGCTGCCGAAGCGGTAGCGCACGCCGCCCTTGGGTGGCCCTGCGGTCCGGTTCGAGGCTGCGGCCTGCTGGAGGCCTTGCACGAAGAAGCGATGCGTACGCCCGGCGGTAAACACGAAAGTGGCCAGCGCCGCCAGCGCCATGCCCAGTAATGGCAGCGGTTCGCCCAGTAGCGCGCGGCCGGGCAGCCATAGCGGGCTGGCAGCGCCAAGCGGCCCATCCGCGGCAAAGGCGCGCGCAAAGGTGGTGGCGGCCTGCGTCTGCATCGAGTTCGCGTAATGCGAGAACAGTTGCGACAGGATGAACAGCAGGGCGCCGGCCAGCGCCCCGATGACCTGTGCGACAACACGGGTGCGCCGCGCCCCGAGCACCCGCACCAGGGCTAGCGTCAGCAGCATGGCGACGCAGGCGATGACGCTGGCAGTAGCCAGAATGACCGGATAGACGGCAAGCCAGCGCGCCTGTCCGAGCAGCGCGCCTGCATGCGCAAACGGCGTCAGGATAAACAGGTAGAGCGCCGCCGTGCCCACTGCCACCGTGCCGAGGCGGACCGTGAATATGCTGAGCGATGGCAGTGGAGACGACAGCAGCAAATCGAGGTCGCCGCGCTCGAACAGCACCAGCACGCTCGATTTCAGGGCGCTGGAAAGCATGAAGGTCATCGCGCCGAACAGCAGTGCGCTGAGCGCGACCTGCACGCGCGGATCGGCCGCGTCGAACCCGCCGAAGCGCGTCACCACGACGAACGCCACCACATGCAACGCCAGATACGCCAGGGCGATGGCAGCCAAGCCGCGCGGGCCTGGGCGGCGCCCGGTTGGCGTCTGTTTGCCGGACGCCGCGTTGAACCAGAACAGCTTGATCTCGTGCCAGGCCAGCCAGCCGATGCTGCCGGGGGCGACCATCATGGCCGCGCGGTCAGCTGCAGGAACACGTCTTCGAGACTGGCGCCGCTGGCGCCTGCGCGCAGTTCGTCCAGCGTGCCCTCGGCGATCAGGCGGCCGTGCTGGATGATGCCGATGCGCTGCGCGAGGCGCTCCGCCACCTCGAGGATATGGGTCGTCAGGATCACCGTGCCGCCCTTGGCCACGTGCGACAGCAGCAGGTCTTTGACCTGGCGCGCCGCGGCCGCGTCGAGCCCGGTGAGCGGCTCGTCCAGGATCAGCAGTTCCGGCTCATGGATCAATGCACCGGCCAGCGCCAGCTTCTGCTTCATGCCGCGCGAAAATCCTTCGGTCAGCTCATGCGCATGCGGCGCCAGTTCCAGCCACGCGAGCAGCGAACGCGCACGCGCTTCGGCCTCGCGCGCGGGCACGCCCCAGAGTCCGGCGACGAACTCGAGGTATTCGGTGGGCTTGAGCTTGCCGTACAACATGGGGTCGTCCGGCAGATAGGCCATGTTGCGCTTGGCTTGCTGCGGCGTCGCTGCCAGGTCGAGGCCGAGCACCTCGATGCTGCCGGCGTCGGGCGCCACCAGCCCGGCCACCATGCGTAGCGTGGTGGTCTTGCCGGCGCCGTTGGGGCCAAGCAGCGCGTACAGTTCGCCGCGCCGGATGGTCAGGTCGAGGCCATCGACGGCAGGGCGGCCGAAGGATTTGTGCAAGCCGGCGATGCGCAGCGCCGCCACTGACGGCAGGAGCGCAGACGGGTCGTCTTTCATGGGCGAGCCTGGTTCACTGTGGCACGAACGAGTCAAGGAATTGCTCGGTTTGCTCAGGCGGCATGGCATCGGGTTTGCCGATGACGATCACTTGATAGACGCGCGCGCCTTTCACCGTAAACCGGCCCAGCAGGCGCACCGGGCCAGCATGCCCCTTGCCGGTCGCGTCCACCTGCAGCTCTGCCGCACCGGGCTTCAAAGGCGGCGTCTGGGTCCCATCTTCGGTGGCGCCGATATTGCGCAGCAGCGCCTGGCGCATGGCCGGCAAGGTGGCCAGCGCCAGCGCGGGGCTTGGCGCCAGCGCGGTGCCCACGGCGAAGGTCGCCCCCTCGACGTCGGCGCCGGTCATGGTCATGTCGACCCGGATCCCGCCCAGGTCGATGCTGCGCGTGTGTGTCGCCGGCTTGGCCGGGAACATCACCCGGTAGCTGCCATCGCCGCTGCTGTAGTCGCGCCAGTTGTAGGTGGGCGAGCAGCCGCCGAGCGCCACGCCGAACAGGGCCGCCGACAGGGTGGCAAGGAAAAGAGGTTTGATGTGCATGACCAGATGGTAGCAGGAGGCGCGGCTTCTGCGTGCACCCGGCCATGCCCTGCGTTCAGCCTTCGTGCAGCGCGCGCCGGTACTGGATCGCTTCGGCGATATGCGGGGCAGCTACGCCGTCCGCGCCGCCCAGGTCGGCAATGGTGCGCGCCACCTTGAGCACGCGGTGATAGGCGCGCGCCGACCAGTGCAGCTGTTGCATCGCCGCGCGCAGCAGCCGCTCACCGGCGCTGTCGGGGCGGCAGTAGCGGTCGATCTCGGCAGGCGCCAGGCGCTGGTTGGGGCCGCCCTGGCGCGCGAGCTGCAGGGCGTGTGCCTGGGCGACGCGCGCCGCGACCACGGCGCTGGCTTCGCCGTCGGCATGGGCGCCGATGCGCTCGGCCGGCATGGCGGCCACCGTGAACTGGATATCGATGCGGTCCAGCAGGGGCCCGGAGATGCGACCCTGGTAGCGCTGGGCAATCTCGGGCGTGCAGCGGCATTTGCCGGATGGGTGGCCGAGCCAGCCGCAGGGGCAGGGATTCATGGCCGCGATCAGTTGAAAGCGGGCCGGAAAATCGGCCTGGCGCGCCGCCCGCGAAATCGTGATGTGGCCCGATTCGAGCGGCTCGCGCAGTACCTCCAGCACGCGGCGGTCGAATTCAGGCAGTTCGTCGAGAAACAGCACCCCATGGTGCGCCAGCGATACTTCGCCCGGTCGCGGCGGGTTGCCGCCGCCGACCAGCGCCACGCTGGAGCTCGTGTGATGCGGGCTGCGGAAAGGGCGGCGCCGCCAGCGTTGTGGCGAAAAGCCGCCGGTGAGCGATTGGACCGCGGCCGATTCAAGCGCCTCGTCGTCGCTCATCGGCGGCAATAGCGCGGGAAAGCGCGCGGCCAGCATGCTCTTGCCCGCACCGGGAGGACCAATGAGAAGCACCGAATGCAGGCCGGCGGCCGCGACCTCGAGGGCGCGTTTGGCACTTTGCTGCCCCTTGACTTCGGCAAGATCCGGGTAGTCGACGGTCGCCGGCAAGGCCTGGCCCTGGTGGCGCGCCAGCCGCGCACTGCCTGCGCCATGCGCGAAGTGGGCGCATACCTCGAGCAGCGTGCGGGCCGGATAGATGGCCGCATGGGTGACCAGCGCCGCTTCGTCGGCATTGGCCAGCGGCAGGATGAAGGCGCGCGCAAGGTCGCTGCCCTGGTCACGGTGCATGGCGAAGGTCATGGCTAGCGCCCCCCGGATCGGCCGCAACTCGCCCGACAACGACAGCTCGCCCGCGAACTCGTAGCGCTCGAGCTGCTCGCCAGGGAGCTGCTGCGACGCGGCCAGGATGCCCAGCGCAATGGGCAGGTCGAAGCGGCCGGATTCTTTCGGCAGGTCGGCCGGCGCCAGATTGACGGTGATGCGCCGCGGCGGGATGGTAAAGCCCGAATTTTGCAAGGCCGCCCGCACCCGGTCTTTTGCTTCGCGCACTTCGGCGTCGGGCAAGCCGACGATGGCAAAGGCGGGCAGGCCGTTGGCCAGGTGGACTTCGACGTTGACCACGGGCGCCGCCATGCCTGCCAGTGCGCGGCTGCGAAGGACGGCAAGACTCATGTTGCACCTGACGGGATGAGCGGAGACTTGACGATACTGCCCGGTAAAGCGCAACGCCCGGTTGAGGGCGACCAAACGTGCGGCCCGGGTCACGCGCTTGGTGTCGGCCGCGCGCTGCGGCTTAAACCAACGGGTTCTTGGTGACCGCCACCGCCACGATATAGACGTAACAGGCCAGGGCGCCGACAAAGGCAGCGACCCGCACCTGCTTGGTACGGCCGCGTTTGAGGGCAATGATGCCCAGCGCGATATAGCCCACCAGCGCCACTACCTTGGCTGTCAGCCAGGACTGCTCACCAGGATACTGGCTGCTCCATACCACCAGGCCGATGGCGCTCACCAGCAGCAGCGTGTCGACGATGTGCGGCACTACTTTCACCCAGCGCCGCTGCAGTTGCTGCGATCCGGACAGCATCCAGATGCCGCGCACCAGGAACAATACCCCGCTCAGGGCGGCGAAAGTGATGTGGATGTGCTTCAGGGCGAGATAGGTCATGGCAGTCTTGAAAGTTGAGAACCTGCGCAGTATGCCTTAGCCGCACTCTCCCACATAGTGGCATTCTTCGCAGCGGGTGCAACCGTCCACCTTGCGCAGCGCGCGGGCGCCGCATTCCGGACACTTGGCGCCGCCCGCCGCGCGCAGGGCGCCGGCCGCCGTGGCAGGGCAGGGTTCGGCATCGGGCGCCATGCCAGTGGCGCGCGCGGCATAGCGCCTGGCCAGTTCCGGCAGCGCTACCTCGTTGCCCAGGGCGTCCAGGAAGCCGCGCCGGATCAGCACGCGCTGCAGCATGAAGGCGATCGCCGCCACCTCCGAGTCGTGGTAGACCGGCACCTCGGTGCCGTCCTGGCGCGTCAGGTAGCCGCAGCGCACCGGGCCTTTTTCCCAGACCACGTCGCGCATGTCGGCCAGCGCGCGCGCGATCGGGCCGCCGGCGCGCGCCACCATCGACAGCAGCCGCATCGAGGCCGTGATCCACTGCTGGCCCCCGGTGCGCTGGTTCGAGGGCATGAAGAATTCGAAGGGCCGCTCGATCGTCACCGGCTGGCCCGCGCACCTGCCGTCGACGCGGATGAAGCTCACCGTGAGGTAGGCGCTCGTGCGGCCTTCCTGGGTCGAGTATTCGATTTTCGAGGTAAGCGATTCGAGTTCGCCCAGCGGGCGGCGTTCGAAGCGCTGGCGCAGCGGGTCGTCGTCCGAGCCGGCCTGCTGCGCAGGCTCGGGCGAGTTTGATAGCACGTTGCCCAGCACCGTATTGGGCCGGTAGGTTGCCAGTCCCTTCAGCCCCGCATGCCAGGCCTGGCTGTACAGGTCGCGAAATTGCTCGAACGGGTAATCGACCGGCACGTTAACGGTCTTGGAAATGGCCGTGTCGACGAAAGGCTGCACCGCCTGCACCATGCGCAGATGATCGAGCGCGCGCATCTCGAGCGCGGTGACGAACTGCGGTGGCAGGCTGCCGGTGTCGTGGCCAAGGTGGCGGTACAGGCGCCAGGCATGGTCTTCGACCGCGTAGCTGCGGGTGCTGCCGTCGGCCATTCGCTTCTTGCGCTGGTAAGTCCAGGAATAAGGCGGCTCGATGCCGTTCGTGGCATTGTCGGCAAAGGCCAGCGAGATGGTGCCGGTGGGGGCAATCGACAGCAGGTGCGAGTTGCGGATGCCGTGCAGGCGGATCGCCGCGCGCAGCTCGTCTGGCAGGCGCAGGATGAAATGCCCGCGCAGGTAGTGCTCGGCGTCGAACAGTGGAAAGGGGCCTTTTTCGCGCGCCAGTTCGACCGAGGCGGCATACGCAGCATTGCGCAGTGCCTCCATGATGCGGGCGGCCAGCGCACGCCCCTCGTCGGCGTCGTAGCGCAGCCCCAGCATGACCAGCGCGCTGCCCAGGCCCAGAAACCCCAGGCCGACGCGGCGCTTGGCGCTGGACTGCTCCGCCTGCTGCGGCAGCGGCCAGACGGTCGCGTCGAGCACCAGGTCGAGCATGCGCACCGCCACGGTGGCCACCTCGCACATGCGCGCGAAATCGAAGGCGGCAGCCTGGCTGAACGGGTTGCGCACGAAACAGGTGAGGTTGAGCGAACCCAGGTCGCAGCAGCCATAGGCCGGCAGCGGCTGCTCGCCGCAGGGATTGGTGGCGCGCAGTTCTTCCGCGTACCAGAGGTTGTTCTCCAGGTTGATGCGGTCGACAAACAGCACGCCCGGCTCGGCATGGTCGTAGGTCGAGGCGATGATCCGGTCCCACAGGGCGCGCGCCTCTACCCGCCGGTAGACCCAGCGGCCGTCGTCGAGCCGGCGCGGATTCGGCATGTCCTGCGGCGCGTCTTCGTCACCTGGTTCGGCGGCGTGCACCAGCTCGAAGGGCGCGTCGGCTTGCACCGCGCGCATGAAGGCGTCGGTGACGCCTACCGAGATGTTGAAATTGGTGAGGCCGCCCTTGTCCTTGGCGGCGATGAAGCGCTCGATGTCGGGATGGTCGATGCGCAGCACGCCCATCTGGGCGCCGCGCCTGGCGCCGGCCGACTCCACCGTGCGGCACGAGGCGTCGAACACTTCCATGTACGAGACCGGCCCGGAGGCGCGCGAGCCGGTGCCATGGACCTTGCTGCCCATCGGGCGGATCGCGCTGAAGTCGTAGCCGACGCCGCCGCCGCGGCGCATGGTCTCGGCGGCCTCGGATAGTGCCGTATAGATGCCGGGCAGGCCGTCCTGGCTGCCCGAGATCGAGTCGCCCACCGGTTGCACGAAACAGTTGATGAGGGTGGCCTGCAGGCCGAGGCCGGCCGCGGAATTGATGCGTCCGGCGGGGACGAAGCCTTGCTCCTGGGCCCACAGAAAGCGTTGCTCGAACCCGGTGCGCTGCGCTGCCGGTTCCAGCGCCGCCAGGGCGCGCGCTACGCGCCGGCGCACGTCGTCGATGCTGGTCTCGTTGCCCTTGGCATATTTCTCGCGCAACACGTCGAGCGAGACATCCTGCGGCGCCGGCTGGTCGTTGGCATTCATGTGCGGCTCCCGGGGGACATGAATGCCGGCAGCCTTATTCCTTGCCGAGAATGATCGTCGGCGCCGGCTGGCCTGCCGCTGCCGCTGCCGGGGACGATGCCGAAGCCTGCGCGCCCAGGCGTGCTTCCAGTTCTAGCACGCGCAGTTCAAGCGCTTCGAGCTTGGCGCGGGTCTTGGCCAGCACCTGGGCCTGGATATCGAATTCTTCGCGGGTGACCAGGTCGAGCTTGGAAAAGCCCTGGGTGGCCATAGCCTTGACATTGCGCTGGATGTCCTTGGCCGGCGTGCTCTCCAGGGCCTGGTTGATCTTGCCCTGCAAATCGTTAAAGAAAGTGGTCATATCCGTACGTTCCTCAATAAGGCGGGGGGCGGCGCACCACGAAGGTGCGTCCGCTGGCCGCGGTGGTGCGTGGCACTGCGGCACATGGCGCCGCAAGTGTTTGCTGGTTATTCGTATTGCACATGGGGTAGATGACTGAGAAATCAACACCTTCCCGGGCGCGCGCCTCCCCATTTTGCCTCTGGCACGCATCGTGCTAAAGGGAAGTGAAGCGTGCTGCAAGTGCATTGTAAATCGCAACCGAGTCTACCGTTGAACATAAGGGGAAAAGCATGAAACGCAGCATACCGACCGCAGCAGCCACCTGGGCCGCCCTGGCGCTGGCAAGCGTCACGGCCAACGCGCAGCAAGCTGCTCCTGACGCAGTGCAGCAACACCAGCTCAGCTACAACGCTGCCATCACCAGCGACTACCGCTATCGCGGCCTGTCGCAGACCAGCTTCGATCCGGCGCTGCAAGGCGGCGCCGACTACGTGCACGGCCCAACCGGCTGGTATGTGGGCACCTGGCTCTCCACCATCAAGTGGACGAAGGATCTTGGCGGCGACGGCAGCATCGAATGGGATATCTACGGCGGCCGCCGCGGCCAGCTCGGCGCCTCCGTCACCTATGACCTCGGCGGCCTGTACTACCTGTATCCGTCGAACGGCCTGGGCCCGAGCGCCAACACCTTCGAGCTCTACGGGCGGCTCGGCGTCGGTCCGGCCTACATCAAGTATTCGCAGTCGACGACCAACCTGTTCGGCACCGCCAACAGCAAGGGCAGTGGCTATCTCGACCTTGGCGCTGATCTTGACGTGGGCAACGGCTTCATCCTGAACCTGCATGCCGGCCGCCAGAAAGTGCGTCACAACAGCCAGTTTTCCTACTCCGACTACAAGCTGGGCGTGAGTAAGGACCTCGGCGTGGCCACGGTCTCGCTGGCCTGGATCAAGGCCGATACCGGCGCTTACCTGAACCCGCAAGGCAAGAACCTCGGCAAGTCCGGCGCGATTCTCACCGTGTCCAAAACCTTCTGATCGATTAAGAGGCAATGCCATGAAGATGATTACCGCCATTATCAAACCGTTCAAGCTGGACGAAGTGCGCGAAGCGCTGTCGGAGATCAACGTGCAGGGCATGACGGTGACCGAAGTGAAGGGTTTCGGGCGCCAGAAAGGCCATACCGAGCTCTACCGCGGCGCCGAATACGTGGTCGACTTTCTTCCAAAAATCAAGATCGAGGCGGCCGTGGACGATGCCTTGGTCGAGCAGGTGATCGACGCCATCCAGGGTGCGGCCCGCACCGGCAAGATCGGCGATGGCAAGATTTTCGTGGCCGACCTGAACCAGGCCATCCGTATCCGTACCGGCGAGACCGGCAACGACGCACTGTAAAAGGAAATTTATGAAACGCACCATCATCAAGGTCCTGGCCGGCTTCGCCGCCCTGAGCCTGGCACTGCCGGCGCTGGCCGCGCCTTCCATCAACAAGGGAGATACCGCGTGGATGTTCGTCGCTACGCTGCTCGTCATCATGATGGCCATTCCCGGCCTGGCGCTGTTTTACGGCGGCCTGGTGCGGGCCAAGAACATGCTGTCGATCCTGATGCAGGTCTTCATGGTGTTCTCGGTGGTCATCGTGCTGTGGTGCCTGTACGGCTACTCGCTGGCCTTCACCCAGGGCAATGCCTTTATCGGCGGCTTCGACCGCGCCTTCCTGAACGGCATCTACGATCCGCTCGCCGGCAGCTTTGCCCAGGCCGCGACTTTCAGCAAAGAGACGATGATTCCCGAGTTCATCTTTGTCGCCTTCCAGGGAAGCTTTGCCGCCATCACCTGCGCGCTGATCGTCGGCGCTTTTGCCGAGCGCGTGCGCTTTGCGGCGGTACTGCTGTTCGTGGTGCTGTGGTTCACCTTTGGCTACCTGCCGGTGGCGCACATGGTCTGGTTCTGGGCCGGCCCGGACGCCATCACCGATGCCGCCTCGCTCGCCACCGTGACCAGCGGTGCTGGTTTCCTGTGGCAAATGGGCGCGCTCGATTTCGCCGGCGGCACCGTGGTGCACATCAATGCGGCGGTAGCTGGCCTGGTCGGCGCCTACATGATCGGCAAGCGGATCGGCCTGGGGCGCGAATCGATGGCGCCGCATTCCCTGACCATGACCATGGTCGGCGCTTCGCTGCTGTGGGTCGGCTGGTTCGGCTTCAATGCCGGTTCGGCACTGGAAGCGGGCGACGTCGCCGCGCTGGCCTTCATCAACACCTTGCTGGCCACTGCGGCAGCGGCCGTGTCGTGGATGATCGGCGAGTGGATCTTCAAGCGCAAGCCGTCGATGCTGGGCGCGGTGTCGGGCGCCGTCTCGGGCCTGGTGGCGATCACGCCAGGCTGCGGTTTCGTCGGCCCGATGGGCGCCCTGGTCATGGGCCTGCTGGCAGGAATCGTCTGCCTGTGGGGTGTGACCGGTTTAAAGCGCCTGCTGGGCGCGGACGACTCGCTCGATGTGTTCGGCCTGCACGGCGTCGGCGGCATTCTCGGCGCGCTGCTGACCGGCGTGTTCGCTTCGCCGGCATTGGGCGGGCAGGGCATCTGGGACTATGTCGCCAACCAGGGCGCGCCGGCGTATTCGATCGCCAGCCAGGTGTGGGTGCAGGCGCAGGCAGTGGGCATCACCATCGTGTGGTCGGCAGCCGTCGCCTTTATTGCCTTCAAGCTTGCCGATATCGTGGTCAGGCTGCGGGTGCCGGCCGACGAAGAACGCCAGGGCCTGGACATCAGCAGTCATGGCGAGACGGCCTATCACGGGTAAGGCGGTTTTCCACCAAGGCGCCTGCGGGCGCCTTTCTTCATGCTGGTCAGTGCGCGACTTTAAAACAACAGCATCGTCCTTATATAACGGTACCGATATAATTCAAACAAGCCACTACTAGGAAGTCCACCTCATGGTTCCGCACCTCGCCACCGCCCTGACCGGTCCCTTGCTCGACCTGGAAAAGAAAATTCTCGAAGCCACGCCCGCCATCGAGCGCTGGTTCCGCCTCGAGTGGCAGGAGCATACGCCGCCGTTCTATTGCTCGGTCGACTTGCGCAATGCCGGCTACAAGCTGGCACCGGTCGACACCAACCTGTTTCCGGGCGGCTTTAATAACCTGGCGACCGAAATGCTGCCGCTGGCGGTACAGGCCGCCATGGCCGCGATCGACAAGTATTGTCCCGATGCGCGCAACCTGCTGATGATTCCGGAAACGCATGCGCGTCATCCGCTCTACCTGCAGAACGTGGCGCGCCTGATGCAGATCTTCCGCCAGACCGGCCTGCACGTGCGGCTCGGTTCGCTGTCGCCGGATATCACCCAGCCGACGCCGCTGGCGCTACCGGACGGAAACATGCTGGTGGTCGAACCACTGGTGCGGTCAAGTAACGGGCGGCGCGTCGGCCTGGTCGATTTCGACCCGTGCACCATTTTGCTGAACAATGACCTGTCCAGCGGCATTCCATCGATCCTGGAAAACATCCACGAGCAGTCGCTGCTGCCGCCGGTGCACGCGGGCTGGGCGCTGCGCCGCAAGAGCAATCACCTGAAGGCCTTCGACGAAGTGGCCAAGAAGTTCGGCAAGCTGATCGACATCGATCCGTGGCTGGTCAACCCGCTGCATAGCAAGGTCAGCGAGCTCGACCTGCAGCAAGACGTCGGCACCGAGCAGCTGGCCGATGCCGTCTCGGCGCTGCTCTCCAAGATCAAGAAGAAATACAAGGAATACGGCATGAAGGAGCAAAAGCCCTTCGTGATCGTCAAGCCCGATGCCGGCACCTATGGCATGGGCGTAATGACGGTGAAAGACGCCAGCGAGGTGCGCGACCTGAGCCGTGCACAGCGCAACAAGATGACCGTCATTAAAGATGGCGTAGCGGTCAACGACATGATCGTGCAAGAAGGCGTGCCGACGTTCGAAAGCATCAACGATGCGGTGGCCGAGCCGGTGGTCTACATGATCGACCGCTACGTGGTGGGCGGCTTCTACCGCGTGCACGCCGAGCGCGGCATCGACCAGAACCTGAACGCGCCCGGCTCGCAATACGTGCCACTGGCTTTTGCCCAGCAGCACGCCATGCCCGACCTGAAAGCCAAGCCGGGCACGGCGGCGCCGAACCGCTTCTATGTGTACGGCGTGGTGGCGCGCCTGGGCCTGCTGGCCGCGTCGCTCGAACTCGAGCGCACCGACCCCAACCCCGAAGTTTACTAACAACCGGTCAGGTATCGGTCGAGACGGCATCCCAGTCGTCTTCGTCGCCATCCCGGATCATCCAGTTGACCGCGTGGTGCCATTCCAGCACCACGCCGGGATTGATGCCGGCCGGCGGCGCGCTGCCAGTGAGCTTGGCATCGCGCACTGCCCAGTGCAGGCGGTACAGCAGGTCGGCCCGGTCGAGGATCTCGGCCTTGCCGCGCAGGCGGATCGCCGCGCGCAAGGTGGTGGCGTCGAGCAGGTCGTGCGGGTAGAGCGGCAAGATCTCCTCGGCGTTTGATGGTGCGGCGGGCAAGCTGGCGCTGTCGCCCACGTCGTCGACCAGCCCCGCACACCAGGCCAGGAACACCAGGGCTTCGAGCCGCCACGAAAAGCGAATGATGTCTTCTTCGGGCGGCGTGTCCTCGAACAGGAAGGCCGCCTCGTCGTTCGACAGCATCGACCTGCGCTCTGGAGTGGCGAAATACTCTTTAAAGAACGTGTTCTGGCGCAGCATCGCGGTGCTCACCACGCCCCACAGCGCCACCAGCCGGCACCATACTTCTTGCTCGCTGCGCAAGCTCACCCCGTCGTCGTCGTCGAGCATTGGCAGCTGCGGGTTCACGCCAATACCGTGCTGCTGTAATACCGCCTCGCTTGCTGCCTTGCGTGCTTGCGCTGTCATGGACTGCCTCCTGGATCGTTTGCAAGACGATAACATCAACCGTGCCTGACATGCAGCGCCGCAGGGCGAACGGATGGGCCGCCCGCGAACATCGGCGTTTCCGGCTAAAATCAGGACATTCCCTGCATTGGACAGTCCATGAAAATCGCCTTCCTCGCCGATCCCATCGCCACCTTCAAGATTTACAAGGATTCGACCTTCGCCATGATGCGCGAAGCCGCCAGGCGCGGGCATGCCATTTATGCGTTCGAACAACGCGACATGGTGCTCGAAGAAGGCGTGGTGACGGCGCAAGCCACGCGCTTGACCCTGACCGGCGAGCCCGACGCCTGGTACCGCGCCGATGCGCCGGAAATCGTCGAGTTGTGTGATTTCGACGCCGTGATCGAACGCAAGGATCCGCCCTTCGACATGGAATATGTCTATGGCACTTATTTGCTGGAACTGGCCGAGCGCCGCGGCGCGCGCATTTTCAACCGTCCGGGGGCGATTCGCGACCACAACGAGAAGCTGTCGATTGCGCAATTTAGCCAGTACACTTCGCCGACGCTGGTGTCGTCGAACATGGCGCGCCTGCGCGCCTTCCACGACAAGCATGGCGACGTGATCTTCAAGCCGCTTGATGGCATGGGCGGCGCCGGCATTTTCCGCATCAAGCAAGACGGCATGAACCTGGGCGCCGTGATCGAGTCGCTGACCGTCAACGGCCAGCACACCATCATGGCCCAGAAATTCATCCCCGCGATCGAACAGGGCGACAAGCGAATCCTGGTCATCGGCGGCAAGCCGGTGCCCTTCGCGCTGGCGCGCATTCCGCAGGGCAACGAAGTGCGGGGCAACCTGGCAGCCGGCGGTATCGGCGTGGCCCAGCCGATCACCGAGCGCGACCGAGAAATCGCCGAAGCGCTGGGACCGGTCCTGGCCGCACGCGGCTTATTGCTGGTAGGATTGGATGTGATCGGCGATTACCTGACCGAAGTGAACGTTACCAGCCCGACCTGCTTCCAGGAGATCGCCGACCAGACCGGATTCGACGTGGCCGCGATGTTCATCGACGCGGTCGAACAGCAGCTCCTGAACCCCACACCAAGCAGACACTGACATGGTAGGCATCCTGCTGATGACCCACGCACCGCTGGGCCAGGCCTTCATCGCCGCGGTAGCACACGTGTTTCGCGGTCCCACCGAACGCTTCGAGGCGATCGACGTGGCCGCCGACCAGGACATCAACGAAGTGAACGCACGGGCCAAGGAGGCCATTGCGCGCCTGGACGACGGCGACGGCGTGCTGGTCATCACCGATATCAAGGGCGGGACCCCGTCCAATTGTTGCAATTCGCTGGCCAGTGCCGGCCACGTGGAAGTCATTGCCGGCATCAGCTTGCCGATGCTGCTGCGGGCGATTACCTACCGCCGCGACACGCTCGACGTGGTCGTCGAAATGGCGCTGGCCGGCGCCCAGAATGGCGCGGTGAGGGTGGATAACCGGATCCGGATCGGATCGAGCTGATTGATCAACTGAAGCGGGGCGGCGCGCCCAGCGGTTCTGACGATAAATTGATAAAGAGAACATGATTCAACAGGAACTAGAGATCATCAACAAGCTGGGCCTGCACGCCCGCGCCTCCGCCAAACTCACCCAGATGGCCGCGAAATTCCAGAGCGACGTCTGGCTCACCCGTAATGGCCGCCGCATCAACGCCAAGTCGATCATGGGCGTCATGATGCTTGCCGCCGGCAAGGGTGCGAAAGTGCTGCTCGAGGCCGACGGTGCCGACGAAGAAGCCTGCATCGCTGCCTTGAGTGGCCTGATCAACGACAAGTTCGGCGAAAGCGAGTAATGCCGCGCGAAGCGGCGACTCCGCGTCACACAGGACCTTCGATGGCATCGTTCACACTGCACGGTATTCCGGTTTCACGCGGCATTGCGATCGGCCGCGTGCATCTGCTCACGCCGGCGGCGCTCGACGTCAAGCATTACCTGGTCCCCGAAGAGCAGGTCGAGGCCGAAGTCGCCCGCCTGCAGCACGCCATCGCCGAAGTACACCGTGGCCTGCAGGCGCTGTGGACCGAGTTGCCCAAGGACGCACCGACCGAACTGGGTGCCTTCATCGATGTGCACGCGCTGATCCTGTCCGACCCGATGATCTCGGAAGCGCCGCTCGATATCATCCGTACCCGCCACTACAACGCCGAATGGGCGCTGGTGACCCAGATCGACGAGCTCTCCAGTCAGTTCGACGAGATCGAAGATGAATACCTGCGCGAGCGCAAGCACGATATCCAGCAGGTGGCCGAGCGCGTGCTCAAGGTCCTGATGGGCACCGCCCTGAGCGTGCCGCCGGTGTTTTCCGGCGACGACCACGCGGCGCCGCAAATGATCGTGGTGGCGCACGATATTTCGCCGGCCGACATGCTGGCCTTCCGCGACCATGACGGCGGACAGCGTTCCTTCATCGGTTTCGTGACCGATGTCGGCGGCCAGAACTCGCACACCGCGATCGTCGCGCGTTCGCTCGACATTCCGGCGGCGGTGGGCATGAGCCAGGCATCGCGCCTGATCGAGCAGGACGACTGGGTGATCGTCGACGGCGACGCCGGCGTGGTGATCTGCAATCCGAGCCAGCTGGTGCTGGAGCAGTACCGCGCGCGCCAGGCGGCGCTGGGCCGGGCGCGCAAGCGCCTGCTCAAGCTCAAGAAGACGCCCGCGGTCACCAAGGACGGCACCCCGATCAAGCTGATGGCCAACATCGAGCTGCCGGAAGACTGCGCCGGGGCGCTCGAGGCCGGCGCCAACGGGGTCGGCCTGTTCCGTTCGGAGTTCCTGTTCATGGGGCGCTCGAACGTGCTGGGTAATGCCCTGCGCATCCCCAGCGAAGACGAGCAGTTCGAGCAGTACCGCAAGGCGGTGCTGGCCATGAAGGGCCGTCCAGTCACCATTCGCACGCTCGACGTCGGCGCCGACAAGCCGCTCGATCCGACCGAGCATACGGCGCTCAATCCGGCACTGGGCCTGCGCGCGATCCGTTACTGCCTGGCCGAACCCCAGCTGTTCCTGACCCAGCTGCGCGCGATCCTGCGCGCGTCGGCCTTTGGCAAGGTTCGCATCCTGATCCCGATGCTGGCGCATGCCTTCGAGATCGACCAGACGCTGAGCATGATCGAGCAGGCCAAGGCGCAACTGCGCGAAGAAAACCTCAAGTTCGATCCGGCGGTGGAAGTCGGCGCCATGATCGAGATTCCGGCGGCCGCGCTGGCGCTGCCGATGTTCGTCAAGCGCATGAACTTTTTGTCGATCGGCACCAATGACCTGATCCAGTACCTGCTTGCGATCGACCGCGTCGATTACGAAGTGGCGCACCTGTACAATCCGCTGCACCCGGCGGTGCTGACGCTGCTGGCCCAGACCATCGCCACCGGCCAGAAGGCCGGGCTCGATGTCGCCGTGTGCGGCGAGATGGCGGGCGACGCCAAGCTGACCCGCCTGCTGCTGGGGATGGGCCTGCGCGAGTTCTCGATGCACCCGGCCCAGCTGCTGTCGGTGAAACAGGAAATCCTCAGCAGCGACCTGGCCGCGATCACCTTGCGCACGCGCCGCATCCTGCGCTCGACCGAGCCGGACGAGATTGCCTACGCGGTAGAGCAGCTGCAGTCCCTCTGAACTGGCGGCCAAGGCTGCAACCACACTGGAATATCACGACAAGCTTCATGGGATCGATCGGAACAGTCACACCACAGGCGATGCATTTCGCCGAGCCGCTGCGCCTTCAAAGCGGCGCGCACCTCGGCGACTACACGCTGATGTATGAAACCTATGGCACGCTCAATGCCGACAAATCCAACGCGGTGCTGGTCTGCCACGCGCTCAACGCTTCGCATCATGTGGCCGGCACCTATGCCGACCAGCCCAATAGCCTGGGCTGGTGGGACAACATGGTCGGGCCGGGCAAGCCGCTCGATACCAGCCGCTTCTTCGTGATCGGGGTGAACAACCTGGGCTCGTGCTTCGGTTCGACCGGCCCGATGCACCATAACCCGGCCACCGGCAAGCCGTATGGCGCCGCCTTTCCGTTGCTGACGGTGGAAGACTGGGTCAGCGCCCAGGCGCGCCTGGCCGACCGCCTCGGCATCGACTGTTTTGCCGCGGTGATGGGCGGCTCGCTGGGTGGAATGCAGGCGCTCTCGTGGAGCATCCAGTTCCCCGAGCGCCTGCGCCACTGCATCGTGATCGCCTCCACGCCCAAGCTCTCGGCCCAGAACATCGCCTTCAACGACGTCGCGCGCCAGGCCATCCTGGCCGATCCCGACTACCACGGCGGCGACTTCTACGAGCATGGCGTGGTGCCGAAAAACGGCCTGAAAGTGGCGCGCATGGTGGGCCACATCACCTATTTGTCGAACGATGACATGGCTGAAAAATTCGGGCGCCGGCTGCGCAACGGCGCACAGGACCGGGATGCCGGTCCGGACGACTACGGTTTCGACTTCGGCATCGACTTCGAGATCGAGTCTTACCTGCGCTACCAGGGCGACAAGTTCTCGAAATACTTCGACGCCAACACCTATTTGCTCATCACCAAGGCGCTCGACTATTTCGATCCGGCGCGCATGCACGATGGCGACCTGACCCGCGCACTGGCGGGAACCCGGGCGCAATTCCTGATTGCCTCGTTCAGCACCGACTGGCGCTTCTCGCCGGAGCGTAGCCGCGAGATCGTCCAGGCCTTGATCTCGAACCGGCGCCAGGTGACCTATGCCGAGATCGACGCGCCGCACGGCCACGATGCCTTCCTGCTGGAAGACCCGCGCTATCTTGGCGTGGTGCGGGCGTATATCGATCGCATCGCGCTGGAATTGTCTGGCGCGGCTGGCGCGGAGGTGGCGCCATGAATTTCGACGACCTGATCTCCTTGCGGCCCGACCTGGCCTTCATTGCGCATTGGGTGGGCGAGGGCGCGCACGTACTCGACGTCGGCTGCGGCGACGGCGCCATGCTGCGCTACCTGGAACTGGACAAGGGCTGTACCGGCTACGGCATCGAGATCGCCGACGACAAGGTGCTGGCCAGCACCCGGCGCGGCGTCAGCGTGATCCAGCACGACATGGAGCAGGGCCTGGGCCTGTTCGGCGACAATACTTTTGACACGGTGCTGTGCCTGTCGTCGCTGCAGATGATGCAGCATGTCGAGGCGCTGCTGCGCGATATCGTCCGGGTCGGCCGCGAAGCCATTGTCTCGTTTCCGAATTTCGCCCACTGGCCGCACCGCCTGGCGCTGCTGCGCGGGCGCATGCCGGTCTCGCGCGCGCTGCCCTACCAGTGGTACGACACCCCGAACGTGCGCTGCGCAACGATCTATGATTTTCAGGAGCTGGCCGAGGAATGCGGCCTCGAGGTGCTCGAATGCGTGGCGCTGGCCGACGGCCAGCCCGTGGAGTTTTTGCCGAACTTGCGCGGCAGCCTGGCGGTATTTCGCTTGCGCAAGAAAGAGCGCGCGAGCGCCTGAGGGCGGGGCCGTCCGTTACCGGCTTATGTGCGGTAGCGCCTAGTCGGGCAACTTCCCTTCCGCGATGATGGCGCCTATTGTGTGTCCATCACGCTTACTTCTATGAGGACAGGCTGCTAAGAACAGCCGGTCGGTGAACGAAATGAAAAAACTCAAGCAATTGGCCGTCTGCCTGTCCCTGATTGCCACTGTCGGCAGCCCCATGGCGCAAGACCATGCCACCGAGGTGCAGGACGGTATCCAGGTCACGCCGCTGTCGCGCGCGCGCGTGCTGATTCCCGAGGCCCAGCTCGACGAAGCTGCGGCGCAGCAATACGCCCAGATGATGGGCGAGGCGCAGCAAAAGGGCGTGCTGGTGCCAGCTTCGCACCCCGAAGTTCGCCGCCTGCGCGAGATCGCGCAGCGCATCATCCCGCATGCGCCGCGCTGGAACCAGGCGGCTGGCGACTGGCAGTGGCAGGTCAATCTGATCGACTCGAAAGACATCAACGCCTTCTGCATGCCGGGCGGGCGTATCGGCTTCTTCTCGGGCATCCTCACCCAGCTCAAGCTGACCGACGACGAAGTGGCCGCCGTGATGGGCCACGAGATCGCCCACGCCCTGCGTGAGCATGGGCGCGAGCGCATGGCCAAGTCGGGCCTGACCTCGATGGGTGCACGCAGTGTCGGCGCCTTGATCTCGGGAATCTTCGGCATCGATCCAGGCATTACCGGCGCGGTCGCCAGCCAGGCCGGCCAGCTGCTGGTGCTGAAATTCTCGCGCAGCGAAGAGCGCGAGGCCGACCTGGTCGGCCTGGATATCTCGTCGCGCGCCGGTTACGACCCGCGCGCCGGCATCACGCTGTGGCGCAAGATGGCGGCGCTGAACAAGCGTGCGCCGATCGAGCTGCTGTCGACCCACCCGGGCGGCGAGAGCCGCATCAAGGACATGCAGGCGCACATGAACGTGCTGCTGCCGCTGTACGCGCGCGCCAAGGGCACCACGGTATCGCGACTGGCGCCGTATCGTACCAACGTCAATTTGCGTTGATGGGATTGCCCTGGTGAGCCTGCACTAATGGGAAACGCAAGGCGAGGGCGGCAGGCCGAAGCCAACGCCCGGGTTCCGCTGCCGATTCGCGACGGCGTCTCGCCCAGCTACCTGTGGCTGACGGCGGCGCATGCCGGCGGCATGCTGTGCTTCCTGGCAGAGCGCTTTCCCGATGTGCCCCAGGGTGTCTGGGAGCGGCGCCTGGCGCGCGGCGAGATCGTCGATGCGAACGGGACGCCGCTGCGCGCCGACAGCCCGGTACGGCAGGGCATGCGCATCTGGTATTACCGTGAGCTGGACATTCCCGAGACTCCGATCCCGTTCCTTCAGCAGGTGCTGTTCAGGGACGAGCATCTGCTGGTGGTAGACAAGCCGCACTTCCTGCCCACCATCCCGAGCGGACGTTTCTTGCATGAGACGCTTCTGGTAAGGCTGAAAAAGCAGTACGACCTGCCTCATCTGACGCCGATCCACCGGCTCGACCGCGAGACTGCGGGGGTGGTGATCTGCTCGCACAATCCCGCCTCGCGCGGCGCCTACCAGTCGATGTTCCAGAAGCGGGTAGTCACCAAGGTCTACGAGGCGCTGGCCGGTCCGATCGAGGGCCGGCAGTTCCCGTTCACCTACCGCAGCCGCATGCAAGACGCCGAGCAGTTCTTCGTCAGTACCGAGGTGCCGGGTGAACCGAATTCGGAAACGCTGGTGGAGCTGATCGAACGCCGTGGCGAGGTGGCGCATTACCGCCTGCATCCGCACACTGGCCGCAAGCACCAGCTGCGCCTGCACCTGGCAGCGCTGGGCGCGCCGATCCTCAACGATACGTTCTACCCGCGGGCGCTGCCCTGCAAGGGCGACGACTTCAGCGCGCCGCTGCAACTGCTGGCGCGCAGCGTCGCTTTCATCGATCCCCTCAGCGGCCAGGCGCGCCGCTTCGACAGCGGCTTCAGGCTGGAGTGGCCATCTAGAAGTTAAGCTGATAAACGCCTAGTCTTCTATTAGAGATGGTAATCAATGATCAGCGGCGCGTGATCGCTGAAGCGTTCATCCTTGTACACCGACACCGCTTTGGCGCAGCCGGCAATGCCCGGGGTCGCGATGTGGTAGTCGATGCGCCAGCCGACATTGTTGGCCCACGCTTGGCCGCGGTTGCTCCACCAGGTGTAATGGGCCGCTTCCGGCTCGACCATGCGGTGCACGTCGACCAGTCCGACCTCGTCGAAGATGCGCGTCATCCACGCGCGCTCTTCCGGCAAAAAGCCTGAATTTTTCTGGTTGCTCTTCCAGTTTTTCAGGTCGATTTCCTTGTGCGCGATGTTCCAGTCGCCGCAGATCACCACTTCGCGGCCCTCGGCCTTGAGCTGTTCCAGGTGCGGCAAGAAGACTTCCATGAAGCGGAACTTCGCCAGTTGGCGCTCGGGCGACGATGAGCCAGAAGGACAGTAGAGCGAGATGATGGTCAGGTTGCCGAAATCGCAGCGCGTGTAGCGGCCTTCGGCATCGAATTCCATGCAGCCGAAGCCGATGCGCTTGTTGTCCGGCGCCGTGCGGCTATAGATGCCGGTGCCCGAATAGCCTTTTTTCTCGGCGTAGTGAAAGTGACCATGGTAGCCGTGCGGCGACAGCAGTTCTTCGGTCATGTCGGCCTGCGTGGCTTTGAGTTCCTGGACGCAGATGTAGTCGGCCGACTGGCTGGCCAGCCAGGTGAAAAAGCCCTTCTTGTTTGCCGAACGGATGCCGTTCAGGTTGGCGGAAATAATTCGTGGCATCGAGAGCGAAAAAGATAGGTGATGGATTGAAGGCCCGCTGGCAGGCAGGGCCTGGAAGTGCTGGGACGCAAAGCGCGACAGTGTAGCGCGTTTCGCCGCGCTTCGGAAATGGGGCAGGGCGCTAGCAGCCAGGGCGTTGCTGCAGTGAGCCAGGCGCGCGGTTTACAATACGCGCTTTCGGATATTCAGGAGAAGCACGTGAGCGATCTGCGCCAGGAGTTTATTGCATTTTCGGTCAAGGCCGAAGTATTGAAGTTTGGTGAATTCACCACCAAGGCCGGGCGCCTGTCGCCATATTTCTTCAACGCCGGCCTGTTCCACGACGGTGCCACACTGGGCCAGCTGGCACAGTTCTATGCCCAGACGCTGCTTGATTCGGGCGTGGACTTCGACATGCTGTTCGGCCCGGCCTACAAGGGCATCACGCTGGCCTCGGCCACTGCTGTAGCGCTGGCCGGCAAGGGGCGCAATACCTCGTTTGCCTACAACCGCAAGGAAGCCAAGGACCACGGCGAGGGCGGCACCATCGTCGGCGCCAGGCTGGCCGGCAAGGTCGTGATCGTAGACGACGTGATCTCGGCCGGCACCTCGGTGCGCGAATCGGTCGACATGATCCGCGCCGCCGGCGCCGAGCCAGCCGCGGTACTGATCGCGCTCGACCGCATGGAACGCTCCGGCAAGGACGGCGCGCTGTCCGAGCACTCGGCGGTGCAGCAGGTGGCGCAGGAATTCGGCATTCCGGTGATCTCGATCGCGAATCTGGACGACCTGTTCGGCTACCTGTCCGCCGCCACCGCCGACCCCCGCCTGTCCCAGCACAAAGCCGCCGTCGCCACCTACCGCAGCCGCTACGGCGTCTAACCCGCTTAAAACCTATTAGGGTCAGAGTCAAATTGTTGAGCAATTTTCCAGAATTGCTTTTAATTCGACTCTGACCCTCATTGTTTTGCAAGTTTTGCTCAGCCGACGAATGAGGGTCAGAGTCGAATTACAGGAAACTTTTAGAAGTTGCTGATTAATTCAACTCTGACCCTCATTGGGGGGCATTAGTTGGCGAGCTTTTTCTTTAGCAGTTCGGTGACCTGGGCCGGATTGGCCTTGCCCTTGGACGCCTTCATCGCCTGGCCGATCAGTGCGTTGATCGCTGCTTCCTTGCCGGCGCGGTATTGCTCGACGGACTTGGCGTTCGCGGCCAGTACGTCGTCGACGATGCCTTCCAGCGCGCCGGTATCCGAAATCTGCTTCAGGCCCTTCTGCTCGATCACGGTGTCGGCCAGGGTCTCGTCAGTCGATCCGGCTTCCCACATCGCTGCGAACACTTCCTTGCCGGCCTTGTTCGAGATGGTGCCATCGGCGATCCGCTTGAGCAGCAGGGCCAACTGGGCCGCCGACACCGGCGAAGCATCGATTTCCACGCCGGCGCGGTTCAGGGTCGACGACACGTCGCCCATCAGCCAGTTGGCGGCGGCCTTGGCGTTTTCCTTGCCGGCTGCGGCCACCACGGCTTCGTAGTAGGTCGCCATCGCCTTCGACGATGTCAGCACCAGGCTGTCGTATTCCGGCAGGCCGTAGTCGCCCGTGAAGCGTGCGCGCAGCGCGCCCGGCAGTTCGGGCATCTCGGCCCGGATGCGGTCGATCCAGGCCTGCTCGATGACCAGCGGCGGCAGGTCAGGGTCGGGGAAGTAGCGGTAGTCTTGCGCGTCTTCCTTGGTGCGCATCGAGCGCGTCTCTTTCTTGTCCGGGTCCCACAGGCGCGTAGCCTGGATCACCCGGCCGCCGTCTTCGATCAGCTCGATCTGGCGCCGCACTTCGTAGTGGATCGCTTCTTCCATGAAGCGGAACGAGTTCAGGTTCTTGATCTCGCAGCGGGTGCCGAATTCTTTCTGTCCTATAGGTCGCACCGAGACGTTGACGTCGCAGCGGAACGAGCCTTCTTGCATATTGCCGTCGCAAACGCCCAGCCACATCACCAGCGAGTGCAGCGCCTTGGCATAGGCCACCGCTTCGTTCGCGCTGCGCATTTCCGGCTCCGATACGATCTCGAGCAGCGGCGTGCCGGCGCGATTGAGGTCGATGCCGCTCATGCCGGCGTAGTCTTCGTGCAGCGACTTGCCGGCGTCTTCTTCCAGGTGGGCGCGGGTCAGGTTGACGGTCTTGGTTTCCAGCTTGCCGTCTTTTTCGTAGGCGAAGCTGACCGTGCCGCCCTGGACCACCGGATCTTCGAACTGGCTGATCTGGTAGCCCTTCGGCAGGTCGGGGTAAAAATAGTTCTTGCGCGCGAAGACCGACTGCGGCGCGATGGTAGCGCCGACGGCCAGGCCGAAGCGGATCGCGCGCTCGACCGCGCCGCGGTTCAGAACCGGCAGCACGCCCGGCAGTGCCAGGTCGACCGGGCTGGCCTGCGTGTTCGGCTCGGCGCCGAAACGGATCGGGCTGCCGCTGAAGATTTTCGAGTTGGTCGTGAGCTGCACGTGGTTCTCAAGACCGATGACGACTTCCCATTGCATAGTGTTCTCTTTTCTGTTCGCTGTGCGGGCAGGGTATTGCTGTTTTTCTGTGCCGGCACGGGTTGCTTAGACGCCGTCCGGCGCGCGCGTATGCCAGTCGGTGACTTGCTGGTACTGGTGCGCGATGTTCAGCAGCCTGGACTCGTTGAAGTAGTTGCCGATGATTTGCAGGCCGACCGGGCGCTTGGCGTTCTTCTCGCCCTGGCCGAAGCCGACCGGGATCGACATGCCGGGCAAGCCGGCCAGGCTGGTCGACAGCGTGAAGATGTCGGCCAGGTAGTTCGCCACCGGGTCGTTGGCCTTGGCGCCCAGGTCCCAGGCCACCGTCGGCGCCACCGGCCCCATGATCACGTCGCACTTGTCGGCAAACGCGGCCTGGAAGTCGTCGGCGATCAGGCGGCGGATCTTCTGCGCCTGCACGTAATAAGCGTCGTAGTAGCCGTGGCACAGCACATAGGTGCCGACCATGATGCGGCGCTGCACCTCGCGGCCGAAACCTTCGGCGCGGGTTTTGCGGTACATGTCTTGCAGATCCTTGTACTCGGCCGCGCGGTGGCCATAGCGCACGCCATCGAAACGCGACAGGTTGCTCGAGGCTTCGGCCGGGGCGATGATGTAATAGGTCGGAATCGACAGCGCGGTCTTCGGCAGCGAAATCTCCACCAGCGAAGCGCCCAGCTTCACGAATTCGTCGAGCGCCGCGCGTACTGCCTGCTCGACATCACTGGCCAGGCCTTCGCCGAAGTATTCCTTCGGCACGCCGATGCGCAGGTCGCTCAAGGACTGGTTCAGGTCGCGCGTAAAGTCCTCGGCCACGTTGCCTTGCTGGACCGTCAGGCTGGTCGAATCGCGTTCGTCGAAGCCGATCATCTCGCCCAGCAGCAGCGCGCAGTCTTCGGCGGTCTGGGCGATCGGGCCGCCCTGGTCGAGCGACGAGGCAAAGGCGATCATGCCAAAACGCGATACGCGGCCATAGGTCGGCTTGATGCCGGTGACGCCGCAGAACGCGGCCGGCTGGCGGATCGAGCCGCCGGTATCGGTCGCAGTGGCGGCTGGCGCCAGGCGCGCCGCGATGGCCGCGGCCGAGCCGCCCGACGAGCCGCCCGGCACCGCCAGCGGATCCCACGGGTTCTTCACCGCGCCGAAGGCCGAATTCTCGTTGGCCGAGCCCATCGCGAATTCGTCGAGGTTGACCTTGCCCAGCGTGACCATGCCGGCCGCGTGGAAGCGCTCGACCACGGTCGCGTCGAACGGGCTCTCGTAGTTGGCCAGCATCTTCGAGCCGGCAGTCGTGCGCCAGCCCTTGGTCACGAAGATATCCTTGTGCGCGATCGGCACGCCGGTCAGCGGTCCGGCGTTGCCCGACGCGAGCCGGGCATCGGCCGCTGCGGCCTGGGCTAGCGAACGCGCGTGGTCCACGTGCAGGAAGGCGTTATGGCCGCTCGCATCGATGCGCCCGAGGTAGTGGCGGGTCAGTTCGGTGCTCGAAATCTGCTTCGAGTGCAGCAGCGCCGACAGTTCTTTGATGGTCTTGTTATGCATGTGCGTGTCGATCCGAAAATACGTAAATACGGTTACTCGATGACCTTCGGTACCAGGTACAGGCCGTCCTGGGCTTTCGGTGCCGGCGCCTGATAGTCTTCGCGGCGGTTTTCTTCGGTCACCACGTCGTCACGCAGGCGCAGCGGCAGCGCCAGGATGGCGGCCAGCGGCTGGGACAGCGGCGCGACACCGGTCGTGTCCACCGCCTGCATCTGCTCGGCGAGAGCGAAAATGCCGTTCAGTTCGGCCAGCGCGGTCTCGGCGTGGGCCTCGCCCATCTCGAGCTGGGCCAGGTGGGCGATGCGTTTTACGTCTGAAAGTGTCAGGGACATGGCAAAGGGGCGCGGCGCGGGCCGCACGCTAAGATAATTGAACGGTTGATAAGTTGAGATCGAAATTGAGTCCGAAAATCGACATCGAAAGCTGGAATCGAATGGATAACGCGAATAACGGACACCTCACGGATGTTGGCAAGGCGTCAGCGAACGGCATGCTACGGCCGATAAAACCTTGGTAACACCGTCGATCTTGCTCTGGAATTGGGGTGGAAAACCCCCCGTTTTCAGCGTTTAATCGACGAATTATAAGGTAGAATGGCGGGTTAATGCGCTATGGGGCCGAAAGCTGGCCCGCAGCAGCAAAGACCGCGTGGCCTTCGGCAGCAGGTGCCGGCCGGCGCGGCAAGGACAATCCCGATCAATTTTTCGGCGCACTGCAATGCGCAATCAGGACACACATGTTTGGTTTTTTACGCAGCTACTTCTCGAATGACCTGGCGATCGACCTGGGCACCGCCAATACCCTGATCTATGTGCGCGGCCTGGGTATCGTGCTGGACGAGCCGTCGGTCGTCGCAATCCGCCAGGAAGGCGGCCCGAACGGCAAGAAGACGATCCAGGCAGTGGGCAAGGAAGCCAAGCAAATGCTGGGCAAGGTGCCGGGAAATATAGAGGCGATCCGGCCGATGAAGGATGGCGTCATCGCCGACTTCACCGTCACCGAGCAGATGCTCAAGCAGTTCATCCGCATGGTCCACGACTCCAAGTTCTTCCGCCCTTCGCCGCGCATCATCATTTGCGTGCCTTGCGGTTCGACCCAGGTCGAGCGCCGCGCGATCCGTGAATCGGCGCTCGGCGCCGGCGCCTCGCAGGTCTACCTGATCGAAGAACCGATGGCAGCGGCAATCGGCGCCGGCCTGCCGGTATCCGAAGCGACCGGCTCGATGGTGGTCGACATCGGCGGGGGCACCACCGAAGTGGGCATCATCTCGCTCGGCGGCATGGTCTACAAGGGTTCGGTGCGCGTCGGCGGCGACAAGTTCGACGAAGCCATCGTCAACTACATTCGCCGCAACTACGGCATGCTGATCGGCGAGCAGACCGCCGAAGCGATCAAGAAGGCAATCGGCTCGGCGTTCCCGGGTTCGGAAGTCAAGGAAATGGAAGTCAAGGGCCGCAACCTGTCCGAAGGCATCCCGCGCTCGTTTACCATCTCGAGCAACGAGATCCTGGAAGCACTGACCGATCCGCTCAACCAGATCGTGTCGGCCGTGAAGAACGCGCTGGAACAGGCCCCGCCTGAACTGGGCGCCGACATCGCCGAAAAGGGCATGATGCTGACCGGCGGCGGCGCGCTGCTGCGCGACCTCGACCGACTGCTGATGGAAGAGACCGGCCTGCCGGTGCTGGTGGCGGAAGACCCACTGACCTGCGTGGTGCGCGGTTCGGGCATGGCGCTCGAGCGCATGGACAAGCTCGGCTCGATCTTCTCCTACGAATAACGCAGCCAACACCATCAGGCGCCATCGACATCACTGCGGGCAGGGGCGAGCGGATCCAAGCCGCGCGCGTCTGCCCGCGTTGACATTCGCGCCCCGCACCAACTAGACAGGACACCAACCGGGACATGGAATACAGTCCGCCGCCGCTGTTCAAACAAGGTGCCCCAGCACGGGTCAAGGCGATCGTCTTCGCGCTGATATCCGTCGTGCTGCTGGTGGTCGACGCGCGCTATCACACCCTCGGCACCGTGCGCCAGGTTGCGGCCACCGTGCTGTACCCACTGCAGATGGCCGCCCTGATGCCGCGTGAAGTGCTCGGCAACATGGGCGGCTATTTTTCGTCGCTCTCCACGCTCCAGAAAGAAGTGCGCGAGCTCAAGACGCAGCAGCTGGCGCAGGCGCGCGTGCTGCAGCAGGCGCAGTACGAGATGGCCGAAAACATCCATCTACGGCGCCTGATGGACGCGCGCCAGCACTTGCCGCTGCAGGCCCAGATGGCCGAGATCCTGTACGACGCACGCGACCCGTCGACCCGCCGCGTGATACTCGACCGCGGCTCGCGCAATGATGTGGTGCTGGGCCTGCCGGTGATCGACCATGCCGGCGTGGTTGGCCAGGTCACGCGCGTGTTTCCGTTCACGTCCGAAGTCACGCTGCTCACCGACAAGGACCAGGCCATCCCGGTGCAGGTGCTGCGCAGCGGCCTGCGCAGCATCGCCTACGGCCGCGGCCATTCCGGCCTGCTCGACCTGCGCTTCGTGGTGGCCAATGCCGACATCCAGGTCGGTGACGTGCTGGTTACCTCGGGCCTGGACGGCATGTATCCGGCCGGCCTGGCGGTAGCCAAGGTGATCCAGGTCGAGAACGTTGCGGCCGGCGCTTTCGGGCGCGTGATTTGCCAGCCGCTGGCGGGCATCGACCGCCAGCGCCAGCTCTTGATCATCATGTCGCAATCGAACCTGCCGCCGCGGCCCCAGCCCGAGGCGAAAGCTGCCGCCACCACCGCGCGCAGCAAGCTGCCGGACATGGCGCCGGTGCCGACCCCGCCGCTGGCGCCAATGCCGCTGCCGCCGCAGGGCGGGCCGCCAGGCCAGGGCGGGGCCGCCGAGGGGCAGGCCGGCCCGGCCAATGCGGTCGCCGGCGTCGGCACGCCGGCGCGCACCGCGCCAGCCACCGCCGCGCCAGCCACCACGGCACCAGCCACCACCGCACCAGCCACCACCGCCGGCGCGGTCGCCACGCCGGCGCGCCCAGCCGCCACGGAGAATCGATAAATGGCCGGTAACCGCCCGCATTACATCCTGCTGCCCGTCAGCCCACTGTTCATTACCTTCAGCCTGGTGTGCGCCTTCATGCTCAACCTGCTGCCGCTCGGCCGCTGGGTGGGTACGCCCGACTTCGTCGCCGTGGTGCTGGTGTTCTGGGGCATCCACCAGCCGCGCCGGGTGGGCATCGGGGTGGCGTTCGTGATGGGCCTGCTGATGGACGTGCACGACGCCAGCCTGCTGGGCGAAAATGCGCTCGCCTACACGCTGCTGTCCTACCTTGCCATCATGATCCACCGCCGCGTGCTGTGGTTCCCCATGCTGACCCAGGCCATGCACGTGTTTCCGCTGCTGCTGTTCGCGCAGGCCGTCCAGGCCGTGGTGCACTTTACCGCGTCGGGCCGCTTCCCGGGCCTGCTGCATTTCGTCGAAAGCCTGGTCGCCGTCGCACTGTGGCCGGTGATCACCTGGCTGCTGCTGGCGCCGCAGCGCCGCGCCGTCGACCGCGACCATACCCGGCCGATCTGATGCCTGTTTCACGATCCGAGCAAGTGCTGTGACCGAATTCAAGGACAACGACCGCGAGATCCACCAGTTCCGCACGCGCATGACAGCGCTGGTGGGGCTGGTCTTCATCTGCTTTGGCCTGCTGGTGGCGCGCTTCGTCTGGCTGCAGGTGCTGCGCTACGACCAGTTCGCGCTGCAGGCAGAAGACAACCGCATCGCGCTGGTGCCGATCGTGCCCAACCGCGGATTGATCGTGGACCGCAACGGCGTGGTCCTGGCCCGCAACTATTCGGCCTATACGCTCGAGATCACGCGCTCCAAGCTGCAATCGAACCTGGAATCGGTGATCGACGAACTGTCCAAGCTGGTCGTCATCGAGCAGCGCGACCGGCGCCGCTTCAAGCGCCTGCTGGAAGAATCGCGCAGTTTTGCAAGCGTGCCGATCCGCACCCGCCTGACCGACGACGAAGTGGCGCGCTTCACCGCCCAGCGCTTCCGCTTCCCGGGCGTGGAGGTGCAGGCGCGCCTGTTTCGCCAGTACCCGCTGGGAGAAACCGCTTCGCACGTGATCGGCTATATCGGCCGCATCAACCAGAAAGAGGCTGCCAGGCTCGAAGAAGACGAACTGGCCGCCAACTACAAGGGCACCGAGCATATCGGCAAAGAGGGCGTCGAGAAGAAGTACGAAAGCCACCTGCATGGCACCACCGGCTACGAGCAGGTCGAACGTTCGGCCGGGGGGCGCGCCATTCGCACCCTGTCGCGCACCGCACCGGTCCCGGGCAGCAACCTGATCCTCTCGCTCGACATCGAACTGCAGAAGGTCATCGAGGAAGCCTTTGGAGACAATCGCGGCGCGCTGGTGGCAATCGAGCCGGCCACGGGCGACGTGCTGGCCTATGTCTCGCGCCCCGGCTACGATCCCAACCTGTTCGTGGACGGCATCGACACCCAGAGCTGGAACGAACTCAATACCTCGCTCGACAGGCCCTTGATGAACCGTCCGCTGTCGGGCACCTATCCGCCAGGCTCGACCTTCAAGCCTTTCATGGCGCTGGCAGCGCTCGAAATGGGCCTGCGCAAGCCGAGCGACGCGATTCGCGACCCCGGCTTCTTCATGCTGGGCGGCCACCGCTTCAATGACGACAAGCCGGGCGGCCACGGCACCGTCGACATGTACAAGTCGGTGGTGGAGTCGTGCGACACTTATTATTACCAGCTCGGCCACGAGATGGGGATCGACAGGATGTCGAGTTTCATGGGGCAGTTCGGCTTCGGCTCCGCAACCGGCATCGACCTTGACCACGAGAAGACCGGCGTACTGCCGTCCAAGGAGTGGAAGGCCAAGCGCTTTGCCAAGAGCCGCGCGGCACAGAAATGGGTAGGCGGCGATACCATTTCAGTGTCGATCGGGCAGGGCTTCAACAACTACAGCATGATTCAACTGGCGCACGCGGTCTCGACCCTGGCCAACAACGGCGTGGTGATGAAGCCGCACCTGGTCAAGATGATCGAGGACGGCGCCACCAAGCAGCGCACCCTGACGGTGCAAAAAGAGAGCCGCCGCATCCCGCTCAAGCAGGAAAACATCGATTTTATCAAGCACACCATGGTGGGCGTGACCCAGGAGTCCTACGGCACCGGCCATCGCGCTTTCGCCAACGCCGGCTATATCTCGGCGGGCAAGACCGGCACCGCGCAGGTGATCGGCCTGAAAGGCCAGAAGTACAATGCCAACGCCATCGACGAGCGCCATCGCGACAACGCACTCTACGTCGCTTTCGCCCCCGCCGACAATCCACGGATCGCGATCGCCCTGGTCGTGGAAAATGCCGGCTTTGGCGCGGCCTCCGCGGCGCCGATCGCGCGCAAGGCGCTCGACTACTACCTGTTGGGCAAGCGCCCGGCGCCACCCAAGCCCAAAGATCCCCCCGCGGGCCGCAAGGCCGCCCCGGCCGCCGCGACACCGGCCGCCGCCCCGGTGGCCAGCCCCGCCATCAGAAAGGAATAAGCCCATGGCGCGCATTCCAGAACGCCGCTCGCTGCGGCGCCGCCTGCGTCCGTATTTCACGGTCTTCGACTGGCCGCTCGGGCTGGTGCTGTTCATCCTGATGATGACCAGCGTGATTACAATGACCTCGGCCGGGGCCGACTATCCAGGCCGCGTCGAACACCAGATCCGCAATTTCCTGCTCGCGTTCGCGGTAATGTGGGTGACGGCCAACGTGCCCCCGCAGACGCTGATGCGCCTTGCGGTACCGATCTATACGATCGGGGTTGCGTTGCTGATCGCCGTGGCGATGTTCGGCATCATCAAGAAGGGCGCGCGGCGCTGGCTCTACGTCGGCGTGGATATCCAGCCCTCAGAAATCCTCAAGATCGCCACGCCTTTGATGCTGGCCTGGTATTTCCAGCAGCGCGCGAATGCCAACAACTGGAAATCGTTCGCGATCGCGGCGGCGCTGGTCCTGATCCCGTTTGTCCTGATCGCCAAGCAGCCCGATCTCGGCACCAGCCTGATGGTCGCATCGTCGGGCTTTTACGTGATCTTCTTGGCCGGCCTGCCGTGGAAGGCATTGCTGGGACTGGGCATCGCCGGCGCGGCCGCGCTGCCGATCGGCTGGTCGATGATGCACGACTACCAGCGCGAGCGGGTGATGACCCTGATCGACCCGACCTCCGACCCGCTTGGCAAGGGCTTCCACATCATCCAGTCGGAGATTGCGATCGGCTCCGGCGGCATCCTGGGCAAGGGCTATGGCAAGGGCACGCAAAGCTACCTGGAATTCGTCCCCGAGCAGACCACCGACTTTGTGTTTGCCGTGTATTCGGAAGAGTTCGGGCTGGTTGGCAATCTGTTCCTGTTGCTGGTCTACCTGCTGCTGATCGGGCGCGGGCTGATGATCGCGGCAAATGCAGCCAACACCTTCGGCCGCCTGCTGGCTGGCGCGATCACGATGATGTTCTTCACCTACGCCTTCGTCAACATGGGGATGGTCATCGGCATCCTGCCAGTGGTCGGCGTGCCCTTGCCCTTGATGAGCTATGGCGGAACTGCCTTCATTACCCTCGGACTCGGCGCTGGCATATTGATGAGTATTCAAAGACACCGTAAACTAGTACAGACGTAATTGAACAAGGACTGCGAATGGCCGTTCCAAGAAAACAACTTGTAGCGGTCCTAGCCACCGCAACGCTGCTGCCCATCCTGATGAGCGGTTGCAGCAGCACGGGCGAGCACAAACGCCTGGTGCCGATGCCGTGGGGCCAGCGGCCGGCCGCGAAGCATCCCGAGGCGCCCAAGCTGCCGCCAGCCAATTCTGGCCGCGGCGGCTATTACAAGGACGATGGCCCCGGCACCAATCCGCCGCCCGGCCTGCTCGAGCTGCCGGACGCCATCGTCCGCGCTGAGCCCTATTCGAAGTGGGCCAACCGTCCTTACTCCGTATTCGGGCAGACCTATACCCCGATCACCCACGACGACCCGTTCGTCCAGCGCGGCGTGGCCAGCTGGTACGGCGTCAAGTTTCATGGCCAGAAGACGTCGTCGGGCGAACTCTACGACATGTACAAGATGACGGCCGCGCACCCGACGCTGCCGATTCCCTCGTACGTGCGCGTCACCAGCCTGGACTCGGGTAACGCCGTCATCGTGCGCATCAACGACCGCGGCCCCTTCCATGCCAGCCGCGTGATCGACGTCTCGTACACGGCCGCACTCAAGCTCGGCCTGCTCGGCCGTGGCAGCCACAAGGTCGAGGTCGAGCGCCTGTTCCCCAACGACCCGTCGCGCATCGCCACGCTGCGCCGCGCGCTGACCTCGCAGGCCCAGTCGGCGCCGCCGGAAATCACGGCGCTGATGCTGGAAGATACCGTGCGCTCGGACAGCGCCGCCGTCGCCCAGGTGGTTCCGAAGCTGGTCGCGGCCGGCACCTTCTATGTGCAGCTCGGCTCCTACAGCCGCGCCGGCACCGCCGAAGCGCTGAGCGAACGCCTGGCGCAGGCCGGACTCGCGCTGGGCAGCCTGGAAGTAGTAAAGGCCGGATCGCTCAACCGCCTGCTCGGCGGGCCGTTCGCGAGCCGCGAGGCGGCGATGGAGGCGGCGATGGCGGTGCCATCGTCGTTTGGGTTGAAGCCGATTGTCGTGAAGCGTTAATCGCAGGCGCGCAGCTGCAAGCCCTTGAAATCGTCGGCAATGCCTGCCAGGCGCCGGCGCTCCTCCAACGTCAGGTCGCGAAACTTCCAGCTGGCGCGCGTGCCTTGCGGGCCGCGCGGCAGCACGCGCACGCCGCGTACGCCCTGGCGGCCAAGCGCGGCGGCCAGGTTTTGCGCGGCGGCGTCACTCTTGAACACCCCCAGCGAGATCGCCCACTTGATCGGCGACTCGCCCTGCATCACGAAGAAATTCGTCACGCCGCGTTCTTTCAGTTCTGCCACGCGGCGGTCTGCGCCCTCCTTGCCGCCGCTGGGGGGCAGGTAGACCAGGTGGCTGGTCACTTCCTGGAACGGCACGCTGGTGCGCGACAGGCGCGTGCCCAGTTCCAGGCGCGCGAGGCGCGACTCGAAGCGGCGCGCGTCTCCGGCAGCAAGAGCGCCGGCCTGCATGCAGGCGACGATGTCCGGCGCCGGCGCAGCTGGCGCCGCCGGTTCGGCAGGCAATGCGGCCACCGAGGGTAGGGCGCTGCTGCGGGCCTCGGCCGCGGTCAGCATCACCAGGCGCTCGGCGGCGAGCTGGTTCTTCAGGCGCTGCGGTTCGCGCTCGCCGCCGCCGGCCTGGCCCAGATAACCCTGGCCATAGGCGAACAGCAGGGCGTTGGCGGCCAGCAGCGCCCAGAATACGAATCTCAACAAATGCGCTCTCCCATTGTCAGGCGGCGGCCGCTGCATGCAGGCCGACCAGCACGATATTATCGACCAGGCGGTGGGCCACCTTGAGCGCTGGCGCAATATAGGGCGCCGCGCCGCCCGAGACGATGCAGGCGCTGGCGCCGCGCGTGCCATGTGCGGCGCAGGCGCGCTCGATCGCGCCGGCTTGCGCCGACAGGATGCCCGACACGATCGCGTCGTCGGTATTGTCGCCGAACAGCGGTGGTGGCGCGGCGCCGGGCAGCACCTGGGGCAGCCCGGCGGTATTGCGGGCCAATGAGGTGGCCATCAGCGCCAGGCCGGGCAGGATCATGCCACCGATGAACAGGCCGTCGGCGCGCACCGCATCGATCGTGGTCGCGGTGCCGCAGGTGGCGACGATCAGGTCCTGGCCGGGCGCCAGGGCGCGCGCGCCGATGGCGGCGGCGAAGCGGTCGCAACCCAGCTGGGCCGGGTTGCGGTAGCCGTTGAGCAGGCCGGCGCGCGCGTGGGTCGAGGCAAACCAATCGACCGTGATCGCCTCGGGCAAGGCCTGGGCGATACGCGCGCGCACGTCAGGCCCGGCCACGTTGGCGATGAAGGCGCGGCCGATCCCGGCGCGGCGCCAGGCGGCGGCAATATCGACCAGGTCGGCGTGCGGCGCGGCGTGGCTCGTTTCCCACTCTCCCAGCGCCGCGCCCGGAAGGGCGATCGCCCACTTGATACGCGTATTGCCGGCGTCGATCAGCAGCAGCTTCATGTCTTCACCCGCAGCGAGACGTCGCCCGCCAGCACCGCGACGCGTCCGGCCGCCGTATCGAGCAACAGGCGGCCCGCATCGTCGACGCCGGCGGCAAGGCCTTCTTGTACAACGGCGCCGTTGTCGATGACGGTCACGGTCTCGCCCTGCCAGGCATGGCGCAGGTTCCAGCGCGCGCAGAATGCCCCGAAGCCGCTTCTCGCGAACAGGTGCAGGGCCGCGCTCAAGGCGTCAAGCAGCTTGGCCATCAGTACCTCGCGGTCCATGCGCGCCAGCCAGGGCGCGCCGGCGGCGCTGCGGCCGATGCGTGCTTCCAGGTCGTCAGGCATTGCCAGATTGAGTCCGATGCCGATCACGGCCCAGGTGCCACCATCGGCTGCGCAGCGGGTTTCGACCAGAATGCCGGCCAGCTTGGCGCCGTCCTTGAGCACGTCGTTCGGCCACTTGAGCGCAACCTGCACGCCCAGCAGCCCCAGTGCGTCGCCCAGGGCCACGCCAACCGCCAGCGGCAAGCCGCTGAGCCTGTGCGGGCCGCCGTCGAATCTCCATGCCAGCGAAAAGGTCAGCGAGCCTTCGCTCGAAGACAGCCAGCTGCGCCCGGCGCGGCCACGGCCGGCGCTCTGGTGTTCGGCCACCAGCAGCAGCGGCCCGCACTGCTGCGCGGCACGTGCCAGCAAATCGGCATTGGTCGAGCCGGTCTCGGCCACCACCTCGACGGCGACGCCGGGGCCTGCCAGTGCGGCGATGCGTTCAGCGTTCATGCCTGACCCTGGCCTTGCTTGGTCGGCGCGCGCGAAAACGCAAAGTCGAACAGGGAGTTGGGCATCAGGCGCAGCAGCTTTGCGACCACGCCCATCTGCCAGGGCAGCACGCGGTAGCTGCTGCCGCGCGCGATCGTATCGGCCGCCTGCACCGCGAAACGCGCCACCGGCATCAAAAAGGGCATCGGGAATCGATTCTGGCGCGTCATGGGGGTGTCGATGTAGCCGGGAGCAATGGTCACCACCTTGATGCCGGAGCTGCGCAGGTCCAGGCGCAGCGACTCGCAATAGCTGCGCACCGCCGCCTTCGAGGCGCAATAGGCGCCTGCGCCGCGCATGCCGCGCACGCCGGCCACGCTGCCGATGCCTACCAGCCTGCGCGGGCCGTGCTGCGAACGCATCGTGGCGATAAAGGGTGCAAAGGTGGCGACGGTGGCATTGACGTTGGTTGCGAACACCGCGTCGAATACTTCGAGGTCGCCGCTGCGGTCGGTGAGGGTACCTTGTGAGATCCCGGCGCTGGCTATCACGATGTCGGCGCCGCCATTGGCCGCGATGAAGTCGGCGGCAGCGGCGGCGACGGCCTGGCGGTCGGTGACATCGGCGGCGTAGATGCGGTGGCGTTCGGGATGGGGCAGGCTGGCTAACAGGTCGTCGAGCAGCTCGCGGCGGCGGGCCAGCAGTCCAAGGCAAGCGCCGCGCGCCGCGTATTCGCGCGCCAGCGCCGCGCCGATGCCGCTCGAGGCGCCGGTGATAAAGACCCGGTCCGAGCGGCCTGGCGCCGCGGTCATTCCAGGTCCGCCTTCGCGCGTGCAGCCAGCGCGGCGGTGCAGGGCAGGCGGCGTAGCGGATGCATGCGGTAGCCTAGCGCTGGTTGCGGACGATGGCGACGTCGATGCCGCTGTCGAGCAGCTTGGCGCGCGCCTTGTTCATGGCTTCGACGCCGCCGTAGGGGCCGACGCGCACGCGATGCAGCACGCCGCCATCGGTGCTACGGTCGGTGATCGACGCTTCGAAGCCGAGCAGCGCCAGCTTGGCGCGGGTATTTTCGGCATCCGAGATTTCACGGAAGGCGCCGGCCTGCAGGTAGTAGATGTAGCCGTCGGTGCCCGCGACTGGCGCCGGGGCGGCTGCGGCAGGGGCTGCCGGCGCGGCTGCTGGCGCGGCCGGCGCGGGCGCCGCAACCGGCGCCTGCATGTTGGCGATCGCCTGGCCCAGCGGATCGGCTTCTGCCGCGGCCGCGGCTGGGGTGGGTGCTGGAGCTGCGGCCGGTGCCGCCTTGTCGGCGCCTTCGGCAATCTGGCGGTTCGCTTCGCGCGCGGCGTCGCGGTTGCCGTACAGCGGCTTGTTCGGATCGCTGGCCTGGCTCGGTTCGAGGTCGGCCGGGCGGCCCATCTTGTTGGAGCGGTCGGTGAACGGCGACTGGCCCTTGGTGATCACGAGCGCGACCACCACGGCGATGCCCAGGCCGATGATCAGGCCGACGATGATGCCGGTCAGGGTGCTGCCGCGCTGGCGCAGCGAACGGGGTGTGGACGAGCTGGAACGTTTGGCGGTCATTGCGCTGGCCAATCAGGGTTGCGGTTCGGTTGGCATGTCGGTGGGCGCGCGCTCCATCTTGGCCGGGGCCGACACGCCGATCAGGGCCAGGCCATTGCGCAGCACCTGGCGGGTCGCCGTGGCCAGGGCCAGGCGAGCCAGCTTGAGCGGCTCGTTATCGTCGAGCAGCCACTTGTGCGCGAAATAATAGCTGTGCAGTTCGCCAGCAAGTTCGCGCAGGTAGAACGCGACCTGGTGCGGGCCGAGTTCGAGCTTGGCGCGCGCCAGCACCTCGGGATAGGCGGCCAGTTTCGACAGCAGGCTCGCTTCGTGCGGGGTGTTCAGGGGCGACAGGTCGACCGTGGCCAGCTGCGCTTCGTCGCCGCCCCAGTTGGCCAGGGCCGAGCAGATGCGCGCGTGCGCATATTGCACGTAGTACACCGGGTTTTCTTCGCTGGTGGCCAGCGCGACGTCGACGTCGAACACGAACTCGGTATCGGCCTTGCGCGAGATAAGGAAGAAGCGCACTGCGTCGCGGCCGCGCGTGACGTCGCCATTGCCCGACCATTCGATCAGGTCGCGCACCGTCACGTAGGAGCCGGCGCGCTTGGAGATCTTGACCTCTTCGCCGTTCTTCATCACGGTGACCATCTTGTGCAGCACATAGTCGGGATAGCCCTGCGGAATGCCGATGTTCACCGCCTGCAGGCCGGCGCGCACGCGGGCGATGGTGCCGTGGTGGTCGCTGCCCTGCACATTGATCGCCTGGTCGAAGCCGCGCCGGAATTTCTGCATGTGGTAGGCCACGTCCGGCACGAAATAGGTATAGCTGCCGTCGGACTTGCGCATCACGCGGTCCTTGTCGTCGCCGTAGTCGGTGGTCTTGAGCCACAGCGCGCCGTCCTGCTCGTAGGTCTTGCCGGCGTTGACCAGCGCCTGCACCGCCTGGTCGACCTTGCCGTCCGCGTACAGCGAGGACTCGAGGTAGTAGTTGTCGAACTTGACGCCGAAAGCCTGCAGGTCGATGTCCTGCTCGTTGCGCAGGTAGGCTACCGCGAAACGGCGGATCGAATCGAGGTCTTCGGGCTCGCCGCTGGCGGTGACGGGCTCGCCGTCGCTGGCCGCGACGGTTTTCTTTGCCAGAAAGTCGTCGGCGATGTCCTGGATGTAGTCGCCGTTATAGGCCGACTCGGGCCACTGGGCATCGCCCGGCTTGAAGCCGCGCAGGCGTGCCTGCACCGAGTTGGCGAGGGTGGCGATCTGCACGCCGGCGTCGTTGTAGTAGAACTCGCGGGTCACCTCGATGCCCTGCGACTCGAACAGCGACGACAGTGCGTCGCCCAGCGCGGCCTGGCGGCCGTGGCCCACGTGCAGCGGGCCGGTCGGGTTGGCCGAGACGAATTCGATGATGGCGTGGTGGCCCTGGCCAGCACCGCTCTGGCCGAATGCGGCGCCTTGATCGAGCACGGTCTTGACGACCGACTGCTTGGCGCTGGCGGCCACGCGCAGGTTGATGAAGCCGGGGCCGGCCACGTCGGCCGATTCGACCAGGCCTTGCGCGCCCGGCTCGGCCAGTACGGCGGCGACCAGGCGGGTGGCCAGCTCGCGCGGGTTGGTCTTGAGCTGCTTGGCGAGCTGCATCGCGATATTGCAGGCGATGTCGCCGTGGCTCGGGTCGCGCGGGCGTTCCAGCACCACATTGGGAGCCAGGTCGGTACCGGCAACGATCGGCGCCAGGGCGGCCTGGAACAGGGCAACGATTTCTTGTTTTTGTTGAGCGAGCATGGGGAAGTCGGTCTAAATAAAAGGGCGAACTGCGCAGGCGAGCCTGTGGTCAGGCAAACAGCGGTCATTATACTGGTTTGGGCATGCGCGCAACACGTTCGCCGCCGCAAGCCGTGGCAGCACGAATTAAGTTGTGCCAAAGACTATGCCGTTACAATGAGGGCCTTTTTCGACCGTATCGACCCAGCCATGACCGACAAGCGCCCCACGCTCTCCCTGAAACCCAAAGCCAAGGCGCCCCGCTCCGCGGCCTCGAAGGGCGGGGCACGCCCGGCCTGGCCTGGTGCCAGGCCGGCGCCGGGCCAGGCCAGCGCCCCGGCAGCTGGGCCGGCGCGCAATCCGGGTCAGGACAAGCCGCCCAGGGCGGAACCCTACCGCCCGGCCGCCGAGCGCGGCCAGCCGCCACGCCGCGAGCACGCCGCCAGCAGCGCTGCCGCGCGCGTGCGCGCAAGCCACGAAGTCAAGGTGGCGCCGCAACAGGATTTTCGCACCGACCTGAAGGGCGATTCGCTGGCGCTGGCGCTGCTGGGCGCGGCCAACGCGGTGGCGCGGGTGCGCGGCGGCATGGCGCTGCCGCAAGCCTTGTCGATCGTGTTTTCGGTCTATGACGTGACGCCGCAGGCGCGCGGCGCGATCCAGGACATCGCCTACCGCAGCATGCGCCAGCTCGGGCGCAGCGAGGTCTTGCTCGGCCTGATGACGACCAAGGCGCCGGAGCCGGCCATGCTCGACGGCCTGCTGTGCGCGGCGCTGGCGCTGCTCGATCCGGCGCCTGGCGCGCCCGCGCCCTACGAAGCCTTCACCGTGGTCGACCAGGCAGTCACCGCAGCGGCGCACCATCCGGACTTTGCCCATGCCAAGGCGATGGTCAACGCGGTGCTGCGCCGCTTCCTGCGCGAGCGCGAAGCGCTGAGCGCGCAGGCGCTCAAGCAGCCGCTGGCGCGCTGGAACTATCCGCAGTGGTGGATCGACAGCACCCGCGCGGCCTATCCGCAGAACTGGGAAACGATCCTCGAGGCGGGCAATGTGCATCCGCCGCTGACCCTGCGCGTGAATGCGCGCCGCAGCGACACCGGCAGTTATCTCGCCACCCTGGCCGAGGCCGGTATCGAAGCCACGCGCCTGGGTCCGACCGCGGTGCGGCTGGCGCAACCGGTCAATGTCAGCCAGATTCCCGGCTTTCACGACGGCCTGGTGTCGGTGCAGGATGCCGGCGCCCAGCTGGCGGCGCCGCTGCTCGACCTGAAAGATGGCATGCGCGTGCTCGATGCCTGCGCGGCGCCCGGCGGCAAGAGCGGCCATATCCTGGAATGCGCCGACGTCGAGCTGGTGTCGGTCGATGCCGATCCGCTGCGCCTGGCGCGCGTGAAAGACAACCTGGGCCGGCTCGGCCTGGAGGCGACGCTCATCGCCGCCGAGGCGCAAAACGCCGACTGGTGGGACGGCGTGCCATTCGACCGCATCCTGGCCGACGTGCCATGCACGGCATCGGGCATCGTGCGGCGCCACCCGGACATCCGCTGGTTGCGCCGCAAGTCGGACACACTCCAACTTGCAACACTTTCAAGCAAAATACTCGACAACCTTTGGCAGATGTTGCTGCCCGATGGTAAATTGTTGTTTGTGACATGTTCGCTCTGGCCCCAGGAATCGGAGGCGCAGGCAGCCGCGTTTGCGGCGCGCCACGACGCCATCCGCCTTGACGCGCCGGGCCAGCTGCTGCCAGCCAGCGGTGCCGGGCAAGATCATGACGGCTTGTTCTACGCCCTGTTCCAGAAACGCGCGGCGTAATCGTCATCCCGACATAAATGCTTCAACTTAAGGCTCTGGCTCACCCGTGACGTTACGATTTTTCTGCTTCCTCGCTTGCCAGCTGCTGCTGGTCTTCGCGTGCGCGCAGGCACGGGCGGCCGAGGCAATCGAGGTGACGCAGGCCGAAGTGCAGTTAAGCGAAGAAGGCTACCGCCTGAATACCCGCTTCGCATTCGAGCTGAACCACGAGTTGCAAGAAGCGATCCAGAACGGCATCAAGCTGCATTTCACCACCGAGATCGAAATGACGCGCCCACGCTGGTGGTGGCGCGACGAAAAGGCCGTGCTTGCCAAGCGGACCATCGGCATCTCCTACGACGTGCTCACGCGCCAGTACAACGTGTCGATCGGCGGCAGCGTGCCGCAGAGCTTCACTACCCTCGACGATGCCTTGTCCCTGATCCGGCGCCCCGCGCGCTGGCTGATCGCACCGCGCGGCGCGCTCAAGCAGGGCGAGGTGTACGACGTCTCGGTGCGCATGTACATGGACCGCGATTACCTGTCCAAGCCGCTGCAGGTCAATGCCATCAACGATTCGAGCTGGCGCCTCGCGTCCAACCGCCGGACCTTCGCTTACCGTGCGGGGTAAATCCATCAACCAGGCGCTGCGCTACACGCTGGTGGTAGGCGGCGCCGTTGTGTCGATCCTGTTGTTCCTGCTGGCCGGCGCCTCGGATAATTCCGGCTTCTTCGACCGTTACTACACCTGGCTGCTGGGCGTAAATGCCGGCATGGCCGGGCTGATGCTGGTACTGGTGATCTTCGCGCTGGCGCGCCTGTATTCGCGCTACAAGGCCGGCAAGTTCGGCTCGCGGCTGGTGGCGCGCCTGGTGCTGCTGTTCGCTGGCATCGGCATCCTGCCGGGGCTGGTGATCTTCATGGTCTCGGTGCAGTTCGTGTCGCACTCGATCGACAGCTGGTTCGACGTCAAGATCGAGGCCGCGATCGAATCGGGCCTGAACCTGGGCCGCGCCGCGCTCGACGAGGCGGTGGCCGAACTTGGCGCAACCGGGCAGACCGCGGCCGCCACCCTGGCCGGCCAGGACGCGGTGACAGTGCAGGGCGTGCTGAGCAGCCTGGTGAACGATGTCAGCGGCATGCAAAGCGCGATCCTGCTGGGCGCCGATGGCACCGTACTGGCATCGAGCGCGCAGGACCGCGACGCCAGCCTGGAGCTGGACCGCCCGTCGCCCGACATGCTCAAGTCGGCCGCGCTGCCAGGCGGCTATGCGCGCCCCGAAGGCAGCAGCGAAGGGGTGGCGGTGGGACCGAACGCGCTCGATGCCGCTACCGGCCTGCGCCTGCGCGTGCTGCTGGCGGTGCCCGAGACCTCCGGCATGGAGCCGCGCTACCTGCAGCTGCTGCAGTCGGTGCCGGTGAACCTGGCTTCGAATGCGGTGGTGCTGCGTAGCGCCTCCGACGAATACCGCTCGCGCGCGCAGGCCCGTACCGGCCTGCGCAAGATGTACATCGTCACCCTGACGCTGACGCTGCTGCTGGCGATCTTCGGCGCGATCGGCAGCGCCTTTCTGATCGCCGGCAACCTGGCACAGCCACTGCTGGTGCTGGCCGAAGGCACGCAGGCGGTGGCCGAGGGCGACCTGTCGCCGCGCCCGATCATTGAAACCAACGACGAGCTGGGCACCCTGACGCGCTCGTTCAACGCCATGACCGGCCAGCTGTTCGAGGCGCGCAGCGCCGTCGAGCGCAACCGCACCGCGCTGCAGAACGCCAAGGCCCACCTGGAGTCGGTGCTGGCGAACATGACGGCGGGCGTGATGGTGCTCGACGCCGAAGGCCGGGTGGTGAACTCGAACGATGCGGCTTACCGCATCTTGCAGGTGGAGCCGGGCGCGCTGGCCGGTCCGCTGGCGATGATCGCGGGGCTGGAGACGTTCTCGAACTGCATTACGCGCGCAATCTCGGCGCAGAGCGCGCAAAGCGCGGCCGGCAGCGCCGCCAATGGCGGCAACGGCGACCGGCGCCGGCGCGCCCATTGGCAGCAGCAGATCGAGATTCCGCGTCGCGGCAGCGGCGACGAGCATGACCACGACATCACGCTGCTGGCGCGCGGTTCGCGCCTGCCGGTTGGCAACAGCAACGGCTTCATCGTGGTGTTCGACGATATTTCTGACGTGATCTCGGCCCAGCGCTCGGTGGCCTGGGGCGAAGTGGCGCGCCGGCTGGCGCATGAAATCAAGAACCCGCTCACGCCAATCCAGCTCTCGGCCGAACGCCTGCAGATGAAGCTCGAGGGCTGCCTGCCGGAGCGCGAAGCCGAGCTGCTCAAGAAGAGCACGACCACCATCGTCAATCAGGTCGACGCCATGAAGCGCATGGTCGACGACTTCCGCGACTATGCGCGCACGCCGCCGGCGCTGCTCGAGCCACTCGACCTGAATGCCCTGATCGGCGAGATCCTGCAACTGTACCTGTCCGGCGACGGCACCGACACCATCCATGCCGCGCTGGCACCAGTGCTGCCGCGCGTAATGGGCGACGCGACCCAGTTGCGCCAGGTGATACACAACCTGGTGCAAAATGCCCAGGACGCACTGGCCGACCATGCGAGCGGCGCGGCGCCGCCGCGCGTGGACGTCACCACGGAAACCATCCACTACGAAGGCGCGGATGGCGCCACCGGCACTGCGGTGCGCCTGGCGATCACCGATAACGGCCCGGGTTTCGCGCCGCGCATCCTGGCGCGCGCGTTCGAGCCCTATGTCACCTCGAAGGCGCGCGGCACCGGGTTGGGCCTGCCGATGGTCAAGAAGATCATCGACGAGCATGGCGGCAAGATCGATATCGGCAACCGTGCGGACGGATGTGGCGCGTCGGTATTCATTTTGCTGTTAAAGTTAGCCCCCGAGACGAACTTGTCCGAAATATAATAGGCGCACACACGCTGACTCAAGAGCGTCCGCGCACGCTCCAGAACAAGGGCATTGTCGGGTACAGTAAGCCTTAGGGCGATCCGATTGCCACGTAGTCATGGAGTCTTGGCCGGCGCGCCAGGCAGGTAAGATCAGGAAGGCATACAGATGGCGAATATACTCGTAGTTGATGATGAAATGGGCATCCGGGAATTGCTCTCGGAGATCCTGGGCGACGAAGGCCACGCCATCACCCTGGCGGAGAACGCGCAGCAGGCACGCGAGGCGCGGGCCGCCGGCGCGCCCGACCTGGTGCTGCTCGACATCTGGATGCCCGATACCGATGGCGTTACCCTGCTCAAGGAATGGCAGCGCGACGGCATGCTGACCATGCCGGTCATCATGATGTCCGGCCATGCCACGATCGATACCGCGGTCGAGGCCACCCGCATCGGCGCCATGAATTTCCTCGAAAAGCCGATTGCGCTGCAAAAGCTGCTCAAGGCCGTGCAGCAAGGCCTGAACCGGGCCCAGGAAGTAGCGCGTGCCCCGCTGGCGCCGCCGCGTCCGGTCATGTCCAGCGCCATGCCGATGCTCGATGCCGGCGGCGGCGCCAGCGCAGCCAATACCGCTGTCACGCCAATGTTCGCGCCGCAGCCCGCGCCAATGAGCAACGGCGCGCGCATGGTGCATGCCATCTCGCAAGGCGAGGGCACTGGCTACACGCTGTCGTTCGACCTGCCGCTGCGTGAAGCGCGCGACGCCTTCGAGCGCATGTATTTCGAGCACCACCTTGGGCGCGAAGGCGGCAGCATGACACGCGTTGCCGAGAAGACCGGCCTCGAACGCACCCACCTGTACCGCAAGCTCAAGCAGCTCGGCGTCGAGCCGGGCAAGCTTGCCAAGAAAGGCGCCTGATTGGCAGAAAAGGTCGCGACCGTCCTGGTCACGGGCGCGTCTGCCGCCGCGCGTGAAGCGGCCATCGCCGCGCGGCTTGCGCCAACGCTGCCTGATGGCGCCGATGGCGGCACGCCTTGGGCCGGCGGCTTGAGCGCAGTCATTCTCGAAGGCCTGGCCGCTGGCACCAGTCCGATCCCAGACCATCCCTCCGTAAGACTTGTCCGACTCGCTAGCGGGTGCCCGTGCTGCGCCGGCAACCTGGTTTTGCGTGTAACATTGAATCGCCTGCTACGCCAAGGGCCGCAACGCCTGTTTATCGGTTTGGCCAGCAGCGAACACCTTGATCAGTTGCGATCGTGGTTGCAGGAATCACCATACGATCAGCTGTTGGCACTGGAGCCCTTGGCCCCTACCTGAAGCCGCATACAGGCTTTACGTACTTGAAATTGGCCCAGCCAGCCCCACTTCTTAACCGAAGTGAGCAGCCAGTCGCCCGCCGCCGCGCGGCTGGTACGCACAACCACTCTGATCGAGAGAAGGAGTCACCATGAACATGATCTACAACAGCGAACAGTACAGCGTCGTCGAGTTTGGCGTGGATCGCGAACTCGAAGCGTTGCGCTTCGGCGGCTACGAAATCGTCGACAAGGCCGGGCGGCGCGAAGCATTCATTGGCGGAAAACTGGCGCAGTCGTTCCGGCGCGATGTGAACAACCTGATCGCCAGCGAGCCGACCATGGAAGAGATCGATGACTTCCTGGGTTCCTACGATACCCTGATGAGCCAGCCGGTCGTCCTGCATTGACCCCCTGTCCGCCATTGCCGCTGTCTGCGGCGATGGCGCCCACCATGCCCCGCGCATGGTAAGCTGAGCGCCATGTGCCAGCTTCTCGGAATGAACTGCAACGTCCCCACGGACATCGTCTTCTCTTTCACCGGCTTTGCCCACCGCGGTGGCCGCACCGATACCCACCACGATGGCTGGGGCATCGCCTTCTTCGAAGGTGTAGGCGTGCGCCATTTCGTCGATCACCAGGCCGCAATCGACTCGCCGATCGCCGAATTGATCAAGCGCTATCCGATCAAGTCCACCAATGTCATTGCCCATATCCGCAAGGCCACGCAAGGCCAGGTCGCACTGGAAAATTGCCATCCCTTTGTGCGCGAACTGTGGGGCCGTTATTGGGTCTTCGCCCACAACGGCGACCTCAAGGAATTCGCTCCCCGGCTTGACGGGCCGTTCCAGCCGGTGGGCACCACCGACAGCGAGCTGGCGTTCTGCTGGCTGATGCAAAGCCTGCGCGAGGAATTCGGCGATGGCTTGTCCACGGCGGCGCCGGCGCTGCCCCTGGTGCGTGCGGCGCTCGAACGGCTGGTGGCGCAAGTGGCCGCGCACGGCACCTTCAACATGATGCTGTCGGACGGCACCGCCTTGTTTACGCATTGCTCGACCAAGCTGTGCTACGTGGTGCGGAAATACCCCTTCGTGACCGCCTGCCTGTCGGACGAAGACCTGTCGGTCGACTTCTCGCAGGTGACCACACCCGATGACCGGGTGGCCATCATCGTCACCGAGCCGCTGACCACCAACGAGACCTGGACCCATTTCGCGCCGGGCGAACTGAAGCTGTTCGTGGACGGACTGCCACAGTAATGGCAAGGGATTGTCCGTCAGGTACCATTCTAAGAATTAATTAGTGCCAGAAAGCCACTAAATCTGACGAATACGCTAAAGTAGGGTGTTCGCGAGCCCAACCAGACGACATGACCGATACCGCCAGCCTAGACCAGTCCGCCCAGCCCCTGCGGCTGCGTAATTTCTACCTCGGACGCCAGCCGGTGCTGGATCGTAACCAGGCCTTGTTTGGCTATGAACTGCTGTTCCGCGGCAGTGCCCAAGGGCCGGCACAGATCGCATCCGGGATTTCGGCCAGTGCCAGCGTCATCCACCACGCTTCACAACTGGGCATGGCGCGCGCCATTGGCGACGCCACTGCCTTCCTGAATGTCGATACCGACGTGCTCATGAGCGACATGTTCGCCTTCTTGCCGCGCGAGCGCACCGTGCTCGACATCGTGCGCACGGTGGAGCCGACCGATGCCGTGATTGAGCGCATGACCGAGCTGGCGGCGCATGGCTTTCGCTTCGCGGCCGAGGCGTCGGCGCACGGCGCCGCATTGTCGCGCCTGCTGCCAGTGATCGATTTCGTCAAGATGGACCTGCGCGAACTGCCGGTCGTGACCCTGCTGTCGCTGGCACCGCGCCTGCGCGGCACCGGCAAGCGCCTGGTGGCGGAGAAGGTCGAGACCCATCAAGAGTACCGCACCTGCCTGGATATCGGCTTCGATTACTTCCAGGGCTTTTATTTCGCCAAGCCGACCGTGATCGCCGGGCGCAAGCTCTCGCCCTCGCAGTTGGCGGTGATCGATTTGATGAACCTGGTGACATCGGACGCCGACAACGCCGTGATCGAGCGCGCCATCAAGAAAGACGTCACGCTCGGCCTGAATTTGCTGCGCCTGGTGAACACGCCGGCCGCCGGGGCAGGGCGCCGTGTCGAGTCGGTCAGCCAGGCATTGATGCTGCTCGGTCGCCGCCAGCTACAGCGCTGGCTGCAGATCCTGCTATACGCCGAGCCAGACGTGCACGGTCACAACCAGAGTCCGCTCCTGATGCTGGCTACCACGCGCGCGCGCCTGATGGAGCTGCTCGCAAAGCGCCTGCGTCCGGCGCAGCGCAACGTGTCCGACATCGCGTTCACGGTGGGCATGATGTCCCTGATGGACACGCTGTTCTGCATTCCGATGCAGGACATCGTCGAGCAAATTCCGGTCATCGACGAAGTCCGCCACGCACTACTGGTGCGCAGGGGCTTTTTCGGCGAGTTACTGCGCCTGACCGAATCGATCGAGCGCATGGAAGACAGCGAGGACGAAGTGTTGCCCTCGCTGAAAGAATTGGCGATCGACGGCGATGACCTGGCCGAGCTCGAGGTGTCGGCCTTCGAGTGGAGCGACAAGGTCGTGCGGTACGCCATCTAAGGGGCCGACCCGCCTTAGCCCGCGGCTCCCGAGCGCCACTGACGGTGCAGCTCAGGATCGGTGCGCAACTCCCATAGTCCGAGCACGATGGTCGCGCTGCCTGCGATGACCAGGCTCCAGGTCATGGCCGGATCGTCCAGGGTGCCGACCAGCCAGGGCGAGACCACCGCCCATGCGCCCACCACGATATTGAACAGCACCGCCCAGACATGGGTCTTGACCAGGTCGAACGCGGCCAGGATGCCGATGATGGCGCCGGCCAGTGCGGCGTTCCAGGCTATCGGCGAGCTGGGCGGGTAGGCGAATATCCAGGGTGACACGAACAGCCAGACCCCGATCAGCACCATCAGCTGGTCTTGCCAGCGCCGGGTCGCTAGATGCATTGCCATGATGTCCTCCATTGTCCACAGTCGAACTTTGCAAAGACTTAGACAATACGAATGCGCAGACGTTCGCGAGCACGGCAGGAATAAACCCGCCGCCGGCGTCGCGCCGGCGGCAGCTGGGAGTTACAGGTTGGGCGCCAGGTGGCGTTCGAGCTCGGCTTTGTCCATGCCGCGGCGCTTGGCCATGTCCTCGACCTGGTCGTCACCGATCTTGCCGACCACGAAATACTTCGACTCCGGATGCGCGAGGTAGAACCCGGACACCGCCGCGCCCGGATACATCGCATACGATTCGGTTAGCTGCATGTCGATTTCCTCGGCCTGCAGCGTGCGGAACAGCTCGGCCTTCACGGTATGCTCCGGGCAGGCCGGGTAGCCGGGCGCCGGGCGGATGCCGCTGTAGCTTTCCTTGATGAGCGCTTCGCAAGACAGGTCTTCGCCCGCCGCATAGCCCCACAGGTCGGTGCGCACGCGTTCGTGCAGGTACTCGGCGAACGCCTCGGCCAGGCGGTCGGCCAGGGCCTTGAGCATGATCGACGAGTAATCGTCGTGGGCCGCCTCGAAGCGCTGCTCGTGCTTCTCGATGCCCAGCCCCGCGGTGACGGCGAACATGCCGATGTAGTCAGGCACGCCGGAGTCTTTCGGCGCGATGAAATCGGCCAGGCACTGGTTGGGGCGCTGCACCCCGTCAACCACCGGCTTGACGCCTTGCTGGCGCAGGCCATGCCAGGTAAAGGCGACCTGCGTGCGCGATTCGTCGGTATAGATGTCGATGTCGTCGTCGTTGACCGAGTTTGCCGGCAGCAGCGCGATGGCGCCATTGGCGACCAGCCAGCGGCCGTCGATGATCTTCTTGAGCATGGCCTGCGCTTCTTCGAACACCTTGCTGGCAGCTTCGCCCACGACTTCATCCTGGAGGATGGCCGGATAGGGGCCGGCCAGGTCCCAGGTCTGGAAAAACGGGCCCCAGTCGATGTAACGCGCCAGCGTGCCCAGCTCCACGTTCTTGAATACGCGGCGGCCGATGAACTTCGGCTTGACCGGTGCAAACTCCAGGCGGGCGCGGTTGCCGCGCGCCTGCTCCAGGGTCAGCATCGGCAGCGCCTTCTTGTTGGCGTGCTGCACGCGGATGCGCTCGTAGTCTTGCCCCAGTTCGATGATATAGGCGTCGCGCGTCTCGTCGGTCAGCAGCGACTGGCCCACCGACACCGAGCGCGAGGCGTCCGGCACGTACACCACCGGGCCGTCGTAGTACGGCGCGATCTTGACGGCGGTGTGGGCGCGGCTGGTGGTGGCGCCGCCGATCAGGAGCGGAATCTTCTTGTCGCGGAAATACGGGTCGCGCTGCATCTCGCGCGCGACGTGCGCCATTTCTTCGAGCGAAGGCGTGATCAGGCCCGACAGGCCGACGATGTCGGCGTTTTCTTCCTTGGCCTTGGCCAGGATGTCGGCGCACGGCACCATCACGCCCATGTTCACGATTTCGAAGTTATTACATTGCAGCACCACCGACACGATATTCTTGCCGATGTCGTGCACGTCACCCTTGACGGTGGCGATCACCATCTTGCCCTTCGGCTTGGCGACGATGCCGGTGCGGGCTTCTTCCAGTGCCTTTTCTTCTTCGATGAAGGGCACCAGGTGGGCCACGGCCTGCTTCATGACGCGCGCCGATTTGACCACCTGCGGCAGGAACATCTTGCCCTGTCCGAACAGGTCGCCGACGATGTTCATGCCGTCCATCAGCGGGCCCTCGATCACATGGATCGGGCGGCCATTGGCTGCCAGTACCTGCTGGCGCATCTCTTCGGTGTCTTCCACGATCCACTGCGTGATGCCGTGCACCAGCGCATGCGCCAGGCGCTTCTCGACCGTGTTGTTCCTCCACTCGAGGTTCTGTTCCTGCCGGGCGCCGCCATTCTTGAGGGTGCCGGCGATCTCGATCATGCGCTCGGTGGCATCGCTGCGGCGGTTCAGCACCACGTCTTCGACGCGCTCGCGCAGCTCGGGCGAGAGGTCATCGTAGACGCCGATCATGCCAGCGTTAACGATACCCATGGTCATGCCGGCCTTGATCGCGTGGTACAGGAAGACGGTGTGGATCGCCTCGCGCGCCGGGTCGTTGCCGCGGAAGCTGAACGAGACGTTCGACACGCCGCCCGACACCTTCGCATGCGGCAGGTTGTCACGGATCCAGGCAGTGGCTTCGATGAAGTCGACCGCGTAGTTGTTGTGTTCTTCGATGCCGGTGGCGATTGCGAAGATGTTCGGGTCGAAGATGATGTCTTCGGGCGCGAATCCCACTTGCTCGGTCAAGACCTTGTAGGCGCGGCCGCAGATCTCGGTCTTGCGCGCGAAGGTGTCGGCCTGGCCCTGTTCGTCAAAGGCCATCACGATGACGGCGGCGCCGTAGCGGCGGCACAGGGCAGCCTGGCGGATGAACTCTTCTTCGCCTTCCTTCATCGAGATCGAATTGACGATCGCCTTGCCCTGCACGCATTTCAGGCCGGCTTCGATCACGCTCCATTTCGAGGAGTCGATCATGATCGGCACGCGCGAGATGTCTGGCTCGGAGGCGATCAGGTTCAGGAAACGCGTCATGGCCGCCTGCGAATCGAGCATCGCTTCATCCATGTTGATGTCGATGACCTGGGCGCCGTTCTCGACCTGCTGGCGCGCCACCGACAGCGCCTCGTCGAATTGCTCGTTAAGGATCATGCGGGCGAATGCCTTGGAGCCGGTGACATTGGTGCGCTCGCCGACGTTGACGAACAGCGAGCTGTCGTCAACCGTGAATGGCTCCAGGCCCGACAGGCGCATCGCGACCGGAACGGTGGGCAGCGCGCGCGGCGTGCGCCCTTCGAGCATCTTTGAGATCGCAGCGATATGCTCGGGCGTGGTGCCGCAGCAGCCGCCGGCAATGTTGATAAAGCCGGCGTCGGCGAATTCGCGCAGCAGCGCCGAGGTGTCGGCTGGCAGCTCGTCGAAGCCGGTGTCGCTCATCGGGTTGGGCAGGCCGGCGTTCGGGTAGATGCACACGAAGGTGTCGGCAATCCTGGACAGCTCTTCGGCATAGGGGCGCATCAGGGCTGCGCCCAGCGCGCAGTTCAGCCCGATGGTGAGTGGCTTGGCGTGGCGTACCGAATTCCAGAAAGCCGGCACCGTCTGGCCCGACAGGATGCGGCCCGAGGCGTCGGTGACGGTGCCCGAGATCATGATCGGCAGGCGCGCGATAGCCGGGTGCTCGTCGAAGTACTGGTCGATCGCGAACAGCGCGGCCTTGCAGTTCAGGGTGTCGAAGATGGTCTCGACCAGCAGCACGTCGGCGCCGCCGTCGACCAGGCCGCGCACCTGCTCGTGGTAGCTGGCAACCAATTGGTCGAAGGTGATGTTGCGCGCGGCGGGGTCGCTCACGCTGGGCGAAATCGATGCGGTCTTGGGCGTCGGTCCGAGTGCGCCGGCCACGAAGCGCGGCTTGTCCGGCGTGGAATATTTCGCGCAGGCCGCGCGCGCCAGCCTGGCCGCTTCGACGTTCATCTCATAGGCCAGGTGCGCCATGTGGTAGTCGTCCTGCGCTACCCCGGTGGCGCCGAAGGTATTTGTCTCGAGCAGGTCGGCGCCGGCGGCCAGGTAGCGTTCGTGGATTTCCTGGATGATGTGCGGCTGCGTCAGGGTCAACAGTTCATTGTTGCCCTTGACGAAGAGCTCGCGCGTGCTGGGGTTGGCCAGATCTTGCGGCGCGGTAAAGTTCGCAAACCGCTCGCCACGGTAGGCCGCTTCATCGAGGTGGTATTGCTGGATGATGGTGCCCATCGCGCCATCCAGGATCATGATGCGGCGCGACATAATCTCGCGCAACTGGGCGTCGATCGGGGACAGGGTGGCGTGGGGGGTATGCATATGGGTGACTTTCTCGATAAGCGGCAAGAGGTCTGCGGCAGGCCGTGACTGATGGGCGGTCTGAAATTATACGTCAAGGTGCCGATTTGCTCTGGCGGGGCCAGAACTGCGGCTGACTGTATGTATCTTTTTGTAAGGATGACTTGAACTGATACATTGCGTTACAAAACCCGTCGTATCCGCAATCTTTGCGTTACATACACCAACGACAATTACCTAGTCGACACATCGTTGGCTATGCTTTTAACGGGATAGGGTATGAACAAAGAATATGTGCCGGACTGGGACCACGCGGTGATGCGTGATGAGGAGCCGACCATCGCGTCGAAGCCGCTGTTGGCCAATGGCGTCAAGCAGATCGTGACGATCCGCCTGGACGTGGACATGCTGGAATGGTTCAAGGGTGCGGGCCCGGGCTACCAGACCCGCATCAACCAGGTGCTGCGCGAGCACATGGACGCGCAGCGCGCCGCCGCAGCAAAGTACGACAAGTAATGGCTTGGGGCGCAAGCCCCAGGCCGGGTGGATGAGCGCGGGCGGCTAGCCCGGCCGCGCTACGAAAATCGCATGCCGGCCAACGGCAGGCTTTTCAAAAACTCCGCAGCGGGCAAGCGCTTGCCGCCCGGCTTCTGTAGTTCGGTCAGCCGCAGTGCGCCTTCTGCACACGCCACCACGATACCGTGCTGGCCATCGGCTGACAGCACCTGCCCCGGCGCGCCGCTGCCCGGCGCCAGTTCGGCGTTCCAGATCTTCACCGTCACGTCATCAACCAGCCCGTGCGCACCCGGAAACGGGTTGAACGCGCGTATCCGGCGCCACAATAGCGTAGCCGGCAAGCCGAAATCGAGCTTTGCTTCTTCTTTGCTGATCTTGGCGGCATAGGTCACGCCCTGTTCCGGTTGCGGCACCGCATCGAGCTGCCCTTGCGCCATCTTGCGCAGCGCCTCGACGATCATGTTCGCGCCCAGTTCCGCCAGCGTGTCGTGCAGGCTGCCAGTGGTATCGGTGTCGCCGATCGCAACGCGCTCGATGAGCATCATCGGCCCGGTGTCGAGCCCTTCTTCCATGCCCATGATGGTCACCCCGGTCTCGCGGTCGCCCGCTTCGATGGCGCGGTGAATGGGCGCGGCGCCGCGCCAGCGCGGCAGCAGCGAACCATGGATGTTGATGCAAGGCTTGATATCGAGTGTGGCGCGCGGCAGGATCAGCCCATAGGCCGCCACCACCATCACGTCATAGTCCAGGTCCAGCAGGCGTTGGTGGATGGCCTGCGCCTGTTCGGCGCGTTGCGGGTCCTTGCTGTCCGTGCGCAGCGACAAAGGCTGCGCCACCTCGATGCCGTGCGCCAGCGCATACTGCTTGACCGCGGAAGCCTGCAACTGCATGCCGCGCCCGGCCGGGCGGTCGGGCTGGGTCAGGACCAGGGGGATCTCGAAGCCGGCCTGGTGCAGCGCGCGCAGGGCACTCGCGGCAAACTCGGGGGTGCCGGCAAAAACGACTCGCATCGGCGCCATCTCAGTAGCGGCGGCCGGCGGCCCTGAGCGCAGCCTCGCGTTCCATTCCGCGCTCTTCTTTTTGCAGCTTGGCCTTGATGCGGTTGCGCTTGAGCGGCGACAGGTATTCGACGAAGACCTTGCCGACCAGGTGGTCCATCTCGTGCTGGATGCACACGGCCAGCAGGCCGTCGGCTTCGATCTCGAACTCCTTGCCATCGACATCGCGCGCCTTGCACTTGACGCGCGATGGACGCTCGACGCCGTCGTAGACGCCAGGTACCGACAAACAGCCTTCGTCGTAGACCTGCTTGTCGTCGCTGGACCAGGTGATTTCGGGATTGATCATGACCATGAGCTGGTCGTTGGTTTCCGACACGTCGATCGTGATGACCTGCTCATGCACGTCGACCTGGGAAGCGGCCAGGCCCACGCCCGGGGCGTCGTACATCGTGGCGGCCATGTCCGCGACCAGCTGGCGCAGGCGTTCGGTGCCGAATTCGGTGACCGGGGCGGCGATCTTGTGCAGGCGCGGGTCAGGGTAGCGAAGGATATTCAATAAGGCCATAGTCGGGAAATTCAGGAAGAGGATGGAGTCGGTCGGGATGCGCGTACAACCAAAAATGCAACACTCGACCGGCCTGGCAGGACGCGGTTTGTCTTGCTAGTTCCGGGAATTGTGTGCAGAATTTGATTCAGTACGGCAACCCTTTTACGGACAGGGAGCGACGCATCGTGCGCTTGGCCACCACTTTCGCTGGGGCAGGATGACTCTGGCTGCCAGCTATCCGGTGTAAAAGCCGCAATTTACGGACGCATTAACGGACGTCTCAATGAAAAATTTTAGCACAGTCGTGGCCCGTGCTGCTGCCGTGGCGCTAGTTGCATGTGCCGCCGCCAGCCCGGTCCAGGCCGCCAATTGCGCGTTTCGCCCAAATGCGCCCGACCAGCATGTCGTGGTCAAGGGCGATACCCTCTGGGACATTTCCGGCACATTCTTGCAGAACCCATGGTGCTGGCCCCAGGTGTGGGGCATGAACCGCGATGAAATCCGCAACCCGCACTGGATCTATCCAGGCCAGGTGATCTATTTCGACCGCGCCCGTGGCCGCCTGTCGCTCACCCGCCCGGGTGGCGATGAGCGCAGCGCGCCGCCCACCACCAGATTGTCGCCGCAGGTGCGCACCGAGGCGCTCGACCGCGACGCCCTGCAATCGATCCCGGCCGGCATGATCGAACCTTACCTCACCCAGCCGCTGGTAGTCGAAGGCGACGAACTGGCAGGCGCCCCGCGCATCGTGGCCTCGCAGGAAGGCCGCGTCTATCTCGGCACCGGCGACCGCGTCTATGTCAAAGGCAATGTGCAGGGCGGGGCCAACTTCCAGGTGTTCCGCCCTGGCGGCGTCCTGCGCGACCCGCAAACCGGCAAGGTGCTGGCGCACGAAGCCGCTTATCTGGGCAGTGTTGCACTCGATACCGAAGCCAAGCCGGGCGTCGACGTGCATACCTTCCGCGTCACTGAAACACGGCAGGAAATCGGCGTTGGCGACTTGCTGATCCCGCTGCCGCCTGCGCCGGTGCGCAACTACATGCCGCATGCGCCGCTGCAACCGGTCGATGCGCGCGTGATGTCGATCTACGCGGGCGTGACCTATGCCGGCCAGAGCCAGGTCGTCACTGTCAATCGGGGTTCGCTTGACGGACTCGATGTCGGCTCGGTGCTACAGCTCTATCATCTCGGGAAGACGATCGTCGACCCGGCCCACAAAGGCGTGTTCGGCATCGGCAAACAGCAGATCAAGCTGCCCGACGAGCAATACGGCAGCCTGTTCATTTTCCGCGTGTTCAAGAACGTCTCGTACGGCTTGATCATGCAAGTGACGGCGCCGGTGGAAGTCGGCGACGTGGCCCGCTCACCGGAGTAATCCCACCCGTGCAAGACACGGCCTCCCACCCCACCGGCAGCCTTGCCCTCATCGCCGACTGGATTCGCCTGGAACAGGCGAGCGGGGTGGGGTGCCGCACCGCCAACCTGCTGCTCGGCGCCTTCGGCTCGCCGTCAGCGATCTTGCGTGCCGGTTACACGGCGCTGGCCGCGCAGGTGGCAGCGCCAGTGGCCGCGGCGCTATGCGCACCGGTCTCGCCCGATCTTGCGCAACTGCTTGACGCTACCGCCGACTGGCTGGCCCAGCCCCAGCGCCACATCGTCACGCTGCACGATCCCGAGTATCCCGCGCTGCTGCGCCACATCCCCGACCCGCCCTTGCTGCTCTATATAACAGGGCGGCGCGAACTGCTGGCCGCGCCGATGGTCGCGGTGGTCGGCAGCCGCAATGCCAGTGCCCAGGGCCGCGCCAACGCCGAGGGCTTCGCACAATCCTTGTCCGAGGCCGGGCTATGCGTGGTGTCGGGACTGGCGCTGGGCATCGATACCGCCGCGCACGAAGGCGCCTTGCGCAGTGCGGGCTCGACCATCGCTGTCATCGGCACCGGCATCGACCGCATCTATCCGGCGCGTAACCGCGCGCTTGCGCATCGCATCGCCCAGGCCGGCTGCATCGTCAGCGAATACCCGCTTGGCACGCCGCCGCTGGCCGGCAATTTTCCACGCCGCAACCGGATCATCAGCGGCATGAGCGCGGGAGTACTCGTGATCGAAGCGGCGGCGCAGTCGGGCTCGCTGATCACGGCGCAACTGGCGGCCGAGCAGGGGCGCGAAGTGTTTGCGCTGCCGGGCTCGATTCATTCGGCGCTGGCCAAGGGTTGCCACCAGCTGATCCGCGAAGGCGCCCGGCTGGTCGAGACCGTGGACGAGGTTCTCGAGGCAATCCAGGCTTCGCCCATGGTCGCGCCGCAGCTGCGGCATGCGGCGCAGGACGTGCCAGCCGGCACCGAGGCCTTGCTGGCGGCGCTCGGCCACGACCCGGTCGGACCGGACGAATTGCTGGGCCGCTGGCAGGGCGACGCCGCGTCGCTGGCGAGCGACCTGCTGGCGCTGGAGCTGGCCGGGCTGGTCGAACGCTTGCCAGGCGGCAGGGTACAGCGGGTAGTGCGAACAGCTTGATGCGCAATCGCATGGCGGCTCGCGGCTATGCTTCGTGCATGGGTTCGTGCGAAAAAGCATTCCCTTTTCCAGCGGCTTGGTTGGAATGTACCGCCTTGATTTCATGGAAATAAAAGAAAACTGAATGAACCGACAAGGCCACGAAACAACGCTTTTTACTGGCTGCGCGCGCGCCTGCGAGACACACTTGTGCCGCGACGAGCTTAGCTGCTACAGTAGCGCCACTATGTTCGACATTCTGGTCTACCTCTACGAGACGTACTATCGTCCTGACGCCTGCCCCGAGCCGGCGGCCCTGGCACGCAAGCTGTCCGCCGTCGGTTTCGATGACATCGAAATCTCCGAGGCGCTGGACTGGCTGTCCGGGCTGACCGAAGCGGAAGTTACCGACGCCATCGATGCCTGCACCGGCACCCGGTATTACGTGGACGAGGAATACATCGAGCTCGGTAGTGCGGCGATCGGCTTCATCCAGTTCCTCGAAAGCGCCAAGGTATTGAGCCCGACGCAGCGCGAGATCGTCATCGAGCGCGCGCTGGCCTGCGACGAGTCGCCGGTGGCGCTGGGCAAGCTCAAGATCATCGTGCTGATGGTTTTGTGGAGCCAGGGCAAGGAGCCCGATGCGCTCATGTTCGACGACCTGTTCGGCGACGACGACGACCAGACACCGCGGCTGTTGCACTAGGTTTTCGTCGGCTGCCGAAGCGGGCAGGACGATCCCAGACAAGACGGAGCCGCTGGCTCCGTTTTCCATTTCCGGCGCTGGCCTGGCGCGCGTCGGCCCGGCATCCCGCTTCCGATTGTGCACTTGCGGTATCTGCGCCATCGCGCTTATCATTGGCCGCTCCATCGGGACCGTTAACATACCGACACCAGGGGCCGAATCGCCCCCAGCCCCGCAAGCATGTATGATGCGCGGGGCCGACCAGCCGGACCGAGGCCCACTCCGGGGCCGACATTCCGGGGCCAATACTATATAAGCAAGTACAAGAAACTATGACCAAATCCCTCATCATCGCCGAGAAGCCGTCGGTCGCGAACGACATCGCGAAGACGCTGGGCGGCTTCACCAAGCACGATGAGTACTTCGAATCCGACGAGTACGTGCTGTCGTCGGCGGTCGGCCACCTGCTCGAGATCGCGGTGCCAGAAGAGTTCGACGTCAAGCGCGGCAAGTGGAGCTTCACCCACCTGCCGATGATCCCGCCGTATTTCGCGCTGAACCCGATCGCCAAGACCGAGTCGCGCCTGAAGGTGTTGAACAAGCTGATCAAGCGCAAGGATGTCACCACCCTCATCAACGCATGTGACGCGGGGCGCGAAGGAGAACTGATCTTCCGCCTGATCGCCCAGAATGCGAAGGCGAAACAACCGGTCAAGCGCCTGTGGCTGCAGTCGATGACGGCCAACGCGATCCGCGAAGGCTTCAAGCAGCTGCGCACCGACGAGGAAATGCTGCCGCTGGCCGATGCCGCGCGCTGCCGCTCGGAAGCGGACTGGCTGATCGGCATCAACGGCACCCGCGCCATGACCGCCTTCAACTCGAAAGAGGGCGGCTTCTACCTGACCACCGTGGGCCGGGTGCAGACGCCGACCCTGTCGATCGTGGTCGAGCGCGAAGAGAAGATCAAGAAGTTCGTCTCGCGCGATTTCTGGGAAGTGCGCGCCGAATTCGTGTGCGCGGCCGGCGTCTACGAAGGCCGCTGGCTCGACCAGAAGTTCAAGAAAGACGAGAACGATCCGGAAAAGCGCGCCGAGCGCCTGTGGAGCAAGCTGGCGGCCGATTCGATCGCCACTGCCTGCCGCGGCAAGCCGGGCGTGGTCACCGAAGAATCGAAGCCGACCACCTCGATGGCGCCGGCGCTGTTCGACCTGACCAGCCTGCAGCGCGAGGCCAACGGCCGCTTTGGCTTCTCGGCCAAGAACACGCTGGGCCTGGCGCAGGCGCTGTACGAGAAGCACAAGGTGCTGACCTACCCGCGTACCGATTCGCGCCACCTGCCCGAAGACTACGTACAGACCGTCAAGGACACCATGGGTGCGCTGGCGGAAACGAACAACTACAACCAGTTCGCCAAGCAGGTCACCAAGAACGGCTGGGTCAAGCCGAACAAGCGCATCTTCGACAACACCAAGATCTCGGATCACTTTGCGATCATTCCGACCGGCGTGGTTCCAAAGAACCTGAGCGAGCCGGAACAGAAGCTGTACGACCTGGTCACCCGCCGTTTCCTGGCGGTGTTCTTCCCGCCGGCCGAGTTCCTGGTGACGACCCGCTTCACCGAAGTGTCGGGCCACCAGTTCAAGACCGAAGGCAAGGTCATGACCAACCCGGGCTGGCTTGCCGTGTATGGCAAGGAATCCCAGACCGACGACAAGGACGGCGCCAACCTGGTGCCGGTGCAAAAGGGCGAGAAGGTCCAGACCGAGAAGGTCAGCGCCAATGGCCTGGTGACCAAGCCGCCTGCGCGCTACAGCGAAGCGACGCTGCTGTCGGCAATGGAAGGGGCGGGCAAGCTGCTCGATTCCGACGAACTGCGCGACGCCATGGCTGGCAAGGGCCTGGGCACGCCGGCCACGCGCGCCGCCATCATCGAGGGCTTGCTGAACGAGAAATACCTGATCCGCGAAGGCCGCGAGCTGATCCCGACCGCGAAAGCCGCGCAGCTCATGACGCTGTTGCGCGGCCTGGGCGTGAACGAACTGACCGCCCCCGAACTGACCGGCGAGTGGGAGTTCAAGCTGTCGCAGATGGAAAAGGGCAAGATCTCGCGTGACGAGTTCATGCTCGAGATCCAGCAGATGACGCAGATTATCGTCAAGCGCGCCAAGGAATACAGCAACGATACGATTCCGGGCGATTACGCGACCCTGCAGACGCCATGCCCGAATTGTGGCGGCGTGGTCAAGGAAAACTACCGCCGCTTCGCCTGCACCAAGTGCGAATTCTCGATGTCGAAGACACCGGGCAGCCGCCAGTTCGAGATCAGCGAGGTCGAAGACCTGCTCAAGAACCGCACCATCGGTCCGCTGCAGGGTTTCCGTTCGAAAATGGGCCGGCCGTTCGCGGCCATCCTGCGCATCGTGCGCGACGAAGAAATCAAGAACTTCAAGCTCGAATTCGACTTTGGCCAGGACCAGGACGACGAGAACGCCGAGGGCGTCGACTTTACCGGCCAGACCGCGCTGGGCCCGTGCCCGAAATGCGCCGCTGGCGTGTACGAAATGGGCCTGGCCTATGTGTGCGAGCACAGCGTGGCCAAGCCGAAGACCTGCGACTTCCGCAGCGGCCGGGTGATCCTGCAGCAGGAAATCCTGCCGGAACAGATGGCCAAGCTGCTGGTCGATGGCAAGACCGACCTGTTGCCCGGCTTCGTTTCGCAGCGCACCCGCCGCGCGTTCAAGGCATTTTTGGTGCGCGGCAAGGACGGCAAGGTCAGCTTCGAATTCGAGGAGCGCAAGGCCAAGCCGGGCGCCAAGCCAAAGGCAGCGGCAGCCGAGGGCGCCGAAGATGAGGGCGAGGGCGCAGCACCGGCAAAGACGGCGCGCAAGGCCGCCGCCAAGCCAGCAGCAAAAAAGGCCGCGGCCAAGCCGGCAGCGAAAAAAGCTGCGGCCAAGCCGGCAGCCAAGAAGGCAGCAGTGCGCAAGCCAGCGGCCAAGAAGATTGCAGCGGCAGAGAAATAACACTGCCCTGATCCAAGTAAGAATGAAAACGCGAGCCCGAGGGTTCGCGTTTTTTTTTGGTGCGCCCGGCAGGGCACACTTACTTGGAGGTGAAAGTCCTCTACTCGCCCGACAAGGGGAAGAGTTAGCTGAACGGCAAGGGTGTCGCGGGCGACTGCGAATCTGGAGGAAGCTGAAGGCAAAGCGCTGGCCTGACGAACAGGAAGCGGATACGAGGCGGCGCAGCCGGGTGAGATGTCCAATATCATCAAAGCCCAAAACTTGTACGGAAGGCTGCGACGTAGATCCGACAGGCATAAGCGTGAAGGTGAGTGCGCAATACCCAATGGGATGGACGCCCCCACTCTACGGCATCAAATGTGCCAAAGTGGTGGTGTCGAAACACCACCTGAACGAGAGGGAGCGTCATCATGCAGATTACCGCAATTGGCATCGACCTGGCAAAGAACGTGTTTCAGGTCCACGGCGTCGATAAGGCTGGTAAGCAATGCCTGCGCAAGCAGGTCAAGCGCGACCAGATGGCGAGCTTTTTCGCAAATCTGCAGCCCTGCCTGATCGGCATGGAAGCATGTGGCAGCGCGCACTTCTGGGCGCGTAAGCTCGAGGCGATGGGGCATACGGTCAAGCTGATGGCCCCGCAGTTCGTCAAGCCCTACGTCAAGACCAACAAGAACGACGCGGCAGATGCCGAGGCGATCTGCGAAGCGGTGCAGCGTTCGAACATGCGCTTCGTTCCCATTAAAGACGTCGAGCAGCAGGCGATCCTGGCTGTGCATCGGGCCCGGCAGGGTTTCGTCAAGGCGCGCACCGCGCAAGGCAACCAGATCCGCGGCATGCTGGCTGAGTTCGGACTGATTATTCCCAAGGGTCTGGGTTTTGTCCGCGAGCGAGTACCGCTCTTGCTTGATGAGGCCGGTGAAGAACTTCCTGGAGCGTTCAAGATTCTGATCATGCGACTGCTCGAACAGTTGAAAGAGCTGGACCGTCAGGTTAGCGAACTGGAAGTGCAGATCCAGGCTTGGCATCGTTCCAACGCACTGTCGAAACGACTGGAAAAAATTCCAGGCATCGGGCCGATTACGGCCAGCGCACTCATCGCCTCGGTTGGGGACGCAAAGAACTTCAAGAACGGCCGGCAGCTGGCGGCGTGGCTCGGCCTGGTTCCCAAGCAGCATTCGACAGGAGGAAAGGCCAATCTGCTCGGCATCAGCAAGCGTGGCGACACCTACCTGCGAACGTTGCTGATCCATGGCGCCAGGGCCGTCATCCGCTATGCAGAAGGCAAGCCTAAGCAGGATTGGCTGCATCATCTGCTCGGACGGCGTAACAAGAACGTGGCCGCCGTCGCGTTGGCGAACAAGAACGCCAGGATTGCGTGGGCGCTTCTGGCGCGTGACGTCGAGTTCCGCGCCGATTTCGCTGTCGCGTAATCGGCGCGGTCAATGACCAGTCCCGGCAGGCAGAGAACGATTTCAGTACCCCAGCAGTAGATTCCACCGGTTGCACAGGCGATCAAGGAGTGATGGCAAACAGGTCAGACCGTGGTTGGCATAGCCCGCGACTCCCCAAGCACATCAGTGCGTTTACCCGATCGAGGCGCCGACCAGCTCATCCCATCAGGGACAGTGGCATCAGCCACAGCGAAAGTCCGAATGTACGGGTGCAATCTTTACCTCAACACCATCATGAAAAGAGAGCTTGGCAAAACGGGGGCGTCCATGTACGGGGAGATCTGCATGCGTGCCTTGTGCTACCGACATCGCGAGGTGTCGGGATGCGCATGCAGAAGTCAGCAGAGGGCATAGTAGGTGAGGACGAGGCGACCAGCCGGACGAGCCAAGCCGAAGGCCCGAACATTGAGCAACGCGACTAGGACATTCGACCTCGATGCAAATCGACGACGCAACAAGGCGGGCAACCGCGCCAGGCACGGAAAGAGGCGACCGGATGTCGTCGACGGCTGTGTCCGGAGCCGAGGTGGGCACGGCGGCGGATGGGCAAACGAAAGCGGAAGGACTGCGGCAGATGGACGCCGTAGTGGAACGTAACAACCTTTGGCAAGCGTATGAGCGGGTCATGCGGAACAAGGGCGCGGCGGGAGTCGATGGACTCACCGTGGCTGACTTCAAGGCATGGCTGCAACAGCACTGGCTAGCGGTCCGGGCAGCACTGCTGGCGGGCGGTTACATGCCACGAGCGGTACGCAAGGTGGAAATACCGACGCCGAACGGCGGGGTACGAACGCTGGGCATACCGACGGTGATAGATCGACTGATCCAGCAGGCGCTGCTGCAAGTCTTGCAACCGGAATTCGAATCTGGATTTTCCGAACACAGCTACGGGTTCCGTCCCGGCCGCAATGCATGGCAAGCGGTACAGCGGGCCCAAGGCTATATCCGGGAAGGCCGCCGTTGGGTGGTCGATCTGGATTTGGAGAAGTTCTTTGACCGTGTGAACCACGACATTCTGATGGCGCGCGTCGCACGCAAGGTCAAGGACGAGCGGATCTTGAAACTGATCCGGCGTTACCTCGAAGCGGGCATGATGGCCGACGGGGTCGTCAGCATGAGGACGGAAGGCACGCCGCAAGGTGGCCCTTTATCTCCGCTGCTGTCGAACATCCTGCTGACCGATCTTGACCGTGAACTGGAACGCCGGGGACACCGGTTCTGCCGATACGCCGATGACTGCAATATCTATGTCGGAAGCGAGCAGGCAGGACAACGTGCGATGGCGGCAATCACCGATTACCTGGAGAGCAAGCTCAGGCTTCGGGTCAATCGGGAGAAAAGCGCCGTGGCACGGCCTTGGCAGAGGAAGTTCCTCGGCTACAGCTTCACGTGGCACAAACAGGTGCGTCTGAAAGTCGCCGACAGCAGTATCCAGCGGCTGAGAGACAAGGTAAGGGAAATCGTCGTCGGGAATGCTTCGCGCAACCTCGGCGCCACGATCAACGAACTGAACCCGGTGCTGCGCGGCTGGATGTCGTACTTTCGGCTGACCGAGGTGAAAGGTGTGTTGCAGGACCTGGACGGGTGGATACGTCGCAAGCTGCGGTGCCTGCTATGGCGTCAATGGAAGCATCCTGCGACACGTAACCGGAATCTGCAGCACCGAGGCCTGGATGCGCATCGGGCATGGAAATCGGCAAGCAATGGACGGGGCCCTTGGTGGAACGCCGGCGCAAGCCACATGAACAATGCGTTTCCTAAACGCTTCTTCGACACACTAGGTTTGGTTTCGCTGCCGGATACCCGGCAGCGCTTCCAGTTTGTTTAATGAACCGCCGTATGCGGAACCGCACGTACGGTGGTGTGAGAGGGCGGCGAGGGTGACCTCGCCCCCTACTCGATCAACATCCCCTCATTTTATGCACCATGCAAACAATGCATTCCCTACAACGCCTTGCACTACCATTAAGCAATATTTTTCTTTTCAGTATCAGTTTCTCAAGTAATAATCAGACAAGCCCTTGAGGCTTGAAGTTTCGTCATGTGGTCGTGCCCGCACTCCGGGCATCACTCTACTAACAACTTATCCGTCTGAAACCCATGAAGCTCTCTGACCTGAAAATCGCGACCCGGCTATACCTGGGCTACGGCATCCTGATCGGCATCACCGGCATCGTCGTCGCGTTTGCCTATGCCAATTTCACCGCCCTGGCAGCCGCCAGCGACGCCAACGTACGCAGCTACCAGGCACTGGGCGAGGTCGATGCCGCCATGGCCGCCCTGATGGATATCGAGGCCGGCCAGCGGGCCTATGCCCTGAGCGGCCAGGAAGCCTCGCTCTTGCCTTACACGGCCGGCAAGCAGGTCTTCGGGCAGCACCTTGACCAGGCCGCGGCACTGACTGCCGGCGACGAGACGCAGCAGGCGCGCCTGAAGGAGTTGGCGCAGCGCCAGCTTGCATGGCTCGCGCAGGCGGTCGACCCGATGATCGCACTGCGCCGCGGCGTGCTCGAGGCGGACCTGGCGCAGGTCGTCGCGGCCGAGCAGGAAGGCAAGGGCAAGTCCGGCATGGAGGCGATGCGCGCCTTGATCGAACAGGTCCGGGCAGGTGAAACCATGCGGGCAGCCCAGCTCTCGGCAGAGGTCGCTGCGCTGGAATCGGCCATACAGCGCACCCTGGTGGGCGGCGGCCTGATCGCCGCCGTGCTGGCCGTGTTCATGGCCTATCAGCTCGGCCGCAACATCAGTATTCCGCTGCGCCGCGCTGTCACGCTGGCCGAACAGGTGGCGCGCGGCGACCTGACCACCGAGGTCAAGGTGCGCACCAATGACGAGGCGGGCGAATTGATGGCCGCGCTCAAGGCCATGAACGCCGCGCTGGTGGCGATCGTGTCGAAGGTGCGGGCCGGCACCGGGGCCATCGAAACCGCCGCGCGCGAGATTTCGATCGGCAACCAGGATTTGTCGGCCCGCACCGAGCAGCAGGCCGGCTCGCTGGAGGAAACGGCATCGTCGATGGAAGAACTGACCTCGACCGTCAAGCAAAATGCCGACAACGCGCGCCAGGCCAAGCAGCTGGCCGCCAGTGCCGCAGATACGGCCGCCCGCGGCGGTGAAGTGGTGGCCGAGGTGGTGGTGACGATGGGCTCGATTAACCAGGCCTCGCGCAAGATCGCCGACATCATCACGGTCATTGACGGCATCGCCTTCCAGACCAATATCCTGGCCCTGAACGCGGCGGTCGAGGCAGCGCGCGCCGGAGAGCAGGGGCGCGGCTTTGCGGTGGTGGCGGGCGAGGTGCGTAACCTGGCGCAGCGTTCGGCGGCGGCGGCCAAGGAGATCAAGGCATTGATCGGCGACTCGGTGGCCCGCGTCGAAGCCGGCTCGCGCCTGGTGGACCAGGCCGGGCGCACGATGGACGATGTCGTGGCGAGCGTGCAGCGGGTGTCCGACATCATCGGCGAGATCGCGGCGGCCAGCCAGGAGCAGCGCCACGGCATCGAGCAGGTCAACCAGTCGATCGTGCAGATGGACGGGGTGACGCAGCAGAACGCGGCGCTGGTGGAACAAGCCGCCGCCGCCGCCGCCGCGATGCGCGAGCAGGCAGCCGGTCTGGCGCAACTGGTCGGGATCTTCCAGCTGGCGCAGGCCGCGCAGGCGCTGCCGCACGCACCCCAGGCGCCAGCCAGGATCGCAGGCAAGGCGCCGCACACATGGGCAGGGGAGCGTAGCGGCGCGGTGCCGCAGGATGCCAAAGCGGGCGAAGCGGGCGAAGCGGCCGACGAAGCCGCGCGCATCGCAGCGTAATGGCGTCCTCATGAAAAAACCCCAAAAGTTGGTGTCCAACTTTTGGGGTTCAGTTCACGAACCACGGTTTTTTACGAGGCGCGCATGCCGCGCCGGCCGATGGTCAGTCTTGCCACTCCTGCAGCGCGCGGATCGCCGCTTCGCCATTGTGGATCGCCTTTACACGGCGCACTACTTCGTTGCGCCAGGCTTCGTCCGCATCCTCGTCGGGGCCGTCGATATCCTGGAGCAAAATGCGCACCAGGGCGTGCTTTTCGTCTGCACTCAGCAGCTGGATCTGTTCAGCAATCTCGGCAACCAGGTTCGACATGATGCTCCTTCGAGTAATAGTTTCGAAATAATAACGTGCAAGTTAAAGGTTGTCGACGTGAACCATGTTATCTGTTGGTTTTCTATCAATAAGCTTGTTGTCGGGGTCGATGCCGGCCCGTGCCGGACGCGCGCCCACTACCAGGGTGACGCTCTGGGCCGCCCGGTCGACCAGGCGCCGCTCGCGCGCCAGCGGGTTGCCGTGATGGTCGTCGACGCCGAACTCGATATAGTCTCGCAGTAGCGCCGGCTTCTCGTCGCCCAGCTCGCCCACGCGCACCTTGCCGGCATGGGCCTGGATCGTTACCTCGAACTTGCCGTCCGGGCGCTGGCGCGCGCTGGCGCTGTCGGCGCGGTTCTCGTACAGCACGATCGACTCGAACAGATCGTCGATCAGGTAAGCCTTGTCCGGCGGCGCCACCGCGCGCAGCGCGTCCACCAGCACCGTCACGCCGGGGTAAGGCGCGCCCCTGGAGCCGTGCGTCTCGAGCAGGGTGCGCAGCACGCCATTGACGGTGTCTTCGCCGAGCAAGTCCTGCAACAGGTAGAGCGCCAGGCTGCCCTTGCGGTAATGTATGTAATCCTGGTTCTCGTTCTGCGCCAGCGGCAGCTCCTTGCGCCGCTCCAGCGCGCGGCCCATCAGGTAGGCGTCGAGGTTGTGGCGCAAGAAGCGCCGCATCTTGTGCGCGCCGACGGCGCGCTGCATGACCATCAGCGCCGTGTATTCGGACAGGCTTTCCGACAAGGCGGTGGCGCCGCGCGTGTTGGCGCCCACCAGCTGGTGGCCCCACCACTGGTGCGCCGTTTCGTGCGCGCTGACATAAAACGGGTAATCGATGTCCTTCGCCGAATCGCTGTCGATGCGCGCAATAAAGCCCGTGCTTTCCGAGAACGGGATGGTGCCCGGGAAGGCCTGCGCATGCTTGCTGTAGCGCGGGAATTCGACGATGCGCAGCTCGCGGAACTGGTAGGGGCCGAAGCGGCTCGAGGCGTAGTCCAGGCCGGCCTGGGCGCCGCGGATCATGCGCTCGACGTTGTCGTCGTGGCCTGGATGGTGATACACGTCGATGGTCACGTCCTGCCAGCGGTCATGGCGCACTTCGTAGCGCGCAGACTGGATGGCATAGAAATTCAGGATCGGCTCGTCCATCCGGTAGTGGAAGTAGCGACGTCCCCCCGCCATCCATTCGCGCTCCAGCGTGCCCGGGGCGATTGCGATCTGGTCCGCGCTGGTACTGACCACGGCGTCGAAGCCGATCCAGTCGGCATCGACGGCCAAGCCGTTGTTGGCGCGCCCTTCAGGGTCGTCGCGCGCGGCCATCGGATTTTTTGGCGGCAGGCCGTGGCGCTTGCGGTCGCGCTCGTCGACCAGTTCCCGCGCCGGCTGGTAGCCGATGCGCGGCATGACATCGTTGGTGAAGAAACTGCCGTTGCCGACCACCGGCGTATCGCGGCCGATTCCAAGCAGGCCACCCGGCGCATAGCCAACGCCGAACCCGAGCGCCATGCGCGCGCCCGGTTGCAACGGTGTGGCCAGGCGGTAGCGGTAAAAACCACGTTCCGGGTCAGCCAAAATGGTCCGGGCCGGCTGCGAGAAGCGGGTAGCGAGCGCCGCCCCGCGCTGCTGGTACAGGATGATGTCGGACACCGGTACGCCGCTGCGGTTCTCGAGCTGGTAGACGCCCTGGACGGCCAGCGTGCGCTGCTCGGGATGGATGTTCACGGCGAGGCTGACATCGGCGATGCGCGGCTGCGGCAGTTTTGCATAGCGACGATAGCGTTGTTCGTACTCGGCGCGCGTCTTCTCGAGCTGCACGGTGCTCTGGTAGCCGCCGGCTGCCAGTTCCCAGGCGAGCAGGGCGCCGGTTGCGGCAAACACGGCCAAGCCCGCGCCGAAGCCCAGCAGCACCGCCGGGGACAGATTGCGGCGTGCCAGCTCCAGGCGCTCGCGCCAGCCGCTATCGACGCCGCGCGCCCACAGCACGCGCGCCGCCACCATCAGCATCAGTGCCAGGCCGCCCCAATACAGCTGGAACAGGTGCTCGCGCAACAGATAGTGGCCAAAGCCGTTCATCTCGGAATAGCGGAACGACGGCGTGTACCCGTACAGCAGCATCGGATGGTCCAGCCCATAGCCCTGTGCGGTGCCGGCTATCAGGTACAGCGCGATCAGGATGACATAGGCCAGGTACTTGTTGTTGACGATAACCTGCATGGCAATCGCCGCCACCGCCAGCAGCGCGTACTGCGGCAGCAGCACCGTGAACAGGAAGCGCAGATAGAGGCCTGGCTCAAGCCCGAAATACCCCTTGGACAGCTGGATCAGCATGCCCACCACCATCGCCATTGACAGCAGCAACGCCTGCATGCCGACCAGCGCCAGCGTCTTGCCGGCCAGCGGCAGCCAGCTTGGCGCCGGCAGGGCGTCGAGCATCTGGGCCATGCGGGCTTCGCGCTCGCGCCATACCAATTCGCCGGCGAACAGCGTGGTCACTACCAGGATGTACAGACCGAATACGTCGCGGATCAGTTCCAGCACCAGGTAGGTGACCGGCTCGGTGGTGGTGCCGTAGATGGCGCCGAGGTCGATGGCGCTGGCGGCCAGGATCAGGACGCCGGCCAGGGCCAGCGCCAGAAAATAGATGTTCTTAATGACCTCGCGCAGGTTGTACCAGCTCGACTTGCCAAGCAGGATCGCCAGGCTGCGGTGCGCGAAGTCCGGCGTTTCGCGGGTGTCGCCCGTCACCGGCGACCGCGGCACTGGAGGCGGATCGTCTGCCAGTGCCGCCCCCTTGCCATTGCGCGGGTCGATGCTGCCGGTGGTGTGGAAGCGCCAGTAGCCGAGCAGCAGCACGGTCAGGCCGAAGCCGACCCAGATCAGGCGGTTGACCAGGAACACGCCTTCGAGCAGCACCGGGCGGGTGTTGCGCTCGGCGATAGGCCAGTATTCGGTCAGGCGGATCAGCGCCGTGGTGCCGAACGGGTCGATCAGTGCGGCCAGGGTCTTGTAATCGAGATCGCGCGCCAGCGAGGGTGCGATGATGTAGCCGATCATCATGACGATGCTGGCCACGTACACCGGCAGCATGCGGCGCGACAGCGCAGCGAGCACGAAGAACAGGGCGCCGAAGATGAAGGTGTTGGGCAGTAGTGTAAACAGATAGGGCAGCAGGAAGGTCGAGAGCGGGGCCGGGCCAACGCGGTCGGCTTCGATGCCGGGAATATAGCTGCCCAGCCAGGCGCCGAGCACAATGCTCGACAGGATCACCGCCAGCGTGGCAAAGGCGCCCAGGAAGCGGCCCAGCACGTAGTGGTGCTTGCGGATCGGCGCGCTGTAGAAAAAGTGGTGCATGTCGTACTCGAAGTCTTGCTGCACCGAGCGGCCCATCACGGCGGCCACCACCACTACCCCGAAGCAGCCCAGGAAGGAGGCGGTCAGCGCGACCTGGCGCGGCGCATTGATCAGGACCCGGCCGCCGAAGGTGACCACGGCATCGCGGAACACACCGCCCGCCGCCGCCATCCATAGCAGCGCCAGCGCCAGGAACATGCCGAAATAGACCCAGGTCGAGAGCAGTCGCAGGCGCTGCATCGCCTCGAAACGGGCGATGGCGAAGAGGGGAGCGATCGTGGGACGCATCGTGCCGTTCGCGGTGCTCAGCAATCCACTGCGGCGGCGTTGAAGCGGCCGGCGATGGTGGCGAAGTACACATCGTCCAGGCTGGCGCGCGCCGGCTCGAAGCCGTCGCCCGGGTCGCCCTCGGCATATACGTGGATCAGGGTGCGGCCGGTGAGCAGGCGGGTCGAGATGACCTGGTGGCGTTTCTGGAACAGCGGCAGTTCCTGCTTGGTGACGAAGCGCGCCCAGATATTGTCTTCGACCTCGTAGACCAGGTCTTGCGGGTCGCCGCACAGCAGCACCTGGCCCTTGTTGATGATCGCCATGTTGGCGCACAAATCGGCCACGTCCGACACGATGTGGGTCGACAGGATGACGGTCTTGTCTTCGCCGATCTCGGACAGCAGGTTGTGGAAGCGCACCCGTTCCTGCGGGTCCAGGCCCGCGGTTGGTTCATCGACGATGATCAGGCGCGGGTCGCCCAGCAGCGCCTGGGCGATGCCGAAGCGCTGGCGCATGCCGCCCGAATACGTGCCCATGCGCTGGTTGCGCACTTCCCAGAGATTGGTTTGCTGGAGCAGGCCGTCGACCACTTCGCGCCGCCGCCCCTTGTGCGACAGGCCCTTGAGCTGGGCGAAATGATCGAGCAGTTCGTAAGCGGTCACTTTCGGGTAGACGCCGAAATCCTGCGGCAAGTAGCCAAGCATGCGGCGCACTTCGTCCTTTTCGTCGAGGACATCGATGTCGTCCAGGAAGACCGAGCCGGCATCGCATTCCTGCAGCGTGGCCAGGATCCGCATCAGCGTCGATTTGCCGGCGCCGTTCGGGCCGAGCAGGCCGAACATCCCGGCAGGGATGGTCAGCGTGACACGGTCGAGCGCCACCACGCCATTGGCGTAGGTCTTCGACAGATTGCGGATACGTAATTCCATGCCTGCTCCATGACGACGCGCGACGGCGTACGCGTAAACTTCCTTCAACACTTGCATTGTATTAAATTGTCTCGCCATATGTGCTGTCTCTGCGACGCACGGGCAATCCGACCGACTGGACTGCATAATCCAATGACAGACGCAGCACTAGTTCCTTTAAGAAAACATTGCTCGCATCCGCAGTGGAAATGTGGATAATGGAAGAATGAACAAGCTGATCCAGGACAGGCTGCTGGCATTGATGCGCGAAGGCCGCGACCGCCTTGAAGCGACCGACTGGTTCCGGGTCGGGCTGGGGCTGCATTACCTTGCCGGGTTGATGACCGAGGAGGAAATCGACTTCAAGCTGGTCGACCGCGCGTTCAACCGCTTCATCTATCATACGCTGGGCAAGGGCCATAGCATCGCCAGCGTGCTGCAGTTCATGAGCGGCGAGAAGGTGATGCCAACCGTGGAATGCGCGCGCTTCATGCAGGCCTTGCGCAGCCACTGCCCGGAAATTCCAGTCGAATCGATTCCCTTCCTGCTCGAGCTCAATCTGGGCGTGGCCAAGAACATCTCGGGGCTCGACCCAGATGGTCCGCTGGCCGACTGGGTGGCGCGGCAAAAGGCACTGGCGGCCGGGCCGCACGGCGGCTGAACGGGCGCCGTCAAGCGCGGCGTCCCCGTGCTGGCGCAAGCCCTATAATGGTGTTTTCCGATATCGCATCGATCACACCATGACCGTTCGCCACACCCATTCTCCCCTCGATCGCTTGATTACCGGTTTTGACAAGGCCCTGCGCGTGGTGGGCGGCGTCGCCGCGTCGTCGCGCCCGAATCCTGCCGCCCATGCGACCGACAGCGAATTGAGCGACGAAGAGCGCCGCCACAGTGCGGGCCTGATGCGCGTGAACCACGTCGGCGAAGTGTGCGCCCAGGCGCTGTACGACGCCCAGGCGCGCTTTGGCAGGAGCGACACCATCCGCGCCCAGTTCCGCAAGTCGGCACGCGAAGAAGAAGACCATTTGGCCTGGACCGCCGAGCGCCTGTCGGAGCTGGGTTCGCAGCCGAGCGTGCTCAATCCGCTGTGGTATGCGGGCTCCTATGTGCTCGGCAGCATCGCCGCCAAGCTGGGCGACCAGCACAGCCTGGGCTTCGTGGTCGAGACCGAGCGCCAGGTCGAAGCCCACCTCGGCCAGCATCTGGAGCAGTTGCCGCCGCAAGATGCGCGCTCGCGCGCGATCGTGGAACAGATGCGGGTCGATGAAATCGCCCACGGCGCCTCGGCCCAGGCGCTTGGCGCGAAAGACACGCCCATGCCAGTGAGGCTGGCGATGCAGGCAATGTCGAAGGTGATGACGACGACGGCATACCGGATTTAAGAACGCCGCGGCGGGTACGATGAGAATCATCGCGTGGACGAGCAACTCGTCCACGCGCCGAATCAGCCGACGCGCAAGATTACACTTCCACGATTTACACTTCCACGATTTCGATCGTATGCGTCATCTCTACCGTCTTGGCCAGCATGATCGAGGCCGAGCAGTATTTTTCGTGCGACAGGGTCACGGCGCGTTCCACCGCTGCCGGCTTGAGATTGCGCCCGGTGACCGTGAAGTGAAAGTTAATCTTGGTAAATACCTTGGGGTCGGTGTCGGCGCGCTCGGCCTGCAGCGTCACGTCGCAGCCGCGTATGTCCTCGCGGCCGCGCTTCAGGATCAGCACCACGTCGTAGGCGCTGCAGCCGCCGGTGCCGGCCAGGACCAGTTCCATCGGGCGCGGCGCCAGGTTGTGGCCACCGCCTTCGGGCGCCCCATCCATGGCCACCACGTGGCCGCTGCCGGTTTCGGCACGAAACCCCATGCCCGACGGGCCGTTCCAGATGACTTTGACTTCCATTCGATTTCTCCGCGGTTGATCCGTTACTGACTGGGGTATTGTAAGGCAGCAGCGGCGCCTCTGCCGGCGCGCCCGGCCTTACACGCCCAGCACGTAACGCTCGCTCTTCATGCGCCAGCTGGCAAAGACCGCCACGGCCAGCGCCGGCAGCAGGGCGCACAGGAAGGTCATCAGGAACGGCAGCGCGCCGATGTCGCCGCCCTTGGACAGCTCCTTGACCAGTGTCTGGTTCGATACCATCGGCACCAGGTACATCCACTGCGCGGTCTTGAGGTCGAGGAAGGACAGGACCATGCCCGGTATCAGCGGCACGATCATCACGATGCCCAGCACCGTCTGCGCTTCCTTGAAGGTCTTGGCATTCATCGCCAGGGCCACGTACAGCGCGCCGGCCAGCAGCGACAATGGCACCGTCGCCAGGCACACCAGCGCCAGGTCGCCCCAGCCCAGGCTCCAGGACATGCCAATTTCTTCCAGTGGCAGCCACTTGAGGATCAGGTGCCCCAGGATCAGTTCGAGGGTCACGCCGACGATGCCCAGGATGCTCGCGGCCAGCCATTTGCCGCCCACCAGTTCCCAGGTGTGGAGCGGTTGCGCCATCAGCACCTCGAGCGAACGGCGTTCGCGTTCGCCGGCGGTGCTGTCGACCGCCGCCGACATGCTCAGCATGAAGGCCGGGAAGAACAGGATGCCGATGATGCCGCCAATGATCACCGCCGAGCGCGACGCGTTGGTGCCGGTGTCGTAGCGCTGCACCTGGATCGGCGTGAGCGCGGCGGGCGATACGCCGTGCGCCAGCAGGCGCGCGCTGGCGACGTTGGCGCCGTAGGCTTCCAGCACGTCTTCGACTTCGCGGCGCTGCGGGCCGGACTCGGTCGCCGAGTCGTACCAGACTTCGAGACGGGCCGGACGCAGCGCGTAATAGTTTTCGGCATAGTCGTCGGGCAGGCGCAGCACCGCCGCGACTTTCTTGGTGCGCAGCAGCTCGCCGATGGCGTCTTCGGTCATCGGTTGGGTAGCCTGGACCGTGATGTTCTTTTCGCCCAACTGGGCCATCAGGGTCGGGGCCTTGGCGCCGCCGATCACCGCCAGCTCGACGCCTTCGCGTTCGGTCTTGGTGTTCTTGTCGATCAGCTGGTGCAGCATCAGGCCGATCAGGATCGGGTACAGCAGCGTGAACATCGCGAGCAGGGCAACGGTGCGCTTCTCGCGCAGGGTCTCGCGCAGTTCCTTGCGAAACACGATCAACAGCTTGGATTTCATGCGATTCCTTCTTCGGTGCCGACCAGGCTGACGAAAGCGTCTTCGAGGTTGGAGATGCCGGTGCGCCGGCACAGTTCGTCGGGTGAACCCTGGGCCACGGTGTGGCCGGCGGCGATGACGATCACGTCTTCGCACAGGTGACTCACTTCCTGCATCACATGGGTGGCCATGATCACGCAGCAGCCGTCGGCGCGCAGCGCGCCCAGGGCGGTGCGCAATGCGCGCGTGCTCATCACGTCCAGGCCGCGGCTGGGCTCGTCTAGCAGCAGGTGGCGCGGGCGGTGCAGCAGCGTGCGCGCCAGCGCTACCTTGATGCGCTGGCCTTGCGAGAAGCCCTTGCTGCGGCGCGCCAGGATGTCTTCCATGCCGAGCAGTTCGGACACTTCGTCGATGCGGGCATTGATGGCGGCACGCTCCATGCCATTGAGTTCGCCGAAATAAGTGAGGTATTCGCGGGTGGAGAGGCGCTCGTACAACCCGAACTGGTCGGTCAGGAAACCGATGCTGCGGCGTACCGCCATCGGGTCTTGTTCCGGATCGATGCCGTCGATCGAGATCGTGCCGTGGTCGCGCTTGAGCAGGCCGACCAGGGTGCGCAGCAGGGTAGTCTTGCCGGCGCCGTTAGGGCCGAGCAGGGCGGTGATCTGGCCGTCGCGGGCGGTGAAGCTGACACCGGACAACGCCTTTACGTCGCCGAACTGCTTGCGTACATCGTGGACTTCAATCATGTCTGTCGCCTTATGGTTGCGGACCGGCGCTGCCGAGCTGGAAGGTGGGGGCCGGGATATCGTTCAGGCATTTGGCATCGAGCGCAGCCTGCGGCTTGTCGAGAAATGCGCGCAGCAGGCGCGGCGCGCAGCCAAGCTGCGACACGCCATGACCGGCATTGGCCACCACCACATGCTGGGCGCGCGCCATGTATTTCGCGGCGCTGGCGGCGCGGTGCGGCGGCGTGACCGGGTCCAGCGCGCCCGACAGCAGCAGGGCCGGCACCGTGATCTGCGTCGGCGCGCGCGCGGCCACCGCAGGCACCTTCATCTGCTGGCAGATGGCCGGGATCTTGTCGGCCAGGGTCTTGGTCAGCTGGCCGGCGTCCGCGGCACGCAGCTCGGGCGTGAGGCGCGGAATGTCTTCGGCGCAGACCACCGCCAGGTGCATCAGCATCGCGATATTGCCTTGGACGCCGTAGTCGCTCGCCATGTTCTGGCGCGCCACGAAGGGCTGCCAGCGGCCCTGGGCCGCATTGTGGATCAGGTAGGGCAGGCGGCGCGCATCGGCCGGCGAGTACAGGATGCTGTGCACGGTGCCCAGGAAGCGCTCCGAGCTCATGCTCAGCGTCAGTGGCTGCGCGGTGCGCGGGTTGGTCAGCGACAGCCGGATCGGGCCGGCGGCCAGCTTCGCGGTCAAGCCGTCGAACTCGGCGCGCACGTTCGGGAAGGCCTTGTTGCAGGCGGCATCCTTGGCGCACAGTGCGAAGGTCTTGTCGAGCGCGGCCTGGGCGTCGCGGGCGCCGGCCGGAATTACCTGGTCGGGCGCGGCTACGCCGTCGAGCACCAGGCTGCGCACGCTGGCCGGGTACAGGCGCGCATAGGCCTGGGCCAGGCGCGTGCCATACGAACCACCCCAGACATTCACGGCGCCGTAGCCGAGCTTGCGGCGCACGACTTCGATGTCGCGCGCGGCGGCATCGGTGGTGTAGGCGCCCCATGGCGCCTTGTGGGCGCCGATGCAGGCGCGCAGTTCGGCTTCGAGCTGCTCCTGGCTCATGTGCTCGTATTCGGGCGTGCTCTTGCAATCGAGCTTGCCCGACAGACCGGTGCCGCGCTGGTCGATGAACACGATGTCGCGGGTGGCGCGCACCCGGTTGAAGGCAAGCGACAGCAGCGGCACCACGTCGCTGCCGGCCTCGCCGGGGCCGCCGGCCAGCACGAACAGCGGGTCGCCAATAACGCCGTCACGGTGCGCGGGGGCCACCGTGACATGCAGCTTCAGGCTGCCGGCGCGGGGCTGGGCATGGTCGAGCGGGACATCCAGGGTGACGCAGCGCAGCGTGTCGGTGGCGCCCGGCAGGTGGCAGTTGCGGGTATCCGCGGCGGCGGTCGCCGCCGCGGTGGCCGTGGATGCCATCAGCCACAGGGCGGCGGGCAGGAACGATCTTGTATTCACACAATCTCCTCGAGAGTTGCATGCATAGTAGGTTGTCACTGTTTTGCCGGTCAATCAGTTAGTTGCGCTATCGCACCAGATTATGCAAGGTGGGCGCGATGGGCCGGGATGAAGGCAGCGGCGGTGGAAAATGCGACAGCGGGCGGCGCGTGCATTGACGTGCCTGCCGGGAATCAGCTATCATCGTGGGCTTTCCCTTTGCTCGGGGAAGATAATAAGGCAGAGTCCGCTGCAGCAAGGGCGGAACCACCACAGTGAGCACTTTTAATTAGGAAGTCAACATGAAAACTTTTTCCGCTAAGGGCCATGAAGTCCAGCGCGACTGGTTTGTGATTGACGCGACGGACTTGGTCCTCGGACGTGTTGCCAGCGAAGTGGCACTCCGACTGCGCGGCAAACACAAGCCAGAATTCACTCCGCACGTCGATACCGGTGACTTTATTGTCGTCATCAACGCAGGCAAACTGCGCGTGACCGGCACCAAAGCCACCAACAAGACCTACTACCGTCACTCGGGCTACCCGGGCGGTATCTACGAAACCAACTTCCTGAAAATGCAACAGCGCTTCCCGGGCCGCGCCCTGGAAAAAGCTGTCAAAGGCATGCTGCCAAAGGGCCCGCTGGGCTATGCAATGATCAAGAAGCTGAAAGTGTACGCGGAAGGTTCGCACCCGCACGCAGCACAGCAACCACAAGCACTGACCCTCTAAGGAACTGACATGATCGGTAACTACAACTACGGCACCGGCCGTCGCAAGAGTGCAGTCGCTCGCGTGTTCATCAAAGCGGGCACCGGCCTGATCATCGTGAACGGCAAGCCTGCGAACGAATACTTCTCGCGCGAAACCGGCCTGATGGTCATTCGCCAGCCGCTGGAACTGACCGGCAATGTCGAGCGTTTCGACATCAAGGTCAACGTGCACGGCGGTGGTGAGTCGGGCCAGGCAGGCGCCGTCCGTCACGGCATCACCCGCGCTCTGATCGACTACGACGCAGGCCTCAAGGGTGACCTGGCACGTGCCGGTTTCGTCACCCGTGACGCCCGTGAAGTCGAGCGTAAGAAAGTCGGCCTGCGTAAAGCACGTCGCGCAAAGCAGTTCTCGAAGCGTTAATTCGTTTCCTTGCAGCGCCCCCGGGCGCTGTGGCGAAAGCCGTCCTCCGCAAGGTGGGCGGCTTTTTGTTTTTGGACGTCGCGCGCGCGCGGCCTACCCCTGCCGCACGCATGTTTCATGGCTGTTAAAATGCAGCTTCGTCCTGGAAAGGTCATTCTTACATCACGAAGGAACAGAACATGATCAAAGTTGGCATCGTTGGCGGCACCGGATACACGGGCGTGGAATTGCTGCGGCTGTTGGCCGCGCGTCCCGACGTACAACTGACCGCGATCACCTCGCGCAAGGAAGACGGCCTCTTGGTATCCGACATGTTTCCGTCGCTGCGCGGGGTGGTCGACCTGGCCTTCTCGAGCCCGGACAAAGCCGACCTGACCCAATGCGACGTGGTGTTCTTCGCGACCCCGCACGGCGTCGCCATGGCCCAGGCCCCGGCCTTGCTGGCGGCAGGCGTCAAGGTGATCGACCTGGCGGCCGACTTCCGGCTGAAAGACCAGGCCACGTTCGAGAAGTGGTACAAGATCCCGCATACCGCGCCCGAGCTGATCGAAGAAGCCGTGTACGGCCTGCCTGAGCTGAACCGCGAAGACATCAAGAGCGCGCGCCTGATCGCCAACCCGGGCTGCTACCCGACCACGATGCAACTGGGCTTTTATCCGCTGCTCAAGGCCGGCATCATCGATGCGGGCAACCTGATCGCCGACGCCAAATCCGGCGTCTCTGGCGCCGGTCGCAAGGCCGAGATCGGCACGCTGTTCTCGGAGTCGAGCGACAACTTCAAGGCCTATGGCGTGCACGGTCACCGCCACACGCCGGAAACCTCGGCCCAGCTGGCCCGCTACACCGACCAGAAGGTCGGCCTGGTGTTCACGCCGCACCTGGTACCGATGATCCGCGGCATGCACGCGACCCTGTACGCGCGCCTGACCAAAGAGATCGACGATGCTGCGCTGCAGGCCCTGTTCGAAGATGAATACAAGGACAGCCCGTTCGTGGACGTGATGCCGTTCGGATCGCATCCCGAAACCCGTTCGACCCGCGGCTCGAACATGCTGCGCCTGGCGGTGCACCGCCCGGACGGCGGCAACACGGTCGTGATCCTGGTGGTGCAGGACAATCTGGTGAAAGGCGCTTCCGGCCAGGCCGTGCAGTGCATGAACCTGATGTTCGGCCTCGACGAAACCACGGGCTTGAGGCAGATCGCGCTGCTGCCGTAAGCTTGTCAGGGTGAAGCGGCCGGCGTTCAGACGCGGCCGCTTCACCCTCCATCGGTACTTCCATCGCTCCCCCTGCGCTTCGTACGCGCCAAGTGCGGCGCCAGCACGAACGCACAACTGAGAAGCTGCGTGCGCTCCGGCGTGCGAGGCTGGCTCATCAGGTCGCACAGGCGTTGCAGCAGCGTATTCGCCTCCGCCAGTTCATCTTTACTCAGCCACGCCTTGTTGCGCGCCGCCCATAGCTGGCGCGCGCTGCCGCTCGTGACGACCTCCGGCATGTCCAGCCCGTCATCGAAATCCTGCTGTGCCACTTTCAGCATGGCACGCGCGAACTTGCGCAGTGCATGTTTACCGGGCTCAGTATCGGTGCGGTAGGCGAGCCGCAGCGCTAGCGTACCTGCTCCCGGAAGTGCATAGCGGCGCGCCTCATCTTGATCTGCCATCGACTCCACGACCAATCCGGATTTCGCGAGCAACTTCAGGTGGTAATACAGCCCATCGACATGCCTGCCGAGCTGTAGGGAAAGCTCGGCCGCGCTGACCGGGACGCCAAGCGCGCCCAGGGTGTCGACGATCTCCTGGCGGATAGGCGAGGCAAGCGCCTCGATCAATGCCGGATCGTCGACTTGCCAGTATTCATCCTGCATGATCTTCTCCACGCAATGCGTTGTGTTGAAAAACTAGTATATTATTTCAACGACTTTTCAACAGCAAGAGCGATCAGAGCGAAGGATGATGATGACTGTGCGAATGTGGCTTCTCTCCCTGCTTGCGGTGCTGTGGTCATTCATGCAGGTGCCAACTGCAGCGGCTGACGAGGCCTCACAGACGGTCACTGCCGCCCAGTTCCGCGCCGACCTCGCCTTTATGCGCGAAACGATCGTGCGCATGCATCCTGATCCCGAATTTTCCACGAATAAACGCGCCCTGGACACGGCGTTCGACCGCCTGGGCCAGGATGTGCCGCCGCGACTGACGCGCGACGAGGCATGGCGGCGGCTCGCCTCGCTCAATCCGCTGTTTGCCGATGCCCATTTCTTGGTGGGCTACGCTGACTGGCGAGGCGATACGCTGTCTTGGCTGGCCGGTGGCGGCACCTTGTTTCCGCTAGAGGTGGAGCTCGACGAGGACGCGGAACTGTATGTGCGCCGCGCTACCCCATCGGCTGAGCGGGAGCGCATCGTGTCGATCAACGGGATCGATGCCAGGACGGTAGTGCGCACGCTGTTGGCGAAAACCCACGGCGATACGCCAAGCTTCCGGGCCAGGCTGCTGGCCCAGCGCTGGTGGCTGTTCTACTGGAAGACCTACGGAGCGCCCTTGCAATACCGCCTGGCGCTCGAGAAGGGCGGGCAGGGGCGGATAGTCGACTTGCCCGGCAGTCGCGCCGTACCCGCCTTCATGCGCGATGAAGCACAGTTCGCGCACCAATTCAATCTCGACATCCGCTGTTGCGGCAGCGCCGTGCTCACGGTCGGCAGCTTCAGCGCGTCCGACCCTGCGCCGTTCATGGCCTTCACGCACGACGCCTTCACCAAAATCCGGAATGCGGGCGTGACCTCATTGGTCATCGATATCAGCAACAATGGTGGCGGCGACGACGCGATGTGGCTGGACGGGCTCATGCCCTATCTCGCCACCACGCCCTACCGTACCGGATCGACGTACAGGGCAATGTCGCGCGCTCGGCCGGGCGTCCAGGGCGAGGTGTCGGACGGCGAAATTTCCACATGGCGCCAGCCGCAACTGAACCATCCGCTGCATTTCGGCGGCAAGATAGTTGTGAAGATTGGGCCGGCAACCTATTCTTCGGCCATTCTGTTCGCCAACGTCATGCGCGATTTCGGACTGGCCAAGCTGGTCGGTCGCGGCGGCGCGGCGCGGCGCTCGCAGTCGGGCGGGGTGCGCGGCGTCAGCTTGCCACACACTGGCCTGGTGCTGTCGCTACCGCGCTTTATCCTCGATCCCCCAGCGGGGCGCGTGCCCGGCGCCTTGCTCGAGGCGCAAGCCGCGCAGCCGGGCGAACTGTAAGCATGACGGCCGTAGCAACGCACGACCGGAAAGAGACAAGCTCGGTCGCATAAACGCGAAACAAGGAGCGTATTTTGCGTCCGGTTTCTGCAAACCCCGATCAGGAGAGCGCTTTTCTACCGAGCCGATCTAGATCAAAGTCCCACCTCTTGAGCGCGGTAAATTGACCAATGCACAGGTTGCAATGCACAGGTGAGCAAGCGTCCCGGTAACCGCCGTCGGCGCCATTCATGAGGGGTGGAACATGTTCGGTCGACAAGTAAAAAGCGAGATAGACAGCCTGGTCGGCATCTCGGCCCGGATCGAGGGCGACCTGTGCTTCACCGGGGGGCTGCGCATCGATGGCGAAGTGCATGGCAACGTGCTTGCGGCCGAAGGCGCCGACAGCATGCTGATCGTGTCCGAGCATGCCCGCATCGAAGGCGAGGTACGCTGCGCCAACCTGGTCGTCAACGGCTATATCGCCGGGTCGGTGCATTCGTCGGAACTGCTTGAATTACAGCCGAAAGGCCGCATACATGGTGATGTCCATTACCGTTTGCTCGAAATGCATGGCGGCGCCCTGGTCACCGGGAAACTGACCCATGAACCAGCCGGCGAACCGGTGTTTCATTTGGCCGACGCCGAGGCTGGATAGGCCGCCGGGTTGGCAGCCGGGTTGGCAGCGTGAGTTGCGCCAAGGGTCTATAATGGAGGTAATTTGAAATTCACCAGGAGTTCTCCATGAACGCAGTCGTCGAAGTACAAGACCTTGACACGATCCCCGTCCCGATCAACTTCACCGACAGCGCCGCAGAAAAAGTTGCACAGCTGATCGAAGAAGAGGGCAATCCCGACCTCAAGCTGCGCGTCTTCGTGCAAGGTGGCGGTTGCTCCGGTTTCCAGTATGGCTTCACGTTTGACGAAATCGTCAACGAAGACGACACCACGATGGAAAAGAACGGTGTCCAGCTGCTGATCGACTCGATGAGCTATCAGTACCTGGTCGGCGCCGAGATCGACTATAAAGACGACCTCGAAGGCGCCCAGTTCGTGATCAAGAATCCGAACGCCCAGTCGACCTGCGGCTGCGGTTCTTCGTTCTCCGCCTGAGTTTGCATCCAGGCAGCCCGCATGGCCGGGCAGTCGACGGCCCGGTTGATCCGGGCCGTTTCATTTGGCGCGGCGCTTTTTATGCCGGGTACAGCGCGCCCAGGATGCGCAGCCCACGCGCGCCGGTGACCGCCGGCAGGTTGCCCGGTTCGCGCTGGATGAAGCGGTAGCCGAGCCAGGCAAAGGCCAGCGCCTCGACCCGATTCGGCGCTACGCCCAGCACTTGCGTCGATGCCACCGCAATGCCGCCCAGCGCGCTGCCGATCTCGCGCAGCAGCGTCGCGTTATAGGCGCCGCCGCCGCACACATAGACGGCCTGCAGCGCCGCGCTTTCTTTCCGGATCGCCTCTGCAATCGTGACCGCCGTCAGGCGCGTGAGCGTTGCCATCACATCTTGTGGCGCAAGGCCGCCGAAACCTGCCAGTTTGGCATTGAGCCATTGATCATGAAACAGGTCACGCCCCGTGCTCTTGGGCCCCGGCTGGCGGAAATACGGCTCGTCGAGCAGCGCCTCCAGCAGTGGCGCATGCACCGCGCCGCTGGCGGCCCAGGCGCCGTCCGCGTCATAGGGCTTGCCCTGGTGACGGCCGATCCATAAGTCCATCAAGACATTTCCCGGGCCGGTATCGAAACCGCTGACGCGGCCGTCGCCGTGCAGCACGCTGATGTTGCCGATTCCACCAATATTGACTACCGCGCGCACCGTGCCCGGCTCGCCGAAGGCGGCCTGATGAAAGGCCGGCACCAGCGGCGCACCCTGGCCGCCGGCCGCGATGTCGCGGCTGCGAAAGTCGGCGATGACATCGATGCCGCACAATTCGGCCAGCATGGCCGGATTGTTGGTCTGGCGTGTAAAGCCCCGTTCGGGGCGATGGCGAATGGTCTGGCCGTGCACCGCAATGGCCGCGACCGGCGTTGCGGCGCATGGCAGCAGTTGCCGTACGCAGTCGGCGTAGCACAGCGCCAGGTCATTGGCGGCCAGCGCTTCACGCTCGAGCTCGTTCTCGCTGGCAGCCTGCAGTGCCATCAGTTCGCCCCGCAGTGCGGGAGGGAAGGGTGTAAAGGCGGCCGCAATGGTCTGGATGCTGCCATCGGCAAAGTCGGCCAGTACGCCATCGACGCCGTCCAGGCTGGTGCCGGACATCAGGCCGATATACAGGGTAGGGGTCTGGCTCATCGTCGCTTCCATTTGATTAATTCGGGGCTGAGCAGGCTGGGCCGGCGCTCCTGCATACTAAACGGTGCGCAAGAAAAGCGGAAGGCTGGGCGGGGCAGGTCAGCGGCGTGGTAAAGCGCGCATTTGCGCTGCGGCCGCTCTGTTACCCTGAGCGCTCACTAGCAGGAGTAAACGATGAACAAGATCGGCATGGTCGTCAGTGTTTGCTGGCTGGCGTTGGCTGGCCCGGCGCAAGCCGCGCCGGTGGTCTCGCATTTTCCGCATCAGGGGCTGGGACAGTTTTTGGCGGAACGGTTCGACCTGACGTCGATCCGGAGTTCCTTCGGGCCGCGCCGCACCATGCATCAGCGCAGCTTCGCCGATTTTCAATTGAAGCCGACCAGGGCGACGAATACGCTGGTTGAATTCGCGTATCCGGACTGGTTTTACCGGATGGTGGTGACCGAGCGGCGCGACATTAACAGCGATGGCGTCGAGGATCTGGCCGTGTGTTTTACCGACAAGGCCATGAATGGCGGCAGCTACGCTACGCAACAGAGTCTGCTGGTAACCCGCCTTTCCCCGGATGCCCACGCGATTGCCTTGAGCTTTGACACCAACGCCTGTGACGCCACGGCGGACCACGCACCCGGCAGCAAGCCGGGTGCGGCCGACCCGTCAGCCAGCGACGCGTATTACGAGGCGATCGGTCGCTTCATCTACGGCTTCCACCGAGCAGGTATTTCGCTCACGCAGCTGAACGATCCGGAACTGGCCCGCCGCGGCCCGCCCGAACTGGCCACGCGCGCGCGCAGCATGGCGCAGAAGCTCGACCGGATCCTGCACGGCGAGGTCAAGCCGCCCGAGGCCGAGCTGCAAGAAATACTAGGGGAGTCAGTCGCCATCAGTGCAGAGATTCGTTCGTGGCAGCAGGGCGGCGCCAAGTGAAAGGCCTGCCAAGCGGCAGGCATCAGCGATGAAATTCATGCTGAGCATGCCGGATAAGCCAGGCCGGTGACCAGACTTATCCGGCTGGCGGCGGGTCGTCGTTCCTGCGATTGGGCATCACGCGCGGCAAGCGCGCGGAGAAGATAACGCCGTCGTGTTCGCTCGAGCGTACCGATACCTCGCCTTCGTGGGCAGCGACGATCTGCTTGACCACGTACAGTCCCAGTCCCAGGTTTTGCGTGCGTGTCGCGGCGCGTTCGCTGGCGGGGCGAATCGCAAAACGCTTTACCGGGTCGAACAGGGTGCGCAGCTTGGATGTCGGAATCACGTCGGCATCGTTGCTGACCTCATACACCACTTCGGTCGGCAGGCCGCGCATGGCCACCTTGACCGGGGTTTCCGGGTTGCCGTGCTGAACCGCGTTGGTGATCAGGTTGGAAAACGCCTGCGACATGCGGGCGCCGTCCCAGGCCCCTTTCAGGTCGCCTTCGACCACCAGGTCGATGCGGCGGTCCGGATGGAAAGTCCGGGCTTCTTCGACCACGCCATGGCCGATCTCGGCCAGGTCCACTGTATGTGGATCGACCGGGATGCCGTCGCCCAGGTGCGTTGTGGAAAAATCGAGCAGGTCGCGGACGATTGCATCCATGCGCTTGGAGCTGTTGAAAATGCGCAGGGCGACTTTCAGCACTTTCGATGGCAGACTCTGGTCTTGCATCAATACCTGCGCGCCCATGCTGATGGCGCCGAGCGGGGTACGGACATCGTGGCCAAGAATGGCCAGGAACAGGTTCTGGGCTTCGCGCAGCATTTTTGCATAGCGCGTCATCGATTCAGTCTGGGCCTGGTCGATTGATTCGTTGAAACGGATCATGTCCTGGATGTCGCCGGCGGTCGTGATGTCGACCTGGCGTGCCCACAGGCGCAGCACGCTCGAACGCAGCGCACGGTATTCTGCCATGACATGTTCGCCAGTAAAGCCCGAGGCGACCCGGTCGGCTGCATGGATCTCGGCTGCGGTGTCGTCCGCCGCCTGCGGTCCCTGGCCCTTCGACTTGGCAATGCTTTCGTGCTCGGCCTGTGGCGTATCGAGGTCGTCGGCGACGACTTTCAGCACGGCTGCAGCATGATCACGAAGTTCTTTCTTGTTTGCATCGGCAAGCGGTGCCAGGGTCGACGCGAAGTCTTCCCATTCTTGCAAGATGCATTCAAGATTGTTGCGGATGAAGTCTGATAATTTCATTAATAGCCTGGTTGTACCGATGGGGCACGGGCGCCGTTCGGCAGCAATGTGCGCACGGCGAATAACAACTCTTCTGCAAGAAACGGTTTTCTCAAAAAGGCGTCGTAACTGGTTCCCGGGGCCGCCTTGCATTTCAGCGAGCCGCTCATCAGCAAGATGGGAAGCGGCTTGCACGATGGCCGGGCCTTGAGCTCCTGGCTCAGTTCCAGGCCGGTCATGCCAGGCATGCTGCAATCGGAAATGAGCAGCTCGGGCTCCTGGCTGGAAATAGTTTCCAGCGCTTGGGTTCCACTGGCTACCACGCTGACGTCGTAGCCATGCAGTTCCAGCATCATGGAACAGTTTTCTGCAAAGTCCGAATCATCGTCTGCTATCAGGATCATGCTGTTCTCCCTGTTGTACTCGTTTGTCGGATCATGCGTGCTCGCTGCTGGCGGACTGGCCGCCAGCGCCGGGGTTTAACGCTCAGGCACGACGATCACGGTGTCGCCGGTACGGCCCTTGTCGCCTTTTTCACCGTCATAGCCTTGCGCGCCGGTCGCGCCGGTGTTGCCGGTGTTGCCTTTAGCGCCGTCGTAGCCGGTAGCACCGACCTGGCCCTGGGCGCCTTCAGTGCCGGTGGCACCCGTGGCGCCAGTCGCGCCGGTCGCACCTGGCTGGGCTTCGGCGCCGGTGGCACCGGTAGCGCCGGTGGCGCCAGGCGCGCCGGCAGGACCGGCGACGACCTGCACTACAGGCGGTGGCGCTTCGCGCTGGCAGGCCGACAGGGTGATGGTGGCGGCGAGCGTGAGCAGAATCAGGGAATGTTTCATGGTGAATCCTTTGGTCAGGGAGTGCGGCAGCAGGCAGAACGGCTCGACGGCGTCGGGCACGCGTTCGACATGGCGGTTGGGGGAAATCGGCCGGGAGGCGCTGCCTGGGTCGACTCGACGAAGGCGGTACGGTAGCGGGGAGTGGATGCATCATGCGCTCCGGTTTGCGTTAGTTCCGTTCGGAACCGTACACAGACAGGGAGGGGGGAGGCAGGATGTGCTGGGCCAGCCAGGGGAAGCGGACCGCGATGGGGCGCTGCCGCCGTGCGCGAACGCAGGCGGCAGGCGCGGGTGTATCAGGCGCGCGGCATGCGTTCGGTAATGTCCAGCCCGATACCCCGATAGCCGGTAAACACGCTGGCGCTGTCGAACATGGGTTCGCCGCTCACTTGCAGGTATTGGATCCGTCCATCGGGCAGGGTCCGGCTGTAGACGAAGTCGAGGAAGGGCTGGCGGTTCGCGATCATGGTGTCGAGCGTGCCGCGTTGCTGCACATTCCAGCCGGCCGCAGCCTGTTCCTCGGGCGTTGCGCTGCTGATGCCGAGCATTTCTTCCACCGGACCGGAGAACTGCGTCAATTGTCCATCGGCGTCTTGCTCCCAGTACCAGTCTGACGAGAGTTCGGTAAAGCGCTGGAAACGCGCTTCGCTCTGGCGCAACTCGGCGGTGCGCTCGAGTACGGTCTGCTCGAGCAGGCGGTTGTGGTCGCCCAGCCTGCGGTACAGCAAGCGCACTTCGAGCATGTTGTGGATGCGCGTCTGCACCTCGACGAAGTCAAATGGTTTGCTGACGAAATCCTTCGCTCCCGCTTTCAGGGCGCGCAGTTTGTGTGCAGGCTGGGCCGTGATCACGAGTACCGGCAGGTAGCCACCGGTCTCGATGTGCTTGAGCGCTTCGATCACTTCGAAGCCGTCCATGTCGGGCATGTGCAGATCGAGCAGGATCAGGTCGAAATGGTGCTCCGCGTGCAGTCTGCAGACCTGGCGCGGGTCCTGCGTGGTCGTGATGTGTTGATACCCTTCATTGCGCAGCATCATCTCGAGCAGCATGACGTTCGCTTCCTGGTCATCCACGATCAGGATGGTGGCGTTCAGAATTTCGCTGGGTTCAAGCATGGATTTCCTCGAGAGTGACATCGGCTATTGTTCTTGATCATAGTCAGCCGGCAGTGGCGGACAGGTGCTGGCAGCCTGCACCAGCGCGACGTCAAGGGCATTCATGAACTCATGAACACGGATCGGTTTCGTAAGATACCGGAAGAACCCGGCTTCCAGACCTTTTTCGATATCGCGCGGAACGGCATTGGCCGACAGCGCCATGACCGGGATATGCGCCGTGAGCGGATCTTCGCGCAGGCGCTTGAGTGCCCCGTAGCCGCTCATGCCGGGCAGGTTGATATCCATCAGGATGACGTCGGGCAGGTAGGTGCGTGCCAGTTCGATGCCCAGATGGGCGTCGATCGCCGTCAGCAGTTTCAGGTCGCCGCGGCGCGCGATCAATTGTTCGACCAGCGCAAGATTGGCAGGGTTGTCCTCGACGTACAGCAAGGTCGACTGCTCGCCCAATTCTGGCGACGCCAGGCGCCGTTCGAGCGAATCCTCGTCGATGTTGCTCAGTGCCAGCGTCGGCGCTGCCGATGCCGCGAATTCCACCCAGAACACCGTGCCCTTGCCGACCACGCTGTCGACGCCAATCCGGCCGCCCATCAGTTCGACCAGCTGCTTGGTCACGACCAGTCCGATGCCGGTGCCTTCTTCGATGCTGTCGTGCTGGCCAAGGCGGTTAAATGGCTGGAACAGTTGCGCCAGCTGGTCCGCCGACAGGCCGGCGCCGGAGTCCTCGACGCTGATGCGGACGCGATCGCTGTCGTTGTCCGAGCATTCCACGATCACGCTGCCGCCGATGCCGTTGTATTTGATGGCGTTCGACAACAGGTTGATCATGACCTGCTTGATGCGGGTGCGGTCGGCATGCACATAGAAGATATTGCCGAGCTCGGGGAAGCGCATTGCAATGCCGCGCTTGGTGGCCTGCGGTTCGATCATGCCCTTGCAGTCTTGCAAGACCTCATTGATCGACATCGATTCTTGCGACATCGTCACCTTGCCGGCTTCGATCATCGACAGGTCGAGAATTTCGTTGATCAGGCGCAGCAAATACCATCCGCCCTTGAGGATCTGGTCGATCGAGCGTTGCTGGCGCGGGTCCGGGGCCGGGGTTTCCGATCCCATCAGCTGGGCAAAGCCGAGCACCGCATTGAGCGGGGTGCGCAGCTCGTGGCTCATGCTCGACAAGAATTCGGATTTGGCGCGGTTGGCCTTCTCGGCCGCTTCCCTGGCAGCGTCGAGCTCGATATTGGTTTCCTGCAGCGCGTGTTCGAACTGCTTGCGCTCGGTGACATCGCGCGCCGCGGCGAACACCCCCTGCAACTTGCGGTCGCGGTTGTGGAAGGTGGTTGCATTGAACGAGACCACGGTCTTCTTGCCGTCGCGGGCCAGCGCCGTCAACTCATAATTGGTCAACTTGCCCTCGTGCAGCACGCGGGTGATGGCTTCATCGGCGCGCTCGGGCTCGGTAAAGCAGCTCTTGAATGGTGCGCCGATCAGTTCGTCCCGGGTACGGCCGGTCAGCATCTCGGTCTGCTGGTTGACGTCGCTGATCATGCCGCGCGGGTCGGTCGTAATCAGCGGGTCGATGTTCGATTCGATCAGCGAGCGCGTGTAGAAATGCTGGTCGCGCAGGCGCTGATCAAGCAGGGCCTGTTCGGCTTCGACCTGCTTGCGCGCCGTATTGTCGGTGCCGATCAGCAGGAAACCGATCACTTCCTTGTCGGCGCCGTGCAGGGCGGTCACCGATACCAGCGCCGGAAAGCGGGTGCCGTCGGCGCGGATATAGGTCAGCTCGTAGATGTCCTCGATACCGCGCGTAGCCTTGTAGACCAGCGCGTCGAAGCCAGGACGGATCGGGACGCCGAACTCGCCGCTCAGTGCTGTCGAGCGGTCGATCAGCTCTTGTCCATCCGAAATGCTGGCTGGGGTCAGCTTGTTGACCACGTCCTCGGGTGCATAGCCGAGCATGCGCTGGGCGCCGACGTTAAAGATCTGGATCACTCCCTCGGCATCGGTGGCGATGCTCGAGAAATTGGCGCTGTTGAAGATGGCATCTTGCAGCGCGCCGGCCTTGAGCAAGGGCGCCGAGGCCACCTTTGCCTGGGTGGCGCTGCGCTGGCGCGCTCCCTGGCGGGCCAGCAGCAGCAAGCCTCCCAGCGTGCACAGCAGCAAGCCAAGGCTGGCGCCGATGCGCAGTGCCGCCGGGGCGGTGACCGCACCCTCGTCCAGGGCAATGGCGCTGACCACCACCAGTACAATAAAGGTCGCGGCCAAGGCGCTGGCCAACAGGCGCTCGACGGAAAAATGTCGTTGGTTTTTCATGGGGCTATCCGGTGGCCGCTATCAGGCCGACCGGCTCGCCGCCGATGAAGGCTGGCGTTGACGCACGTCCGACAGCAGCCGCCCGAATTCCTTCTTGACCACGCCATAGCATTCGCAGACATGGCGTTCCAGGCCGGCCCGGTCGATCACGGTGATATGACCGCGCCGCGAGCTGATATAGCCATGCGCCTGCAGCCGGCCGGCCGCTTCGGTGACGCCTTCACGCCGCACGCCGAGCATGTTGGAGATTAATTCCTGCGTCATCGTGAGCTCGCCTGTGCCGAGACGGTCGAGCGTGAGCAGCAGCCAGCGGCACAGCTGCTGTTCCACGGTGTGGTGGCGGTTGCATACCGCGGTCTGCGACATATGGGTCAGCAGGGCCTGGGTGTAGCGCAGCAGCAGGCGCATCGCCGGGCCGAAACGGTCGAATTCCTCGGTCAGGATGCGGGCCGGCAAGCGATAACCGAAGCCGCCGGTCTGGATCACGGCGCGGCTCGGCGTCGTGCTGCCGCCCATGAAGAGTGCAACCCCGAACATCCCCTCGTTACCGACACCGGCAATTTCCGATGAGCCACCGTTTTCCAGCAGGTAGTGAATCGAAATAATCGCCGTCGTCGGGAAGTACACGAAATCGATCTTGGCGCTGGATTCGCACAGCACATCGCCTAGCCTTAGCGGAACTAATTGAAGATGTGGGGCAAGGCGATCGAACTCAGGTTCGAGCAGGGCTGCGAGTAGATGGTTGTGGTTCGGGTCTTGCATGGTCGGCGCGCTGCCTGGTGATGAGAAAACTGCTAGGTCGGAGAGGGTAGCACGCAGGGGGGGATAAAACCTATAAATTTCTAGGATGAAATTTTTACGTTGTTTGAGCGCGGTACCGAACAGAGCTTGCTCATTTAACAGGAGATAGTGCAATACGGAAGCAAAACGCTGGAAACAGATGTGCTGCCGGCATTTCCTTCTCTTGCATGATGTCGTGCCGAAGTATCAGGAAGTGTTTACGGAAAGTCTCGACATGCACCTCATACCAAGCAAGACAAGTTACCCGGGAATCGCCTTCGCTCAATGGCGCCACCCACTATCGTCGCCGGCAATGATGCTGGCGAGCAGCAAGCTCATGGCCCTGGCGTGGGCATTCCAGCAACAGGGATGGGCGGCGTTTATTCCTTGCCTGATGGTGCTGGCAGGACAAATTGCCGGGCTGCGGCGCCGGCATCGGCCCGGGTCGGGCGTAAACCTGTCCAGGGCGCCAGCCCAGGCCCGCGCCCGAACAAAAAACCCCGCGGCATGCACGATGCGGCGGGGCTTTTGGCGTCAGCAAGAGCGGATCAGCGCGCTGCCATGGCATTGCCGCTTGGAGCCAGCAGCGAGAAGCGGTGATTCATGTCGGCGGCGGCCATGCGGAAGCGCTTGAGCTCCGTCGGGCTCAGGGGCTGTTGCGCCAGCGACTTGAACTTGTTCGGATCCTTGGCAGTGCCTGCTACGCGGAACTCGTAGTGCAGGTGCGGGCCGGTCGACCAGCCGGTCGAGCCGACATAGCCGATGACCTGGCCCTGGCTGATCCGGGCGCCCTTGCGCAGGCCAGGAGCGAAGCGGCTCATGTGGGCGTAGGCGGTGCTGTAGTTCGACCAGTGTTTTACAACAACCTGGTTGCCGTAGCCACCGCTATTGCCAGCGAAATCGACCGTACCGTCCGCCACTGCGCGGATCGGGGTGCCCTGTGAGGCGGCGTAGTCGACGCCCTTGTGCGCTTTCCACTTACCCGACAGCGGGTGCACGCGCATCGAGAAGCCCGACGAAATCCGCGAGAATTCCAGCGGCGACTTGAGGAAGGCCTTTTTCAATGCCTTGCCGTCCAGGCTGTAATAGCCGCCCTGTTTGGTCAGCGGATCTTCGTACCAGACCGACTGATAGCTCACGCCGCGGTTGACGAATTCGCCAGCCAGGATGCGGCCGGTCTTGACCAGTTCACCGTCGAGCCAGAAAGTTTCGTAGACGACGCTGAAACGGTCGCCGCGCTTGATGTCCGAGCGGAAGTCGATATTGGTCGAGAACATCTCGACGATCTGGCCGACCACCGAGTCAGGCATGCTGCCACCGTCGACGTTGGAGTCGGTAGCCGAGTACAGCGAGCTCTGGATTTCGCGCGAACGCATCTCGACGCGGCGCTCGAGCTTGGCCGGCGCTTCGATGGCGACGAATGCTTCACCCTTGCGCTCGACCGTCACCTGGCGGGCATCGCCACCCTTGGCATCGGCGATCGTGGCGCGCATCGACAGCAGCAGGCCATTTTCATCGGTTTCAGCCTGGACGCGCTTGCCGGTCTTGAGCGACAGCAGGCGGCGTGCGGTCTTGTCGGTGCGGACGAATTTTTGCGCTTGCGCATCGTCGACGCCAAGGCGATTGAACAGGGAGCCGATCGAATCACCAGGACGGATGCGCTCTTCGTGGACGAAGAGCTGCTCGTTTTGCTGGAGGGCAGCGATCTGGTCTGCCAGGTTCGGCATTTCCAGGTTCTGCTGGATCGATTTCACTTCGACCTCGGACGTGTCGGTAGCGATCGGTGAGACACCAATGGCGCTGAAGGCACACACGCTCAGGAACACAGCGCCGGCGCCGAGGATGCGCGCCTTGCGGGTGACCGGCACCAGTTGGAGCAGGCTTTTAGGGGTAATTTTATGTGTAATGTTCATGCAATCAGTTAAAATTTGCGGCTGAACTTCCAGGATTCCTATTTCTTGTAGATTTGAAAAGTTTTCTACAGGAAATAGAAACGGGATCGGGCATTATACCAAAAGATCTGGTCCTACAACCGCTTTAGCCAATTTCCTACAAGAATTTATGACTTTAATTGTTCCGCCGGGTAACGCTACCCCGGTGAATACTTCCGTTCCGCTGCCACTGACAGACAGGGTGCGTGAGGCGCTGGCCATTACCAAGCGCGGTGTCGATGAACTGCTGATCGAGAGCGAATTTGCCCAGAAACTGGCGCGTTCCGAGCAGACCGGCACGCCCTTGCGCATCAAACTGGGCCTGGACCCGACCGCGCCCGACCTGCATTTGGGTCATACGGTAGTACTGAACAAAATGCGCCAGCTGCAAGACCTGGGCCATCAGGTGATTTTCCTGATCGGCGACTTTACGTCGATGATTGGCGACCCGTCAGGCCGAAACGCTACCCGTCCGCCGCTGACGCGCGAGCAGATCGAGGAAAATGCCATGACCTATTTCCGTCAGGCGTCGCTGGTGCTGGACGCTTCGCGCACGGAAATTCGCTACAACTCAGAGTGGTGCGATCCGCTGGGTGCACGTGGCATGATCCAGCTTGCTTCGCGTTATACAGTTGCTCAGATGATGGAGCGTGATGATTTCACCAAGCGCTACAAGAGTGGGACACCGATTGCGGTCCACGAGTTCCTTTACCCTTTGATGCAGGGCTATGATTCGGTCGCGTTAAAGGCGGATCTCGAACTTGGGGGCACCGACCAGAAATTCAACCTGTTGGTGGGCCGTGTGCTTCAGAAAGACTACGGACAAGAGCAGCAATGCATCTTGACGATGCCGCTGCTCGAGGGCCTGGACGGCGTCGAAAAGATGTCCAAGTCGAAGAATAACTATATTGGTATTACCGAAGCGCCGAACACGATGTTCGGCAAGCTGATGAGTATTTCCGATGACATGATGTGGAAGTACTACAACCTGCTGTCCTTCCGTTCGCTCGCCGAGATCGAGGCGGTCAAGGCCGGGGTGGCGGGCGGCGCCAATCCGCGTGATGCGAAAGTGGCTCTCGGCAAGGAAATCGTGGCGCGCTTTCACTCGGCCCAGGCGGCCGAGGACGCGCTGGCCGACTTCGTCAACCGCTCTAAGGGCGGCATCCCCGACGATGTGCCGGAAATCAGCCTGTCCGGAGCGCCCATGGGCGTGGCGCAATTGCTGAAGCAGGCGGGCCTGTGCGCGTCGACCTCGGAAGCGATGCGCATGATCGACCAGGGCGGGGTGCGCGTCGATGGCGCCGTCATCAGCGACAAGGCGCTCAAGCTCGACGCCGGCACCTTCGTGATGCAAGTGGGTAAGCGCAAGTTTGCCCGTGTGACCTTTGGCGCTGCTCCGGTCGAATGATTGGTCTGCTGCAACGTGTCAGTGAAGCCAGCGTGCGTGTCGATGGCGCCGTGGTTGGCGCCATCGGTGCCGGCCTGATGGTGCTGCTGTGCGCCGAAAAGGGCGATACCGAGCGCGAAGCCGATGCCTTGCTGGCCAAGCTGCTGGGCTACCGGGTGTTTCCGGACGAAGCCGGCAAGATGAACCGCAGCATTACCGACACCGCCGGCGGCTTGCTGCTGGTGCCCCAGTTTACCCTGGCGGCCGACACCCGGTCGGGCACGCGTCCCTCGTTTTCGCCGGCGGCCGCGCCAGAAGACGGGCGGCGTTTGTTTGACCATATCGTGCGCACGGCGCGTCAACGGCATGGCATCGTTGAAACCGGCCAGTTCGGGGCCGACATGAAAGTTGGCCTGGTGAATGACGGGCCGGTGACTTTCTGGCTTCAGGTTGATCCGGTCGGTATCGCGCGTTGAATTGCACCGAAACCGGCGCCCATTGCGCTTGTCAATAGCAATAGGGGGGAGGGCGTATGCGAATCTGGAGCGATTCATTCATCGAAGGCGAGGCAATTGCGCCCGAATGCGCGTTTGCGGTCGTCGATCCGGCCAGGCACCTCAGGCTGTCCAGTAACCGCAGCCCGCATCTTGCCTGGGACGATATTCCGCCCGGCAGCAAGTCGCTGGCCCTGATCTGCCACGACCCCGATGTGCCCGCAAGTAGCGAATTGGTCAACCAAGAGGGCAAGTCTGTTCCTGATACCCTGCCGCGGGTCGACTTTTTTCACTGGACGCTGGTCGACATCCCGGTGGTCATCAAATCCTTCCCGGAAGGTGTGTTCTCCGACATGGTGACTCCCCACGGCAAGCCGGGGCCGCTCGTGCCGTTCACGATCAAGAACGGCACCGAACACCAGTTGCGTCACGGAATCAACGACTACACGGCCTGGTTCGCCAGCGACCCGGACATGGCCGGCGAATATTATGGCTATGACGGGCCTTGCCCCCCCTGGAACGACGAGCGGGTGCATACGTATGTCTTCACCCTGTATGCGCTCGACATTGCGCGCCTGCCGCTCGAAGGCAGCTTTACCGGTGTTCGGCTGCGCCAGGCCATTCGCGGCCACATCCTGGACGAAGCGCGGACCTTCGGCACCTATACGCTTAACCCGGCGCTGCACCCGACGCCCAACCCAGCGCCCGATCCGGCCTTTCCACCTTCCTTCACCACCTGACACACTAATCCGCCCCGAGGTTCGGGCAAATGGACCTCATGCTTTCGAACGACAAGGCGTCACAGCCCACCACCATTTTATTGATCCGTCATGGCGAAACCGCCTGGAACGCCGAGCGGCGGCTCCAGGGTCATCTCGACATTGCCCTGAATGCCGCAGGCGAGCGCCAGGCTGCGCTGCTGGCCGCCGCGCTGGCTCCCGAGCGGATCGATCGCATCATTTCCAGCGACCTGGCCCGGGCGCGCCAGACTGCCGAGGCCATCGCCCGTGAACGCGGCATGGGCGTCGGCACCGATCCGGCGCTGCGCGAGCGCTGTTATGGCGGCTTCGAAGGCATGCTATACAGCGAGATTGCGGCCCGCTTCCCGGTGGAATTCGCGGCCTGGCAGGCCCGTGACGTCGATGGCGTCTTGCCGCCAGGAACAAACCGAGGCGAGAGTTTCCGCCAGTTTTACGACCGGGTAACGGCGGCGATACTGCACCATGCCGCCATGCATCCCGGCCAGACGCTGGCGCTGGTGGCCCACGGCGGGGTACTCGAATGCGCCTACCGCGCGGCTCTGGGCCTGTCGCTGGAAACCGCGCGCGATTTCAAGGTACTCAATGCCAGCGTGAACCGGTTCGCGGTGGAAAAGGGTGAATTGCGGCTGATGAGCTGGGGCGAGGTGGGCCATCTTCAGCCGGCTGTCCTGGATGATTTGACTTAAGTTCTAATTGGACAACGTGCCCGTCTGTATTGGCGCAAACGGCAATCAAGCTGCACCTTGCCAGCTGAAGATCTAGCGCCACCCATCCCTTCTGCCAATATCACACAAACAACACACCCCAAAAATTCTGCCGATAATTTGAGCAGCGAATGAGGTAAAATAATAGGTTCCCCGAGAAACTTCTGAGATTTCCGCTTTGCAAATCGGACCTTATATCCTGCGTAATAACGTCTTCGTCGCTCCCATGGCCGGGGTGACGGACCGGCCGTTTCGCCAACTGTGCAAGCAGCTCGGCGCCGGTTACGCCGTGTCCGAGATGGCGGCGTCGAACCCGCGCCTGTGGGCCAGCGAAAAGACCTCGCGCCGCACCGACCACACCGGGGAAATGGAACCGAAAGCGGTGCAGATTGCCGGTGCCGATCCGAAAGATCTTGCCGATTGCGCAAGGTTCAACGTCGAACGCGGTGCCCAGATCATCGACATCAACATGGGTTGCCCGGTCAAGAAGGTGTGCAACAGCTGGTGCGGCTCCGCGCTGCTGCAGCACGAAGACCTGGTCGAGCGCATCCTGCACGCCGTGGTGGACGCGGTGGACGTGCCGGTCACGCTGAAATTCCGCACCGGCTGGGATCGTCAGAACAAGAATGCACTGCGCATCGCGCGCATTGCGGAACAGGCCGGCATCCAGATGCTGACCCTGCACGGCCGTACCCGCGCCGACGGCTACAAGGGCGACGCCGAATACGACACCATCCGCGCCGTGAAAGCCTCGGTGCGCATACCGGTGGTTGCCAACGGCGACATCACGACGCCGGAAAAGGCGAAATTCGTGCTCGACTACACCGGCGCCGATGCCGTGATGATCGGCCGCGCCGCCCAGGGTCGCCCCTGGATCTGCCGCGAGATCGACCATTACCTGCGCACCGGCGAACACCTGCCGGCGCCGCTGGTAGAAGAAGTGCGCGCGCTGATGAACGAACACTTACCGGCGCATTACGCTTTCTATGGCGACTTTGTCGGCGTACGCTCGGCCCGCAAGCACATCGGCTGGTACGTGCAAGACCTGCCCGGCGGCGAAGATTTCCGCCAGCGCATGAACTTGCTGGAATCGACGGCCGAGCAACTGGCGGCGGTCGATATGTTTTTCAGTTCGCAGCTTGAGCTGGGCGAGCGGTTACAATACCGCCCCGCGCTACGCGACGCGCTACGCGACGCACTAAACGACGCGCTCCCTGCCGATGCGGCAATGGCAGCATGAACAAGCAGTGCATAAAAACAGAATCAACGGGGACACGCTGCGTTAGCAGCGCGAGAACATTAACCAGGATGAAGCAGCAGAGAACATGAGCAAAGAAAGTATCCAGGAAGTTGTCCAGAAAAGCCTCGAGGATTATTTCAACGATTTGGGCGAGCAAAAGCCGACGAACATCTACGACATGATGGTCCTGACGGTGGAAAAACCTGTCCTCGAAGTGGTGATGACGCGCGCCGATGGCAACCAGTCGCACGCGGCGCAGATGCTGGGCATCAACCGGAATACCCTGCGCAAGAAACTCCAGGAGCACGGGCTGCTCTAAGGTATTGCATGGCGTGGGCCGTGCGTTGGGGCGCGGCCGGTACAAGGTCCGCGCGCCCGGACGCACCAATTCTCAACAACAGGCCACACCATGATCAAACAAGCACTCATTTCCGTCTCCGACAAGACTGGCGTCCTCGATTTCGCGAAGGCGCTGGCGACTCTCGGTGTTAACATCCTGTCCACCGGCGGCACCGCCAAGCTGCTGCAAGAAAACGGCGTGCAGGTGACAGAAGTCGCTGACTACACCGGCTTCCCGGAAATGCTCGACGGCCGGGTCAAGACCCTGCACCCAAAGGTACACGGCGGCATCCTGGCGCGCCGCGACTTTCCCGAGCACGTCGCCAAGCTGGAAGAACACGGCATTGGGCAGATCGACATGGTCGTTGTTAACCTGTATCCATTCCAGCAAACCGTCGCCAAGCTCGACTGCTCGTTGGAAGACGCGATCGAAAACATCGACATCGGCGGCCCCACCATGCTGCGCTCGGCCGCCAAGAACCACCGCGACGTGGTCGTGATCTGCGATCCGTCCGACTACGGCGTGGTGTTGGCGGAAATGAAAGGCACGGGCGCCAGTGCCGGACCGGTCAGCACCGAAACCAAATTCCGCCTGGCCAAGAAGGTGTTTGCGCACACCGCGCAATACGATGGCGCCATCACTAACTACCTGACCAGCCTGGGCGACGACCGCCTGCATGCCACCCGCACCAGCTATCCGCAGACCCTGAACATGAGCTTCGAGAAGGTCCAGGACATGCGCTATGGCGAGAACCCGCACCAGGGCGCCGCGTTCTACCGCGACCTGGTGCCGGGCGCCGGTGCCCTGGCCGCGTATACCCAGCTGCAGGGCAAGGAACTGTCGTACAACAACATCGCCGATGCCGATGCGGCCTGGGAATGCGTCAAGTCGCTAGGCGGAATGCAGCAGCCGGCCGGCTGCGTGATCGTCAAGCACGCCAACCCTTGCGGCGTGGCGATCGGCAGCGATGCACTGGACGCCTACGCGCGCGCGCTGCAGACCGATCCAACCTCGGCCTTCGGCGGCATCATCGCCTTCAACGTCGAAGTCGACGCCCGCGCGGCCCAGGCCATCTCCCAGCTGTTCGTCGAGGTGCTGATCGCGCCATCGTTCACCGCCGAAGCGCGCCAGGTGATGGCAGCCAAGCAGAACGTGCGCCTGCTCGAAATCCCGCTGGGCGACAGCCAGAATCCCTACGACGTCAAGCGCGTCGGCGGCGGCCTGCTGGTGCAGGCGCCGGACGCCAAGAACGTGGGCTTGGGCGAACTGCGTGTGGTCAGCAAGAAGCAGCCGACCCAGCAGCAACTGCAAGACATGATGTTCGCCTGGCGCGTGGCCAAGTTCGTGAAATCGAACGCAATTGTGTTCTGCGCCAACGGCATGACGCTCGGCGTGGGCGCCGGCCAGATGAGCCGTATCGACTCGGCCCGCATCGCCTCGATCAAGGCCCAGAATGCTGGCCTGTCGCTGGCCGGTTCGGCTGTAGCCTCGGACGCCTTCTTCCCGTTCCGCGACGGGCTCGACGTGGTGGTCGATGCAGGCGCGACCTGCGTGATCCATCCGGGCGGCTCGATGCGCGACCAGGAAGTGATCGACGCGGCCGATGAGCGCGGCGTTGTGATGTTGTACACGGGCACCCGTCACTTCCGTCATTGATGTTGCAAGGTGGGCGGCGCGTCCGCCCACCTTTGTCCCGATCGCCATCGCAAGCCTCGCCTACCCATCACCTGTGTTTTTACACAGTATTTTTCCCACTAATGCGCTGGCGCCGTATATCATTCCACAATGATTATTCTCGGCATCGACCCTGGCCTGCGCACGACGGGCTTCGGCGTCATTGAAAAACACGGCACGACACTGCGCTATATCGCATCCGGCACCATCAAGACGGGCCTGGAAGGCGCACTGCCGCCGCGGCTCAAGGTCATATTGAAGGGTGTCAGCGAGATCATCGCCGCCTACCAGCCTGGCTGCGCGGCCATTGAAAAAGTGTTTGTGAACGTGAATCCGCAATCGACGCTGCTGCTGGGGCAGGCGCGTGGCGCGGCGATCACGGCCCTGGTTGGCGCCGACCTCGAGGTTGCCGAATACACCGCGGTGCAGGTCAAGCAGGCCGTGGTCGGTACCGGCAGGGCGGCCAAGGCGCAAGTGCAGGACATGGTCGCGCGCCTGCTCAAGTTGCCCGGCCTGCCCGGGAGCGACGCCGCCGACGCGCTCGGCGTGGCCATCTGCCACGCCCACAGCATCGACACCCTGGCCCTGCTCGGCGCGCTCACCGCCAGCACCACCACGCTGCGCATGAAGCGCAGCCGTCTCGTCTAAAAACAAAAGGAAACAGCGATGATCGGTCGAATCGAAGGCATCCTGCTCGAAAAAGCGCCGCCTCACGTGCTGGTAAATTGCAACGGCGTCGGCTATGAAATCGACGTACCGATGAGCACCTTCTACAACCTGCCGCATACCGGCGAACGGGTGGTGCTGTTTACCCACCTGATCGTGCGCGAAGACGCGCACCTGCTGTTCGGCTTCGGCACTGGCTCTGAACGCGCGCTGTTTCGCCAGCTGATCAAGATCACCGGCGTCGGTGCACGCATGGCGCTGTCGATCCTGTCTGGCATGACGGTGGCCGAGCTGTCGCAGGCCGTCACCTTGCAGGAAACCGGGCGCCTGGTGAAGGTGCCGGGCGTGGGCAAGAAGACCGCCGAGCGCCTGCTGCTCGAACTCAAGGGCAAGCTCGGCGCCGACCTTGGCATGGTGGCCGGCGCCGTGCGCGACGACGCCCAGGCCGACGTACTCAATGCGCTGGCCGCGTTGGGGTATTCTGACAAAGAAGCGCTGCTCGCGACCAAGAACATGCCGACAGGCAGCTCAGTTTCCGACGGCATCAAATTTGCGCTCAAGGCGCTCTCCAAAGCATAAGCAATGAGCATCCAGACCGACAATTTCACCGAACAGCGCGTCATCGACGCGGCTCCGGCGTCGCCCAACGAAGAGGCGATCGAACGCGCCTTGCGCCCGAAGCAGCTCGAAGAATACGTTGGCCAGGAAAAGATCCGTGCCCAGCTCGAGATCTTCATCCACGCCGCGCGCAACCGCCGCGAAGCGCTCGACCACACGCTGCTGTTTGGCCCACCTGGCCTGGGCAAGACCACGCTGGCGCACATCATCGCGCGCGAGATGGGCGTCAACCTGCGCCAGACTTCGGGCCCCGTGCTCGAGCGTCCGGGCGACCTGGCAGCGCTGCTGACCAATCTCGAGCGCAACGACGTGCTGTTCATCGACGAGATCCACCGCCTGTCGCCGGTGGTCGAAGAGATTTTGTACCCGGCGCTAGAGGACTACCAGATCGACATCATGATCGGCGAAGGCCCGGCCGCGCGTTCGGTGAAACTCGACCTGCAGCCGTTCACGCTGGTCGGCGCCACCACCCGCGCCGGCATGCTGACCAACCCGCTGCGCGACCGCTTCGGCATCGTCGCCCGGCTCGAGTTCTACAACGTCGACGAGCTGACCAAGATCGTTACCCGCAGCGCAGCGCTGCTGGGCGCCCCGATCGACCGCGACGGCGCCCACGAAGTGGCCCTCCGCGCGCGCGGCACGCCGCGGATTGCCAACCGCCTGCTGCGGCGCGTGCGCGACTATGCCGAAGTCAAGGGTAACGGCGAGATCACCAAGTCGGTCGCCGACCTGGCGCTGAAGATGCTCGACGTCGATTCGGTCGGCTTCGACGTGATGGACCGTAAGCTGCTCGAAGCGGTGCTGTTCAAGTTCGGCGGCGGGCCGGTTGGCATCGGCAACCTGGCGGCGGCCATCGGCGAAGCGGCCGACACCATCGAAGACGTGCTCGAACCCTTCCTGATCCAGCAAGGCTATTTGCAGCGCACCCCGCGCGGGCGCATCGCCACCCCGCTGGCCTACCGGCACTTCGGCGTAGCCGCCCCGCGCATCAGCCCGACGGGCGATTTGTGGGACAGCCTGCCGCCGGCGTAAGGACAGCGGCGGCGCTGCGCGTCAGGACTGCTCGACGATGTCCAGCGTGTGGCGGGCAATCATCAACTCTTCGTTCGCGGGCACCACCCACACCGATACCGCGCTTGCCGCCGCGCTGATGCGCACCACGCTCTTGCCGGGGGCGGCATTGGCTTGCGCATCGATCTGCACGCCCAGCCAGTCCGCGGCGCGGCACACGGCGGCGCGCAGTGCGACGCTGTTTTCGCCGATTCCACCCGAAAACACCAGGGCGTCGATGCCGCCGAGCGCCGCCGCCATCGAACCGAGCTCGCGTCCGATCCGGTACACCATCAGGTCGATCGCCAGCTGCGCGCGCGGCGCCTCGCTGGCCTCGAGCGTGCGCATGTCGGACGAGATCCCGGACACCCCCAGCAGGCCGGATTGCAGGTAAAGCAGATCCTGGACCGCCGCCACATCCATTCCGAGCTGGTCGATCAGGTAGAGCACCACGCCCGGATCGAGCGCCCCGCAGCGGGTCCCCATCGGCAAGCCGTCGATGGCGGTAAAGCCCATCGAACTCGCCACGCTGCGCCCGGCATGCATCGCGCACATGCTGGCGCCGTTGCCGAGGTGCGCCGCCACTACCCTGGCGCCGGCCAGCGCCGGTTCGGCCTGCGGCAGGCGACTGGCGATGTATTCGTACGACAGGCCGTGGAAGCCATAGCGGTGGATGCCAAGCTCGGTGATCTCGGGCGGCAGCGCAAACGCTTGCGCCAGTGCGGGTTGCGAACGGTGGAAAGCGGTATCGAAGCAGGCAACCTGCATTACGCCCGGCGCCATCTGCATCGCCGCCCGCACCGCGGCCAGGTTATGCGGCAGGTGCAAGGGCGCCAGCGGTACCAGCTTGTCGAGCTCGGCCAATACCGCTTCGCTTACGCGTACCGGTCCGCTGTACAGCGCGCCGCCATGCACGATGCGGTGCCCGACCGCGCGCAAGCCTTGGTCGCCGCCGCCGCCGCCGCTGCGGCTACTGCTATCGAGAAAGGCGAGCAGGGCCTGCATGCCCGCCGCATGATCGAGCGCCTGCGGCCACGACTGTTCGTGCACGGTGTCATGCGCCGCATCCTGCACCAGGAACCGCGTCGGCCCAGTCTGCAGGTTCTCGACCAGCCCCTTGAGCAGCAAGTCGGCGGCCCCGCTCTCGTACAGCGAAAACTTGATGCTCGACGAGCCCGTGTTCAGGACCAGGATCTGGCCGGTGGACGCCATCGGCTCAAGCCCCCAGCAGGCGTTCACCGGCCAGCTTTCGATGCGCGACCAGCACCGCCACCGCGCACGAAGCAAGGCGCGCTTCTACCGAATCCGAGCGGCTGGTCAGGATGATCGGCACCCGGGCGCCGAGCACGATGCCGGCGGCCCCGGCTCCCGCCATGAAGCTCAGGCTCTTGGCCAGCATGTTGCCTGCCTCCAGGTCGGGGGTGACCAGCACGTTGGCGCGCCCGGCCACCGGCGAAACCAGGTTTTTCATCGCCGCCGCTTCCGGGTCGATCGCATTGTCCATCGCCAGCGGCCCGTCGAGCAGGGCGCCGGTGATCTGGCCACGGTCTGCCATCTTGCACAGCGCCGCAGCGTCGATCGTGGCTGGCATCTTGGGGTTGACCGTTTCCACTGCTGCCAATATGGCGACCCGCACTTCTTCAAAATCCAGCACGTGCGCGAGGTCGATGGCGTTTTGCACGATGTCGACCTTGTCGGCCAGGGTTGGAATGATATTGACCGCGGCATCGGTGATGATCAGGGGTTCGGGGTGTCCCGGCACCTCCATCACGAAGCAATGGCTCAAGCGCCTGGCGGTGCGCAGGCCGGTAACGCCATTGATCACGGCGCCCATGAGCTCATCGGTATGCAGGCTGCCCTTCATGAGTGCCTCCACCTGGCCCGCCCGCACCAGTTCGACGCCGCGCGCGGCCGAGGCATGACTATGCGGCGTGTCGATCAATTCGAGCATGCCGATATCGAGCTCGCCCTCGTCCGCGGTGCGCAGGATGCGGCTGCGCGGCCCGATCAGGACCGGAACGATCAGCCCGATCTTGAAGGCGTCCAGCGCAGCTTCGAGCGACGAGCGGTCGCATGGGTGCGCCACGGCGACCCGCACGGGCCCGACGCGGCGGGCGGCGTCGATCAACCGGTCGAACTGTGGATGCGGCGTGGTCATGGCTCCTCCCAAAGGTAACAGCGGCGAGCATAGCAGTAATGCTGGAGCGGACGCGGACGCGTGCGCGGGCATGGCTGCGGTGTGCCGCAGGTTGCCAGTAAAGTGGCCGTTATGACAAATGTCACCCCAAACTGATGGCGCCTGCTTCTATCGGCGCCCCCGCCTTGTCCGCATACTGGCTACACACCCACGAAGCGAGGAAAGCATGAACACCACCTTGAAAGTCCTGTCCGCCGCCGCCGCACTCTGCCTGGCAAGTGCCGCCGCCGCCGCCCCCACCCTGGTGCAGGACGTGCGCGTGTTCGACGGCGAGCGCGTGATCGAACGCCGCTCGGTGCTGTTCGACCAGGGCGTCATCGTCGATGCGAATTTCCGCGGCGCGGTGCCGAAAGGCACGCGGGTGGTGAACGGCGCGGGCCGCACCCTGCTGCCCGGCCTGATCGACTCGCACACCCACGCTTTCCGTTACCTCGAGCTGCCGGTGCTGTTCGGCGTGACCACCCAGGTCGACATGTTCACCGACGTGGCGATGATGAAGGCCGCCAAGAAGGCCATGCGCGCAGGCGGCAAGCACCAGCACGCCGACCTGTTCTCGGCCGGCACATTGGTGACTGCGCCGAACGGGCATGGCACCCAGTTTGGCATTGCCATCCCGACCTTGAGCAAGCCGGAAGACGCGCAGGCCTTCGTCGATGCCCGCATCGCCGAAGGATCGGATTTCATCAAGATCGTGATGGAGACGGGTTACGGGTTCAAGTCGCTCGACCTGGCAACGACGAAAGCCGTGATCGAGGCGGCGCACAAGCGCGGCAAGCTGGCGGTGGTCCATATCGGCAACGAGCAGGATGCGCGCGCGGTACTGGAGGCCGGCGCCGACGGCCTGGTGCACCTGTTCCCAGGGACCTCGAGCGATGCCAAGGGGCTGGCCAAGCTGGCTGCCAGCAAGAAAGCCTTTATCATTCCCACCTTCGCCGTGCTCGAGAGCATGGCGGGCTGGCGCGGCGACGACCTGCTCGCTACTGCCGACTTTGCCGGCCTGCTCGACAAGGATGCCCAGGCGCCGCTCAAGGCAAGCTACAGTGCCAGCGCGCATCCCGAAAAACTCATCGCACCGAAGGCGGTGGCCGCCGCGATGGTCGCGGCAGGGGTGCCGGTGCTGGCCGGGACCGACGCGGGCAACCCCGGCACGCAGTACGGCGTGAGCATGCATCGTGAACTGAAGGCGCTGGTCGAAGCGGGGCTCACTCCGGTGCAGGCGCTGGCGGCGGCAACCAGCGTGCCGGCGAAAGCGTTCAGGCTCGGGCAGCGCGGCCGCATCGAGAACGGTTACAAGGCCGACCTGTTGCTGGTCGATGGCAACCCGGCAGCGGACATCCTGGCCACGCGCCGGATCGTCGAAGTGTGGAAGGATGGCGAGAGCGCGAACGCCCTGCGCGTGGCCCAGCGCGAGCGGGTGGCAAAAGCCGTGCAGCCCGGTAAACAGCCCTTGGCGTTGCCCGCAGACGGGCGCATCAGCCAGTTCAGCGAACAACGCCTGGCCAGCCCCTTCGGCATGGGGTGGGGGCCGTCGACCGACGGCTTTGCGGGCGGCAAATCGACCGTCGCCCTGGCCGCCGGTCTCGCGTTAACGGGAGGCGAAGTACCGCTCGCGGTCGAGGCGAAAGTGGCGCCAGGGCTGCCGTTCGCCTGGGCCGGTGTGGCCTTCATGCCGGGCGCCGCACCGATGCAGGCGGTCGACCTTTCCGCTGCCAGGCTGGTGCGGTTTAAAACGCGCGGAGACGGCAAGCGTTACCAGGTGATCGCGATGTCGCAGGGGGTGAGCATACCCGGTGCCAAGTCCTTTACCGCCGGGCCGGAGTGGACCGAGGTGACGGTGCCCTTCAGTGAGCTCAAGGGCATCGATCCGGCAGCCATGACCATGTTAGGATTCAACGCCGGTCCACAGCCGGGCGACTACCGCTTCGAGATCGCCGACGTGCGTCTGCTGGCCCAATAAGAACATTAACAACGGAAGCGTGATGAACAGGATCAGGCAGGGGCTCGACAGGGTGCTGGCAGGGCCGTGGATTCCGCCCGAGCACGGCAAGCTGCCGTATTTCTGGCTGCTCAGCCTTGGCTATATGGGCTGGAAGTATTTCTACGTGCCGCCGAGCGCGCTGGAAGCGGCGCTGCTGGTGCTGACCCTGGTGGTATTCGTCGCGCTGTATTGCGCCAGCTTCTGGGCGCGCGGCTGGCAGGTTCTCGCCTGCATGTTGGCGTGCTGCCTGATCGGCGCGCTCTGGGTGCGCTGGAACGTCGGCGCCGCGACCTTCTTCATCTTTGCCTGCGCCGCCGCCGCCGGGATATTGCGCCTGCGGCGCGCCGTGCTGGCGATCGCGGGGGTGATCGTATTGGCCCTGCTTACCTCGCTGCTGATCGCCGATACCCGCATGCGTTTCCTGTTCCTGATGCCGATCCTGACCATCAGCCTGCCGGTGGGCGTGGGCTCGGTGATGGATGCACGCCTGCGCCGCTCGCGCCAGGCCTTGGTGCGCAAGCAGGAAGAAGTCGAGCACCTGGCCACCATCGCCGAGCGCGAACGCATCTCGCGCGACCTGCACGACCTGCTTGGGCATTCGCTGTCGCTGATCGCGCTCAAGGCCGAACTGGCGCGCAAACTCGTGCACCGCGATGCCGAGTCCTGCGCCCGCGAGATCGCCGACATCGAAACCAGCGCGCGCCAGGCCCTGGCCGAAGTGCGCGCCGCCGTCAGCGGCTACCGCGAGAGCGGCCTGGCCCATGCACTGGCCAGTGCCCGTGCCAGCCTGGCCGCCGCCGATGTGCAGCTGCACGAGCAGGTCGAGCGCTTCGCGCTTGCGCCAGCCGCCGAGAACGTGGTGGCGCTGGCACTGCGCGAGGCCGTGACCAACGTGGTCCGGCATGCCGGTGCAACGCGCTGCAGCGTGTCGCTCGCGCTCGAACACGGCGTGGCCGTGCTGCGCATCGCCGACGATGGACAGGCGCGCAGCCCAGCCGATATCCGCCATGGCAACGGCCTGTCCGGCATGCGCGAACGCGTGGCTGCGGTCGGCGGCAAGCTCGCCCTGCGCGCATGCGCCGGCCTCGAACTCGAATTGCGCATTCCCGCCGGAGCCGCGACATGATCCGCATCCTGCTGGCCGAAGACCAGAACCTGGTCCTGGGTGCCATGGCCGCACTGCTGCGGCTAGAGCCCGATTTCGAGGTGGTCGGTGCCGCCACCAACGGCAGGCAGGCGCTGGCGCTGTGCGAAGACCTGGCGCCAGACATCGTCCTGACCGACATCGAGATGCCCCAGATGACCGGGCTTGAACTGGCGGCCCAGATCAAGCAGCAGCGCCTGGCTGCAAAAGTGATCGTGGTAACCACTTTCGGGCGCAGCGGCTACCTGCGGCGGGCAATGGAAGCGGGCGTGCGCGGTTACCTGCTCAAGGATGCGCCGGTCGATGCGCTGGCTGCGGCAATCCGCGCGGTGCACGGGGGCGGGCGGGCGATCGCGCCCGAGCTGGCGATGGAAAGCTGGAGCGGGGGCAGCGACCCGCTCACCGAGCGCGAACGCCAGGTATTGCGCCTGGCCGGCGAAGGGCGCGCCAGCGCCGACATCGCACGCCAGGTGCATTTGTCGGAAGGCACCGTGCGCAATTACTTGTCCGAGGCGATCAGCAAGCTTGGTGCGGCCAACCGGGTCGAAGCCTACCGGATGGCGCGCGACGCTGGCTGGCTGTAGTCATGCCTGGTACAGCATCGGCTCGCGCCGGCCGCGGCGGCCATCGCGGGCGCGCAGGCGCGCTGCACTCGGACCCGTGAGCAGTGGATACACCAGGACCAGCAAGACAATCAGCGTGAGGCCGAGCAGCATGGCGCTCATCCACAGGGTGGTCGGGTCAGTGCCGAGCCACAGGGTCACGACACCAAGCAGCAGGGGCGCGCCCAGCAGCATGGCGCCCAGGCGGCGCAGCGCGGGCTCGCGCCTGATCCGGTGTCCTGTAATGGCGATGAAGAAGAACCCCGCCGACGCCAGCAGCAAAAGCATGACGATTGCGGCGGTCAAGGCCAGGTTTGGAGACAGTGCGCCAGCGGGGAACAACACGACCGGTGGAGCCACCAGCACCATGACCCCGATTAGCAGGCAGGCAAGACGCAGGAAGATCATCGGCGTCCTCCGCGGGACGGCTTCGATTGCAACATGGGGCTAATCCTCGTTTCAGTAATGTGGTGTGCAAGAGCTGCAGCAAGTGCAAACCTTACCAAAAAACCAATTTTACTGGCGCGCGGATGGCTGGCCCATAGAGGGGAAGAGGGCGGTGAAGGCGGTGAGGGGGACGGGCGGCCGTCCCCCGTTCAGGCTGTTACTGGTCGCGCACCCAGGTCTGCGAACGGCCGAACATCGGCGCGCCGATATAGCCGCGCACTTCGAGCTTGGTGCCGTTGTCCTTGAGCTGCGCCTTGCTTTTGTAGGTCTTGCCCTTGGCCGGATCGATGATCTCGCCACCGGTGTATTCGTTGCCGTCTTTCTTCAGGCCCGACAGGATCGTCATGCCGATCAAGGGCTGGTCCTTGCGCGTACCTTCGCAGGCGGTGCATTTCGGATTCTGGTCCTGGTCGGCAGGACGGTACAGCTTCTCGATCTTGCCAGTCAGGACGCCGCCTTCGTCGGTGATGCGCACCAGCGACTTCGGCTTGCCGGTTTCGTCATCGATCGTTTTCCACATACCCGCCGGCGAGGCGTTTTGCGCCATCGCCGCAGGAACAGCGACCAGCATGGCAATCAGGCTTGCCCCAATCAGTTTACGCATTGTCAGTCTCCAGTGTTGTTATCAAGCGGGGTCAGTGTAGCAAACTGTGTTGACAGTGGGGTGATCGGAAACTGAGGAAGCATTCCAATCCGGGCGCGCGCGAAGCGCCCCATCGTCAAGCTGCCATCCAATAAAAAACGCGGCCACTGGCCGCGTTGTGCTCGAGCCGGGCGGCTTATGCCAGCTTATGCCAGTTTGCCCAGCTGCTCGCGCATTTTGTCGAGCGTCGCCGAGAAGTTCGCCAGACGTTCTTTTTCCTGTGCCACCACCGCGGCCGGTGCGCGCGCCACGAAGCTTTCGCTCGACAGCTTGCCATTGGCCTTGGTGATCTCGCTTTCGATGCGGGCGATTTCCTTCGACAGGCGCTCGCGCTCGGCGCCGACGTCGATCTCGACTTTCAGCATCAGCTTGGTGGTGCCGACGATCGACACCGCCGCTGGCGACTCCGGCAGGGCCTCGACGATCTGCACTTCGAGCAGCTTGCCGAGCGACTGGATATAGGGCGCGAAACCGGCCATGTTGGCGCGGTCCGCCGCGTTGCCCGGCTCGACGATCAGCGGCACGCGTACCGACGGCGACAGCTTCATCTCGCCACGCAGGTTGCGGGTGGCATTGGTCAGGTCCTTGAGCTGGGCCATCCAGCCTTCGGCGGCTTCGTCGATCTGCGTTTCGTCGGCGATCGGGTAGGGCTGCAGCATGATGCTGTCCCCGGTTTTGCCGGCCAGCGGCGCGATCGCCTGCCACAGCGCTTCGGTCACGAACGGAATGATCGGATGCGCCAGGCGCAGGATCACTTCCAGCACGCGCAGCAAGGTGTGGCGGGTGGCGCGCTGCTGCGCTTCGGTTCCCTGCTGGACCGAGACCTTGGCTACTTCAAGGTACCAGTCGCAATACTCGTCCCACACGAATTTGTAGATGCTGCTTGCGATATTGTCGAAGCGGTAGTCGGCGAAACCCTTGGCTACGTCGAGTTCGGCGCGGTTCATCAGGGAGATGATCCAGCGGTCGGCCTGCGACAGGTCGGCGGGGTCGGGCTGGCCGCAATCCTTGCCTTCGGTGTTCATCATCACGAAGCGCGTCGCATTCCACATCTTGTTGCAGAAATTGCGGTAGCCTTCGCAGCGGCCCAGGTCGAAGTTGATGTTGCGGCCCAGCGAAGCATAGCTTGCCATGGTAAAGCGCACGGCATCGCTGCCAAAGGCCGGAATCCCGTCCGGGAATTCCTTGCGGGTGGCCTTCGCGATCTTTTCTGCAGCGCGCGGGTCCATCAGGCCGGTGGTGCGCTTGGCCACCAGCGCATCGAGGCCGATGCCGTCGATCAGGTCGATCGGATCGAGCGTATTGCCCTTCGACTTCGACATCTTCTGGCCCTGCGAGTCGCGCACCAGGCCGTGCACGTACACGGTCTCGAACGGCACCTTGCCGGTGAAGTGGGTCGTCATCATTACCATGCGCGCGACCCAGAAGAAGATGATGTCAAAGCCGGTCACCAGCACCGACGAGGGCAGGAACATCGACATGTCGCGCGTTTCTTCCGGCCAGCCCATGGTCGAGAAGGGCACCAGCGCCGACGAGAACCAGGTGTCGAGCACGTCGTCGTCGCGGCGCAGCAGGCCGGTAATGCCGGCCGCCTGCGCCTTGGCCTGCGCTTCTTCTTCGGTGCGGGCGACCACGATCTGGCCGTCGGGCGCATACCAGGCCGGAATGCGGTGACCCCACCATAGCTGGCGCGAGATGCACCAGTCCTGGATGTTGCCCAGCCACTGGTTGTAGGTCGTGGTCCAGTTCTCGGGCACGAACTTGACCTCGCCGCTGGCGACTTTTTCCATTGCCACTTCGGTAATCGACTTGCCCGGATTGAAGCTGCCTTCCGGCGCCGGTTTGCTCATGGCGACGAACCACTGGTCGGTCAGCATGGGCTCGATGACCACGCCGGTGCGGTCGCCGCGCGGCACCATCAGCTTGTGCGGCTTGACCTGCTCGAGCAGGCCCTGCGCATCGAGGTCGGCCACGATCTGCTTGCGCGCGGCGAAGCGGTCCAGGCCCTGGTACTGGCTCGGGGCGTTCTCGTTGATCCTGGCGTCGAGCGTCATGATGGTGATCGGCGCCAGTCCGGCGCGCTGGCCGACGGCATAATCGTTGAAGTCGTGGCCGGGCGTGATCTTGACGCAGCCGGTGCCGAATTCCTTGTCGACATAGCTGTCGGCGATCACCGGGATCTGGCGCCCGGTGAGCGGCAGGGTCAGCATCTTGCCGTGCAAATGGGTGTAACGTTCGTCGGTCGGGTCGACCGCCACGGCGACGTCGCCGAGCATGGTTTCAGGACGGGTGGTGGCTACCGTCAGGTGACCGGAACCATCGCTCAGGGGATACTGGATGTACCACATCGAGCCGTCTTCTTCCTGCGAATCGACTTCCAGGTCGGAGACGGCGGTGCCCAGCACCGGGTCCCAGTTGACCAATCGCTTGCCGCGGTAGATCAGGCCCTGCTCGTACAGGCGCACGAACACTTCCGAGACGACCTTCGAGCGGGTTTCGTCCATCGTGAAGTATTCGCGCTGCCAGTCGGGCGAGGTGCCCATGCGGCGCATCTGGCCGGTAATGGTATTGCCCGACTTTTCCTTCCATTCCCAGACCTTTTCGACAAAGGCTTCGCGGCCCAGGTCGTGGCGCGAGATCTTTTGCGCGTCGAGCTGGCGCTCGACCACGATCTGGGTGGCGATGCCGGCGTGGTCGGTGCCCGGGATCCAGGCGGTGTTATGGCCGCGCATGCGGTAGTAGCGCGTCAGGCCATCCATCACGGTCTGGTTAAAGGCGTGGCCCATGTGCAGCGTGCCGGTCACGTTCGGCGGCGGCAGCTGGATGCTGAACGACGGCTTGCCGTCTTCCATGGTGGCGGCGAAGTAACCGCGCTTTTCCCACTCGGTGCGCCAATGTTGTTCAATATCGGCGGGCTCGAAAGACTTGGCTAATTCCATAATATGCAGGCGGTTGAATTTGAGAAAAAAACCATTATAGGTCACCTTCCAGCGCCCGCCTATCCTGGCTGCGGCAGTGCAGCACGGACCCCTTCCGTGCCGCCGGCACATGGCACCAAAGGTAATCCGGATTTTCAACCGGAGACTGTTTGATCCACGTCAGTTTGGATGCCAAATCTTCTCCAATCTATGCGGCTTCGACGAATCATCTGCTCGGTTTTCCGGTCAAAAAGGATAGTCATTCCAAACAAACCGTGCCGTTTCGCAGAAACTGCCGGCCGGGTCCGCGCCGACAGGCAAGTCGTCAAGGAGAACACCATGTCACAATTCGATCCCACCGGCCCGGAGTCCGCCACGGACGAGCGGCCGGCCGCGAGCGCCGGCGCTGAGCTCACCTACGAAGAGATATCCGGCCTGAGCAACGGCGAACTGGGCCTGGCCGACCTGTCTGCCGCGGCGTCCGCTGCTGCCGGCAGCGCGCCGGCAAGCACCGCGCCCGAGATCTTGCCCCAAGTGGGGGCGCCGATATCGGGCCTGCATCTGCCTGGCATCCGCAAGGCGGTCAGCGGATGCTATGCCGGCAGCGCTGGCGCCTTCCAGGTCGAGCTGCGCGTCGATATCGACCGCACCCGGCCAATGAAGCGAATCAGCGGCGACTTTTTCCAGCGCACCGGCAAGACCCTGTCCTATGTCGGGTCCTTCGTGGTGGATGCACCGGTGGTCACGGCGAGCGCTTCCCAGTACGTGGTCAAGGGAAAAGGCCGCTTTACCTTTGCCAGCAGCGCGCCGACGGTCCAGGTAACGGTGCCGCGGGTGCAGCTGTTCCAGCCGCAGGCAGCGGCCACGCTACAGTTCTTTACCGCAGCCAATGCCCCTGGCGCGACCTACCATTGCTCCTTCCAGTCCGGTTACTTCCGCACGGTGCGGATCGAAACCGACAGCGTGTCCGACCTTGGCACGCCGCTGCTGAGCAGCTATGACACCGGCACCCTGCCGTCGGGCGGGAGCGGGCGCTCGCTGGGCGTCGTCTCGGCATTTGCCGAAGCCGGCATTGCAATGGCGCCAACCGCCGGTGGCAACGTGATCGATGTCAGCGACGCCGGGGGCGATGCCAGCTGGAGCGACGCCGAGCTGCACGCCTCGATGCAACGCCATTTTTCGCTGTGGGCCGACTTGCCGCAATGGTGCGTCTGGCAGGTGGCCGCGCAGTTGCACGATGAAGGACCGCTCTTGTACGGCATCATGTTCGACCTTGCCGGCAAGGAGCGCCAGGGCTGCGCCGTGTTCCATGCCGGTATCGGCGGCAGCTCGGCCGACAAGCAGCGCGAGCAGCTCTACACCTATGTGCACGAGCTCGGGCACTGCTTCAACCTGCTGCATTCGTGGCAAAAGCACCTGGCCTCGCCGCCGGCGACGAGCCGGCCCGAATCGCTGTCCTGGATGAACTACCCCTGGAAGTACCCGAAGGGGGGCGCCGCCGGCTACTGGAGCAATTTCGATTTCCGCTTCGACGATGAAGAACTGATCCACCTGCGCCACGGCTTTCGCAACGACATCATCATGGGTGGTGGCGGCTTCGGGGCTGGCGCCGCACTCGGCCGCGACATACTGGCCGACCCGATCGAGGACGAATCGGGCTTGAGGCTGGACATTTCCACGCACCAGAACAGTTTCGCGCTGGGCGAGCCGGTGGTGCTGGAACTGCGCCTGCGCGCCACCGATACCCGCGGTCGCCGCGCCCATACCTGGCTGCACCCGAATCACGGCCTGGTGCATATCGTCATCAGCAAGCCGGGCGGCGCAGTCGTCGCCTACGAACCACTGATCGACCATCTGGTCGGCGACCGCCAGAGCGTGCTTGGCGCCGATGACACCATCCAGGAAAGCGCGTACATCGGCTTTGGCAAGGGGGGCTTCTATTTCGAGCAGCCGGGCCAATACCGTGTGCGCGCCGCGTATTCGGCACTGGACGGCTCGCAGGTGCTGTCGGATATTCTTACGGTGCGCGTGCGCTATCCGGTCAGCCCGGCCGACGACACGCTGGCCGACTTGTTCATGGGTGACGACCAGGGAGCGCTGCTCTACCTGCTGGGATCGGACAGCCAGAGCCTGCGCTCGGGTAATGCCGCCTTCGACGAAGTTCTCGACCGGTATGGCGAGCATCCGCTGGCGAACTACGCACGGCTGGTCAAGGGCGTCAATGCTGCGCGTACCTTCAAGACCATCAGGGCGCACGACCCGACCCGGATCGACGTGCGCGGCGCCAGGCCCGAGGAAAGCGTCGCGCTGCTCTCTACCGCGGCCGAGGCGCGCGTGCTCGATCCGGTCACTACCGGCACGGCACTGCAATGCCTGGCCACGTCGCAGGCCCGGATCGGCGACGAGGACGGCGCCCGGTCGACGTTGCAGACGTATTCGGCGTTGTCGATCAAGAGACCGTAAGGGGTGCAGTCAACCAGAAAGAGAGGACGGTCATGGCATTACGGGTAAGGCTCGGCGACGGTTTCGACAACGATACCGTCAGCCTGCGGGTCAATGGCCAGCAGGTGTTCCACAAATCCGGGGTCACCACCGACCTGCGGATTTCGCGCGCCGACAGTGTCGACGTGCCGGTCGGGAGCTCGCCCGTGCGACTTGAAATCTCCGTGGACGGCGGGCCGAGCGCGGTCAAGGAGATCACGCCTGCCGTCACGCCTTTCGTCGATGCGAACCTGGTCGAGGGCAGGCTCGAACTGCAGGCACTGCCAAGGGAGACGCCGATGCTGTGACGGCGCGCCACGATGCAACCGTGACGGCACATGGGCTATAATCCGCTCCGTTGCCGCAATGGCAGCACACGCTAGGGGTCCTGCGCATGCATATCGATGCATGCGCGGGTGAGAAATACCCTCCGAACCTGATCTGGATAATGCCAGCGAAGGGAAGCAGTCGGTTAGTCAGCCTTGCGGTTCCCGCATTGGCCGTCGTCTCCGTCGTCTCCTTTGCTGGCTCCTGCGCAAAGGAGCCACATGAACGCACTACTCAAGAGCACGCAAGTGTTCGACGCCGAGACCGCCACGGTCGACGGCGCAGCAATCGTACCCTTCCCGAACTCCCGCAAGGTCTATATCGCAGGCAGCCGTCCCGATATCCGCGTGCCGATGCGCGAAATCGCGCAGTCGCCTACGCCGGGAAGCTTTGGCGGCGAGCCCAATCCGCCGCTGTTTGTCTACGACACCTCGGGTCCCTACACCGACCCGGCTGCCACCATCGACGTGCGCTGCGGCTTGGCGACGCCCCGCCTGCCCTGGATTCGCGAACGCGCCGACACCGAAGAGCTGCCGGGGCCGAGCTCGGAATATGGACAGGCACGGCTGGGCGATCCGGCGCTCGCCGCGCTGCGCTTCAAGCTGCAGCGCGCGCCGCGCCGCGCACTGCCTGGCCGCAACGTCACGCAAATGCATTACGCGCGCCAGGGCATCATCACGCCCGAAATGGAATTCGTGGCCCTGCGCGAGAACCTGCGCCGCCGCGAATATCTTGCCTCGTTGGTGGAATCGGGCCCGATGGGCGCGCGGCTCGCCGGCGTGCTGGGGCGCCAGCATCCGGGCCAGTCGTTCGGCGCCAGCATCCCGCCCGAGATCACCCCCGAATTCGTGCGCAGCGAACTGGCGCGCGGGCGCGCCATCATCCCGGCCAATATCAATCACCCGGAAGTCGAGCCGATGATCATTGGCCGCAATTTCCTGGTAAAGATCAACGCCAACATCGGCAACTCGGCTGTCACCTCGTCGATCGGCGAAGAGGTGGAAAAGATGACCTGGGCGATCCGCTGGGGCGCCGATAACGTGATGGACCTGTCCACCGGCAAGCATATCCACGAGACGCGTGAATGGATCATCCGCAACTCGCCAGTACCGATCGGCACGGTGCCGCTCTACCAGGCGCTGGAAAAAGTTGGCGGCAAGGCCGAGGATCTCACCTGGGAGATCTACCGCGACACGCTCATCGAGCAGGCGGAGCAGGGCGTCGATTACTTCACCATCCACGCCGGCGTGCGCCTGGCCTATGTGCCAATGACGGCCAAGCGCCTGACCGGCATCGTCTCGCGCGGCGGCTCGATCATGGCCAAGTGGTGCCTGGCCCACCACCGCGAATCCTTCCTGTACACCCATTTCGAGGATATCTGCGACATCATGAAGGCCTACGACGTGTCGTTCAGCCTGGGCGACGGCCTGCGCCCGGGATCGATCTACGACGCCAACGACGAAGCCCAGCTGGCCGAGCTCAAGACCCTGGGCGAACTGACCCAGGTCGCCTGGAAGCACGACGTGCAGACCATGATCGAAGGCCCCGGCCATGTGCCGCTGCATCTGATCAAGGAAAACATGGACCTGCAGCTGGAGCAGTGCAGCGAAGCGCCGTTCTATACGCTCGGCCCGCTCACTACCGACATCGCGCCCGGCTACGACCATATCACCTCGGGCATCGGCGCCGCCACCATCGGCTGGTATGGCACCGCCATGCTGTGCTACGTCACGCCCAAGGAACACCTTGGCCTGCCCGACAAGGCCGATGTCAAGGACGGAATCATCACCTACAAGATCGCGGCCCACGCCGCCGACCTGGCCAAGGGCCACCCGGGCGCGCAGATGCGCGACAACGCGCTGTCCAAGGCCCGCTTCGAGTTTCGCTGGGACGACCAGTTCAACCTGGGCCTGGATCCCGACAAGGCGCGCGCCTTCCATGACGAGACACTGCCCAAGGAGTCGAGCAAGGTCGCGCATTTCTGTTCGATGTGCGGTCCGCATTTCTGCTCGATGAAGATCACCCAGGAAGTGCGCGCCTACGCGGCCGCGCAGGGCATTGGCGAACAGGCCGCGCTGGAGCAGGGCATGCAGGAAAAGGCGGTCGAGTTCGTCAAGGGCGGTGCCCGTCTTTACCGCGAGGCGCCATGACCAGGATCGAGTTGAATGGAGAACCGTTTGAGGTGCCGTGCGGACAGTCGCTGCAGGAGCTCGCCAGCCAGATCGGCGTGGCCGGGCAGGCGGTGGCGGTGGCGGTCAACCGCGAAATCGTGCCGCGCGAGCGATGGCCGGCGCGGCGCCTGCTTGCCAGCGACAAGGTAGATATCGTGCGCGCCATCGGCGGCGGCTAATCACATTACGCGGGGTGGTCGGACGCTGCCCCGCAAGAAAGGACAACCATGAACCAGGATTTCCTGACCATCGCCGGCCGCAGCTACGGTTCGCGCCTGCTGGTCGGCAGCGGCAAATACCGCGACCTCGCCCAGACCCGCGAAGCGACGCTGGCCGCCGGCGCCGAGATCGTCACGGTGGCGATCCGGCGCGTCAACATCGGGCAGGACCGCAATGCCCCGAGCCTGCTCGACGTGCTGCCACCGAACGAATTTACCATCTTGCCCAACACGGCCGGCTGCTACACAGCGCAGGACGCCATCTATACGCTGCAGATGGCGCGCGAACTGTTAGATGGGCGCAAGCTGGTCAAGCTCGAAGTGCTGGGCGACGAAGGGACCCTGTTCCCGCACATGCCGGAAACCATCAAGGCGCTTGAAGTTCTGGTGCGCGACGGCTTCGACGTGATGGTGTATTGCAGCGACGATCCGGTGCAGGCGCGCATCCTGCAAGAGATCGGCTGCGTCGCGGTAATGCCGCTGGCCTCGCTGATCGGCTCGGGCATGGGCATCCTGAACCCGTGGAACCTGGGCCTGATCATCGAACAGGCCACCGTGCCGGTGCTGGTCGACGCCGGGGTCGGCACGGCCTCGGACGCGGCCATCGCGATGGAGCTGGGCTGCGACGGCGTGTTGATGAACACCGCCATTGCTGGTGCGCGCGATCCGGTGCGCATGGCGCGCGCCATGCGTCATGCCGTGCTGGCCGGGCGCGACGCGCACCTGGCCGGGCGCATGCCCAAGCGCTTTGCCGCCGCGCCTTCTTCGCCGCGAGAAGGGGTTATCGCCTGATGGTGCCGACCGTGCTGGTGTTCGGCGGACTCGATCCCAGCGGCGGCGCGGGCCTGGCGGCGGACATCGCCGCCATCGGCGCGCTCGGCGCACATGCGCTGCCGGTGGCGACCGCGCTTACCGTGCAGGACAATAACCGGGTGTACGAGGTGCAGCCGGTCGATGCTGCTTTTGTCGTGCGCCAGGCCGCTGCGCTGATCGACACCTGCGACATCCATGCGGTGAAGATCGGCATTCCGGGTAGCCGCGACAACGCGGCGGCAATTGCCGCGCTGCTGGGCCGGCTGCGCGCGCGCTTGCCCGCGCTGCCGGTGGTGCTCGACCCGGTACTGGCCAGCGGCCATGGCGATCCGCTCGGGCGGGGCAATGCGCTGCAAGCCCTGGCCCCACTGCTGCCGCTGGCAACCGTGCTGGTGCCCAACCTGCCGGAAGCGCTGGCCCTTGGTAGCGTCTCCTGTGAGCACGTGCTGGTCACTGGCGGCCATGGTGATGGCGACCTGGTCGTGAACCGCTGGCTGCGCGGGGGCATCGTGCAGCGCTCCTGGCAGCTGCCGCGCCTGCCGCATGCCTATCACGGCAGCGGCTGCACCCTGGCGTCGGCCATCGCGGCGCGGCTGGCGCTGGGCGACCCGGTCGAACCGGCGCTCGAGCGCGCGCAGCACTACTGCCACCAGACGCTGGCGCACGCCTTCCAGGTGGCACCCGGACAACGCATTCCGCGCCGCATTTTTCAACCGCATTGAAAGAACCGCATGAACCACTCCCAACTTCGAGGGCTGTACCTGGTGACGCCCGACTGGCTTGATACCGCCCGCCTGCTGGCGGTGACCGACCGCGCGCTGGCCGCCGGCGCGGCACTGGTGCAATACCGCCACAAGAGCGCCAGCCACGCGCTGCGCGTGGAGCAGGGCGCCGCGCTGCTGGCCCTGTGCCGCCGCCATGGCCGACCGCTGGTCATCAACGACCATGTGGACCTGTGCTGCGAGCTTGGCGCCGACGGCGTGCACCTGGGCGGCAGCGACGCCCCGGTTGCGCAGGCGCGCGCGCGGCTCGGCGCCGATGCAATCATCGGCGCCTCCTGTTACGGCGAGCTGGCACTGGCCGAGGCGGCGCAGGCAGCCGGCGCCAGCTATGTCGCTTTCGGTGGCTTTTATCCTTCGCCGGTAAAAAAATACACGTTTGTCACGCCACCGCAACTGGTCGATGCCTGGGGTGAGCGCGTCGGCTTGCCGATGGTGGTGATCGGTGGCATGACGCCCGAGAATGCCGGTCCGCTGGTCCAGCGTGGAGCGACGATGGTGGCGGCCATCACGAGCGTGTATGCGGCGGACAATCCGGCGCTGGCGGTGGCCCAGTTCCGCGCGCTGTTCGGAGCTGCCTGAACCTGCAACGGCGGGGCAGGGTTGCCTGTTCAAGCGTGCATGGGGGCGCATTGACCACCCGGCGCGGCACATGCGATATTGCCATTCTCGCCATTTGAACGAAAGCCTTCGCATGCGTTTCTACGTCACCGCCCTGGCCAGTGCCGGTTGCGCCCAGGTCCCGACGCCCGCCGCCATCTCCCCGGGGGCGCTGCGCAGTCACGTTTCCTTCCTGTCGTCCGACCTGCTCGAGGGCCAGTTCTGCGGGGCGGGCCTGGAACCGGCCGGCGACGACGGCTATTTCCAGAGCGCGCACTGGCAGTACGCCAAGGGCCGGGCACTGAATGCGGCGCCATGAGTACGGCGCCGCTAGCAGCTGGGCCGGGGTACGTGATTCGCACACTGCAGTGCGAGCAATGGCAAGCCTACCGCGCGATTCGCCTGCGCGCGTTGCTGGAAGCGCCGGACGCCTTCGGTAGCACGCTGGCGCGCGAAGAGGCGCTGGCGCTGCATGTCTGGGAGGCGCGGGTCGCGCAGTCGGTGGTGTCCGGCATCGACTGCCCGCTGGTGGCCGACGCCGGCGGCGAGTTCGTCGCACTCGCCTGGGTCAAGGTGGATGCGGACGATCCCGGCATCGTCAACCTGTTCCAGATGTGGGTGGCGCCGGCTTGGCGCGGCAAGGGCGTGGCGCAGGCGTTGCTGCGGCAGGCGACTGGCTGGGCCGTGGAGCGCCGCGCGCAGGCGCTCCAGTTGGGCGTCAATTGTGCGAATGGCGCTGCGATGTCGCTGTACGCGCGCACCGGATTCGTCGCGGTCGGCGTGCCGGTTCCGATGCGCGACGGAGCGGCGCTGATGGAACAGACCATGCGACTGCAACTAAGCCGGTGACCTTGCCCCCGCTACGGGAGTGCGATCGACCTCAAGTAAAAAGGGACGCCGAAGCGTCCCTTTCTTCATACACCTTGCAGCTTAGTTACCGCAGCCCAGCGAGGCGATGCGATCGCGTGCGGCCTTGGCCTGCACCAGGCCGAAACCGTACTTGGTGTCGCGGCCGGGAGCGCCCAGGTCGAGCGCGCTCTTGGTGAGCGAGGCGCGCATCTGAGCGGCGGTACAGGTTGGGAAGTAGCTCCACACCAGGGCGGCGACGGCCGACACGTGCGGGGTTGCCATCGAGGTACCGTCGAAGTAGGCGTAGTTGCTGGCCTTGATGCCGACCGTGGCGCTCTGGCCCAGCTGGCCTTTCATGGCATTGCCATCGACGTCGGTGGCGGTCACCGACGGGATGTTGGTCACGGTCGTGCCCAGCGTGCCGCCGAAGGCGCCGGCCACGTTGTTGTACACGATGGCGCCTACGCCGCCGCTGTTCTGGCAGTTCGAGACCTTGGTCGCGAAGTCGACAGTACCGCGCTGGATCAGGCAGACCTTGCCCGAGACGGCGGCGTTGACCGTGTCACCGATGCCGAAGTCGGCCAGTGGCGCGGTGGCGGTTGCGACCGGCGAGCCCTCCATCGAGCCGGCGGTATAGGTGGCCGCGCCGACGGTCAGGATGCTTTCCTGGCCGGTGCCGGTTGGCACGGTGGACAGCACGCTCACGCCAGGGCCAGCCAGCTCGACCTGGGAGTTATATTGCGAGAAGGTGGCCCAGGCCTTGTTTTCGTCGACCGCGCCGACCATCACCACGTTGTTGTAGCCCGCCGGATAGGAGATCACGGTATTGCCGTCATTGCCGGCCGCGGCGATACTGAGCACGCCATTGTTGTACAGGGTGTCGAAGGCTTTCCCTTCGGTGACGCTCTTGCGCCCGCCGCCCAGCGACATGCTGATCACGTTCGCGCCGGCGGCGCCGCACTTGTTGGCGGCCGAGGTCAGGGTCGACGAATAAGCCCAGCCGTTCGCTCCGAACACCTTGACGATGTGCAGCTTGAGCATCTTGTTGGCGGCAACGCCCACGACGCCGGTACCGCTGTTGTTGATCGCGGCGATGGTGCCGGCCACGTGGGTGCCGTGGCTGTTTTCGTCGGTGTACCACCAGCCGGTGCCGGCATCGTATTCACCCGTGGCCGGATTGGCCGACAGGTCTTCGTGGTTGCGGTCGTAGCCCGAGTCGATGATGCAGACCATGCGGTTGCCGGCGGCGCTGTCCGAGAGCAGGTCGGCCTGCACTTGCTTGATACCGTACGGAACTTGCTGGCCAGTCAGGTAGGGCGTGCCGGTCGACGGCGTCGTCAGGGCGAACGGCTTGCGGATCACGTCTTCTTCGATGTATTCGACGTTCGGGTTGTTTTCCAGACCCTTGAGCGCGGCAGCCGGGACTTCGACGGCCATGGCGTTCATGCCGAAGATTTCGTGCTTGACCGAGCCCTTGGATGCGGCAACAACCGATTTCACCGCGCTTGCAGCTCCCGGTTTGAAGGCCACGATGACGCGGGTGGTGCTCGGTGGCGCCGCCTGCGCAGTGCCGACGATGCCGGCAGCGACCAGGGCTGCCATGCAGACCCGAAGAGAGATTGCGCGAGTGTTTTTGTCTACCATTGATATTCTCCGTTTGAAAGCAATAGGTGTCGCCTCGGCTCTACTGGCCTCGTGCGCATGTCGCTTGTCCGCATATTGACGCGGCAATAAAGTCTAGTTCAAAAATACGTTTGTATGCATAGTAAATTCAACTGTGCGTAGGAAACATTTGCGATGCCGCAATGCAGCATGATTTTATGTGTGATGGGTATCAAAACCTGTGCTATCGTTTATCCAAACGTCTGCATGGCTGAGTTCAGAGCCGGTCTGCTGCCGCCCGCTTTATTTGCCCTTGCGCCCTGATTCACTGTCTGTCCCGAGCTCTTCGCGAGTGCCCCGCGCTAGCGCGCACATGGATGCGCGCAGCTTGCTATCATTGCTACCCTCATGCCTCCGCTTGCGCGGCGGCTCCGACGTTTGCGCACGGATTGCACGCCATCCATGCGCCCATGAATCAGGAAGGGAAACATGAAAACCAAGGCAGCAGTTGCATGGAAAGCGGGCCAGCCGCTCACGATCGAGGAAGTCGACCTTGAAGGTCCCAAGGCGGGCGAAGTGCTGGTTGAAATCAAGGCCACAGGCATCTGCCACACCGACTACTACACGCTGTCTGGCGCCGACCCCGAAGGCCTGTTCCCGGCCATCCTGGGTCATGAAGGCGCGGGGGTGGTGGTCGATGTCGGTCCCGGCGTGACCACCCTGCGCAAGGACGACCACGTCATTCCGCTGTACACGCCCGAATGCCGGCAGTGCAAATTCTGCCTGTCGCAAAAAACCAACTTGTGCCAGGCGATCCGCTCGACCCAGGGCCGCGGCCTGATGCCCGACGCTACCTCGCGTTTCTCGCTCGATGGCGCGCCGCTGTTCCACTATATGGGCACATCCACCTTCTCGAACTACATCGTGGTGCCCGAGATTGCGCTGGCCAAGGTGCGTTCGGATGCCCCCTTCGACAAGATTTGCTACATCGGCTGCGGCGTCACGACCGGGGTCGGCGCGGTGATCTTTACGGCCAAGGTGGAAGCCGGCGCCAATGTGGTCGTCTTCGGGCTGGGCGGCATCGGCCTGAACGTGATCCAGGCCGCCCGCATGGTCGGCGCCGACAAGATCATCGGGGTCGACCTGAACCCGGAGCGCGAAGCGATGGCGCGCAAGTTCGGCATGACCCACTTCATCAACCCGAACCAGGTCGAGAATGTCGTCGACAGCATCGTTCAACTCACCGACGGCGGCGCCGACTATAGCTTCGAGTGCGTGGGCAATGTCAACACCATGCGCCAGGCGCTGGAGTGCTGCCACAAGGGCTGGGGCCAGTCGATCATCATCGGCGTGGCGGCGGCAGGCCAGGAAATTGCGACCCGGCCGTTCCAGCTGGTGACTGGGCGGGTCTGGAAAGGCTCGGCCTTCGGCGGCGCGCGCGGGCGTACCGATGTGCCGAAGATCGTCGACTGGTACATGGAAAACAAGATCAATATCGACGATTTGATCACCCACCACCTGCCGCTCGAACGCATCAACGAAGGTTTCGACCTGATGAAGTCGGGCGAGTCGATCCGCTCCGTCGTCATGTTCTGATCGTCCGGGCAGGCCGGCCTGCTCGATCCACGCCGGTGATTCACTGTATGTATTGCAGTGAATCAATCGATATGCGGTGCATATCACCGGGACGGCAGGTCTATGTAGCTTCGACAAAAAACGGCCCGGTTGCACAGGCAACCGGGCCGTTCTTTGTCTAAGCATCTATGCCGCTAGAACCCGCTTATTGCTGCGCGATATTGCCGCGCCATGCGCCGGTTTCCGAACCGCGCTTCTCGAGCATTTCCTTGAAGTTCGTGAGGTTGCCACGCAGTTCCATGCGCACCGCGCCCATGGCGTCGCCCAGAGTTTCAAGGGCGCCGTTCGGCTCATAATCCATTTGCACCATGACCCGGCAGCAGGTATCCGAAATCTTGTGGAAGGTGGCCACGCCGCCATTCTTCACGCCGGTAATGCTGCGCCAGGCGATACGCTTGTCCGGGATCTGCTCGGTGATCTCGACATCCCAAGCCTTGGTTTCGCCGGCCACGTCGGCGACCCAGTGCAGGTGCTTGTTGTCGAGCTGGCGAATTTCCTTCACGCTCTTCATGAATTGCGGAAAGTCTTCGAACTGCGTCCACTGGTTATAGGCCGATTTGACCGGAACATTGATCTCGATCGATTCGGCGACCGACGAGCTGGCACCGAAGCCACGATTGTTTTTCAGTTTCTTCGACAGCATCATGCCGCCGACCGCAAGTGCAGCAACAGTAACTACGCGATTGAGCATTTTTAATCTCCTATTGGGTGGGAAAGCCAGTGTGCATGCAGGGTAAATATTGGCCCATGCCACATGCATGCGAACGAGGGGCTGGTTCAAGCAAAGTAGGTCGGGCCACGCGATCTAGCATGCATCTCCAGTTAAAATAAGCGAAATGACAATTGTGCGGCGCGCGAATGAGCGCGCCGCGGCGGCGCTTTCAGGCTGACACAGAGTTTGTTTCCAGCCCGAAAGTAGTAGGGTAGGGGCTTGTGGCGAGGGTGTTTCTGCGGTGCAGTAAAGTATCCGCTCGCGGTCGCGATTTTCAGCGCTAACTTGCGCCATCGGGCAGGGCTGGATGGGCATACAGTAAACCCGGCGGTATAATGGGGTATGCAGAACCTCCTTCATAACCTTAATCCTGAGCAACTTGCCGCCGTTACCCTGCCATCGCAGAGCGCGCTGATTCTTGCGGGCGCCGGTTCCGGCAAGACCCGCGTGCTGACGACGCGCATTGCCTGGCTGGTCCAGACCGGTCAGGTCTCGCCCGCGGGCATCATGGCGGTCACGTTCACGAACAAGGCGGCCAAGGAAATGCTCACCCGTCTGTCGTCGATGTTGCCAATTAATACGCGCGGCATGTGGATCGGCACCTTCCACGGCCTGTGCAACCGGCTGTTGCGCACGCACTACAAAGACGCGGCGCTGCCGCAGACCTTCCAGATTCTCGACTCGCAAGACCAGCTCTCGCTCATCAAGCGCATGCTCAAGGCCGCGAACGTCGACGACGAGAAGTATCCGGCCAAGAATTTGATGTACTTCATCAATAATGCAAAGGACCAGGGCTTGCGTGCGGGCGCCGTCGAAGCCTACGATCCGATCGAGCGCCGCATGGTCGAGCTCTACGAGCTCTACGACCAGCAATGCCAGCGCGAGGGCGTGGTCGATTTTGCCGAGCTGCTGCTGCGCTCGTACGAACTGCTGGCGCGTAACGGACCGCTGCGCCACCATTACCAGATGCGCTTCCGCCACATCCTGGTCGACGAGTTCCAGGATACCAACGACCTGCAATACAACCTGCTCAAGCTGCTCGCCGGCCACGACCAGGAAGGCGGCGGCGCCATCTTCGCCGTCGGCGACGACGACCAGAGCATCTATGCCTTCCGCGGCGCCAACGTCGGCAACATGCAGGCTTTCGAGCGCGATTTCCGGGTCCAGAATTTGATCAAGCTGGAGCAGAACTACCGCTCGCACGGCCACATCCTGGACAGCGCCAACTTCCTGATCGCCAATAACACCAAGCGCCTGGGCAAGAACTTGCGTACCGATGCAGGGCAGGGCGAGCAGGTGCGCATCTACGAAGCGTCGAGCGACCTCGAAGAAGCACAGTGGATCATCGAAGAAACCAAGAGCCTCATGAACGAGGGCCTGGCGCGCAGCGAGATCGCGGTCCTGTACCGCTCCAACGCGCAAAGCCGCGTGATCGAGCATGCGCTGTTCGCGGCCGGGCTGCCCTATACCGTCTACGGCGGCCTGCGCTACTTCCAGCGCGCCGAGGTCAAGCACGCGATCGCTTACCTGCAGCTGATGGACAACCCGCACAACGATTCGGCCTTCTTGCGCGTGGTGAATTTCCCTACCCGCGGCATCGGCGTGCGCTCGATCGAGCAGTTGCAGATGGCGGCCGACAGCTATGGCGTGTCGCTGTTCGCGGCGGTACCCTACATGACCGGCAAGGCCGGCACTTCGCTGGGCAATTTCGTCAAGCTGATCGAATCGGCGCGCTTCGAGACCCAGCAACTGGCGCTGCCCGAGATGGTGCGCGTGGTGCTCGAGCGCAGCACCCTGCTCGATTTCTATGCCAAGGAAAAAGAAGGCGCCGACCGCATCGAAAACCTCGAGCAGATGGTCAACGCCGCCACCCAGTTCGTGCAAGAAGAAGGCTTCGGCCAGTTCGCCCCGGCCCACCTCGGCCCGCAGGCGCTGCCGCAGGCTGGCGAGGCGGTGATCTATCAAGACGGCATCGAAGTGTTCGAGGCCGATGCGCCGCTGGCAACCGTCATGTCGCCGTTGTCGGCCTTCCTGTCGCATGCCTCGCTCGAGGCGGGCGGCACCCAGGCCGAGGCGGGCCAGGATGCACTGCAGCTCATGACGGTGCACTCGGCCAAGGGCCTGGAGTTCGACGCCGTGTTCATTACCGGCCTCGAAGAAGGTTTGTTCCCGCACGAAAGCAGTGCCCGCGAACTCGATGGCGTCGACGAAGAACGGCGCCTGATGTACGTGGCGATCACGCGCGCGCGCCGCCGTTTGTACATGAGTTTTACCCAGCAGCGCATGCTGCACGGGCAAACCCGCTTCAACATGAAGTCGCGTTTCTTCGAAGAGCTGCCCGAGGAAGCCCTCAAATGGCTGTCGCCGCGGGTGCAGGCCAACTGGTTCGCCGGGCGCAAATCCACCACGGCCTGGGACGACGCCGCCTTCCGCGATGGCGGCAGCGACAACCGCATCGCGCAGCAGATCACGCAGAAATCGGCCAACGGCCACAGCTCCGGCTGGCGCGTGGGCGAATCGGTGGCGCATGCCAAGTTCGGCGAAGGCGTGATCGTGAATATCGAAGGCGGGGCAGGAGCCGCGCGCGCCCAGATCAATTTTGGGTCGGCAGGAATGAAGGTACTCGATCTGTCGGTGGCCAAGCTCGAGCGCCTGGGGCGCTAACATCCTGGACGGTGGCTCACCACCGTCCGCACTTGCTGGTTGGGCGTCGTTGCGCCCTTATTTGTCCAGGCTGACCTTGCCGGCGCCGCCATCGGCCGGCTTGCCGAAGATCTGGCGGTAGCCCGCATACATCGCGCACTGCAGCAGCAAGATGAACAAGAAGATCAGCCACATGATCACCACCCGCGTGATGTTCGAGGTGCCCAGCAGCAGCGTGACCACCATGCAGATCCCGAAGAAGATCGCGAACCATGCCAGCAGCAGCACAATGAACACGCGGGCGCTGCGCACCACGGCGAAGAAGCTGTAGAAGACCGCCTTGCCCGGTCCCATTTTCTGCCAGTAGGTGAGCGGGGCGGCGAAGCACAGCGCCATCAGCGCCGCCACGTCCAGCCCGAAGATCGCGAACATGGCCAGCACGTCGGAGCCGGCCACCTGCGGCTGGCCGCCCTCGCGGCCCTGGCGCGCCACCTGTTCCCAAAAGCCCGGGTCGACCGCAAAGCGGGTGACCAGCGCCATCAACAGCGACACGCCCAGGTAGATCAGGCCGACCTTGCACAAATCCAGCACCACCGGCTTGCGAAAACCCGTCAGCAGCACCGCGGGCGAGACCCGTTCGCCGTTCTCGATCATCAGGCACGCCTTCATGAAGGCCATCGAGAACGAGGGAATCAGGACCACCGCGACCATGGGCCCAAGCAGGGGTACGGCGCTGATGCCGATGCTGACCAGGATATTCGCGAACAGCAGCGTGGTCAGCGCGGCCGGTTGTTTGCGGAATAGTCCGGCGCCTTGCTTGAGCCAGAGCCAGCCAGTGATTGCAGGAAGTGAGTTCATACGGGAAGCTCCGGCGCGCCGCTTGCGATACGCTCGCGCAGGATGCGTTCAAAATGGGTGGGGTCGTGGGGCGTGAGCAGTTCGGCTGCACGCGGCAAATGAAGATCGTACAGGCGCGAAAGCCAGAAGCGCAGCGCGCCGGCGCGCAGCAGCGGCTGCCACGCGCGGTGTTCGTGCGGCGTAAACGGACGCACCGCATGGTAGGCGTCGAGCAGGGCTTGCACGCGCGCCGCATCGAGCCTGCCCGTGGCCAGGTCGATGCACCAGTCGTTGACGGTGACGGCGACGTCGAACAGCCAGGTATCGACGCCGGCGAAATAAAAATCGAAGCAGCCGGTCAGGCGTTCGCCTTCGAACATGACGTTATTGCGAAACAGGTCGGCGTGCACCGGTCCACGGGTCAGCGCGGCATAGTTCGCGGTCGCGGCAAATGCGCGCTGGTAGGCTAGCTCGGTGCGTAGCAGCGCAGCCTCGCTGCCGGAAAGGAAGGGCAGCACCTGCGGGGCGGTGGCCACCACCCAGTCGAGACCGCGCAGGTTCGGCTGCACCATCGGAAAGTCTTGTCCGGCCAGGTGCATGCGCGCCAGCATGGTGCCAACTTCGGCGCAGTGCACCGGCTGCGGATCCATTTGCGATGCCCCGCTCAGGCGGCTGACGATGATGGCCGGCTTGCCTTGCAGCGTGACCACCAGCTCGCCGTCCAGGTTCGCCACCGGCGCCGGCACCGGAATGCCGCGCTCGGACAAATGCCGCATCAACTGTACGTAGAAGGGCAGTTGTTCGATGCCGAGGTTCTCGAAGATCGTCAGGACAAACTCGCCACGCTCGCAGGTGAGAAAGAAATTGCTGTTGTCGATGCCGGAAGAAATGCCCTGGAGCGCGAGGGCGCGGCCTAGGGGGAACTGCTTGATCCACTGGGAAAGGTCGTCCAGCGAAACCGCGGTGAAAACTGCCATGTGCCTAGCAACAAAGGTGAAGGTCGGCTGCCGCGCGCGGCAGCGCCAGGGATTATTTTTTCTCGACGACTTGCAGCGGCGGCGGGGGCGGCGCGTCGGCGCGGGGCGGCACACCCGCCTTGGCTGGCGCTGGCGCGGTTGCCGACGGATCGGGGGGCGCCTCTTTCTTCGGATTGCCAAAGTCAAATTCCAGGACCTGCCATTGCGGCGCGCGGATCGCGCTGCTTTGGGCATCGCCGGGTTGGGCATTTCCTGCAGGCACGTGAGGCTTCATGATGTAGCGGCTTTTGCCGCTTTGCACTTCTACTTCTTTGACCGTGCCATCGTTGCCGCGCCGCTCGATAATGCGGGTGCGCTCGCGCGGCGGGATGGTAGTGGTCGGGGTATCGCTGCCTGGCTCGATGCGATCGAGTCGCGGCGGGGTCTGGGCCGGCCGCTGCTGTGCTGATTGCTGCTGGGTTGGCTGTTGCGCCTGGGCCGATACCGCTCCGGCATGGGCAAGCAGGCACAGCGACAGGAGTTTCAGGCAGGAAGAAGTGCGCAACATGGTGGTCACCCTGGTATCGTTTGGTTCATTGTAACAAACACGGTCGCTTCCCTGTGAAAAGTGTGTGCCGATCCATGGTGGCGCCCGCCATGGTCCGTGCGTTGCCGAGGCTGATTCTGCGATAATGCCGGACACCTTGGCGCGGCCGCGCCGGCTCTCTACTTATTATGTCGCCCCATGGAAAATACCCTGCTGCTTGTTGACGGTTCCAGTTATCTCTACCGTGCCTTCCACGCGCTGCCCGACCTGCGTAGCCCGGACGGATTCCCGACCGGCGCCATGCACGGCATGGTCAACATGCTGCGGCGCCTGCGTGCAGATTTTCCAGCGGCATATATCGCCTGTGTGTTCGATGCCAAGGGCAAGACTTTCCGTGACGACCTTTACCCAGAGTACAAGGCGACGCGCGCCTCGATGCCGGAAGACCTGGGCCGGCAAATCGAGCCGATCCACGAAGTCGTGCGCCACATGGGCTGGCCGATCTTGATGGTCGACGGCGTCGAGGCCGACGATGTGATCGGCACGCTGGCAGTGCAGGCAAGCGCGCGCGGCATGAAGACCGTGATCTCCACCGGCGACAAGGATCTGGCGCAGCTGGTTAACGACAAGGTCATGCTGATCAATACGATGAGCAACGAAAAGCTCGACGAAGCCGGCGTGATCGCCAAGTTCGGCGTGCCGCCGAACCGCATCATCGACTACCTGACCCTGGTTGGCGACACGGTCGACAACGTGCCTGGCGTGAGCAAATGCGGCCCGAAAACCGCGGTCAAGTGGCTGTCCCTGCACGGCTCGCTCGACGGCGTGCTGGAAAACGCCCATGCCATCGGCGGCGCGGTCGGCGAGAACCTGCGCGCCGCGCTCGAGTGGCTGCCGAAGGGCCGCGAGCTGATCACCGTGAAAACCGACTGCGACCTGGTGAGCCACGTGATCTCGTTCGAAGAGACCCTGGTGGGCCGCCCCGAAAATGCCGATGCCCTGCGCGAGTTCTTCCAGCGCTACGGTTTCAAGACCATGCTGCGCGACCTGGGCGGTGCCGCACGCGCCGATGGCGCCGTGGCGCCGGCCCGTGGCGCCGGCCCCGGCGGCGCCGCGCTCAACTCGCCCGAAGGTGCGTCCGGTACTGCCGCAACGCTGCCAGGCCTGGCGATCGTCAAGGGCGAGTACGAAACCGTGCTCACCATTGAAGCGCTCGACAAATGGCTGGCGCTGGTCGGTGCCGCCGAACTCACTTCGGTCGATACCGAAACCACCTCGCTCGACCCGCTCACCGCCGAGATGGTCGGCATTTCGCTGTCGGTAGAGGCCGGCAAGGGCGCCTATATTCCGCTGGCACACCGCTATGCCGGCGTGCCCGAGCAGCTCGGGCGCGAGCACGTGCTCGAGCGCATGCGCCCCTGGCTCGAAAACCCGGCCAAGCCCAAGCTCGGGCAGAATCTGAAGTACGACATGCACATCTTCGAAAACCATGGGATCAAGCTCAAGGGTATCGTGCATGACACGCTGCTGCAGTCGTATGTCTTCGAGTCGCACAAGCCGCACGACATGGACACCATGGCGATGCGCCACCTCGGCTACACCACGATTCCTTTTGCGGATGTATGCGGCAAAGGCGTCAACATGATCTGCTTCGACCAGGTCGAACTCGGACGCGCCACCGAATACGCCGCCGAGGATTCCGACATCACGCTGCGGCTGCACGGGGCGATGCTGGGCCATGTCGAAGCCGACCAGGGCCTGGCTTATATCTACCGCAATATCGAGATGCCGACCATGGAAGTGCTGCAGAAGATCGAGCGCAACGGCGTGCTGATCGACGCGGCACTGCTGCAGGTGCAGTCGGCAGAGCTGGGTGCGCGCATCATGGAACTCGAGCAGCAGGCCTACGAGCTGGCCGGCGGCCCGTTCAACCTCGGTTCGCCCAAGCAGATCGGCGAAATTTTCTTCGGCAAGCTTGGCCTGCCGGTGGTCAAGAAGACCGCCACCGGCGCGCCATCCACCGACGAAGAAGTGCTGCAGAAGCTGGCCGAGGATTATCCGCTGCCAAAGATCCTGCTCGAATACCGCGGCATGTCCAAGCTCAAGTCGACCTATACCGACAAGCTGCCAAAAATGGTCAATGCCAGGACCGGCCGCGTGCATACCAATTATGCGCAGGCCGTGGCGATCACCGGGCGCCTGTCCTCGAACGAGCCGAACCTGCAGAACATCCCGGTGCGCACCGCTGAGGGGCGCCGCATCCGCGAAGCCTTCATCGCGCCGCCCGGCAGCCGGATCGTCTCGGCCGACTATTCGCAAATCGAGCTGCGCATCATGGCGCATATCTCGGGTGACCCGGCCATGCTGAAAGCCTTTGCCGATGGCGAAGACATCCACAAGGCCACCGCCGCCGAGATCTTCGGTATCAACCCAAGCGAGGTGCAGAGCGAGCAGCGCCGCTACGCCAAGGTGATCAACTTCGGCCTGATCTATGGCATGAGCGCCTTCGGCCTGGCCCAGAACCTTGGCATCGAGCGCGCCGCCGCGGCCAGCTACATCGACCGCTATTTCGCCCGCTTCGCCGGCGTCAAGCAGTACATGGACGAGACCCGGCTGCAGGCCAAGGCGCGCGGCTACGTGGAGACCGTGTTCGGCCGCCGCCTGTGGCTGCCCGAGATTAACTCTCCCAACGGCCCGCGCCGCGCCGGCGCCGAACGCGCGGCGATCAATGCGCCGATGCAGGGCACTGCGGCCGACCTGATCAAGCTGGCCATGATCGCGGTGCAGGGCTGGCTCGAGGCCGATGGACTGGCCACCCGCATGATCATGCAGGTGCACGACGAACTGGTGCTCGAGGTGCCTGAAAGCGAACTGGAACTGGTGCGGGTAAAGCTGCCGGAGCTGATGGCGAAGGTGGCGACCCTGAAGGTGCCGCTGCTGGCCGAGACCGGAGTGGGGCCGAACTGGGAGCAGGCGCACTAGAAAATGCGCGCCGGCCCGCACGTGGTGGCGACTTTGCTACTATTGCAAGCCTGTCCAACTACACCGGGGTGCCCATGAAAGATCTCATCAGCGATGCCGAAAGCCTGGTGCCTGCCAGCGCGTTCGGCGACGGCGTCGACCGCCGCGTCTTTTTAAAGGCTGCCCTGGGCAGCGGCTTTGCCGTGGCCGCGCTGCCGGTGGTGGCCCAGACCCAGATCCAGACCTCGACCGAGGGCCTGGACGCGGCCGATCACATCATCGTGATCAATGGCCAGGACGTGCCAGTCTATCGCGCCCAGCCCAAGGACCGCAGCAAGCTGCCGGTGGTGCTGGTGATCTCCGAGATCTTCGGCGTGCACGAACACATCAAGGACGTGGCGCGCCGTTTGGCCAGGGCCGGCTACATGGCCGTCGCGCCGGACCTGTTCGTGCGCCAGGGCGACGCGGCCAAGGCGCCCGATGTCGCTACCCTGATCAAGGAGATCGTCGCCAGGACCCCGGACGCGCAGGTCATGTCCGACCTCGATACGGTCGTTGCCTGGGCCAGGCAGCGCGGCGGCAATACCGACAAGCTGGGCATCACCGGATTTTGCTGGGGCGGCCGCATCACCTGGCTGTATGCGGCGCACAATCCGAACGTCAAGGCCGGCGTGGCCTGGTATGGCCGCCTGGTGGGCGAGGCCAACGCGCTCCAGACCCGGCACCCGATCGACATCGCCCAGGCGCTGAAGGTGCCGGTGCTCGGCCTGTACGGTGCCAAGGACGGCGGCATCCCGCTGGAATCGGTCGAGCGCATGCGCCAGGCGCTCGATACCGGCAACAGCAAGTCGATGATCCATGTGTATCCGAATTCGGGCCATGCCTTCCATGCCGATTACCGTCCCAGCTTCAATGCCATTGACGCGCAGGACGGCTGGGCCAAGGCACTGAACTGGTTCGCCAGGCACGGCGTGGCCTGATCCCGCACGGACGTACAGCCGGGCAGGTTACAATGCCCGGTTTGCGGCCCAGGTCCTGGGTTGTGAGTCAGACCAGAACAATAAGCTTGACCCGACCCGATGCCCGACCTGTCTTTCGACCCGATACTTAGTTCCATCCTGCTGGCGACCGTGATCGCCGGCGCCGTCAGCATCACGGGCGCTGCCATCTTCTCGTTCACGCTGCTGTCAAAAGTGGTGGAGCGCATGGTCAGCCTGTCGGTCGGCATCATGCTCGCCACTTCGCTGCTGCACGCGCTGCCCGAAGCCTTCGAATCCGGTGCCGACCCGCGCAGCCTGTTCGCTACGCTGCTCGGCGGCCTACTGGCCTTTTTCGTGCTCGAGAAGCTGGCCATCCTGCGCCACTCGCACCACCACGAAGGCGACGGCCATCACCATGCGCACGGCCACGACGCGCACCAGGCGGGCAAGTCGGGCTGGATGATCCTGCTTGGCGACTCCATGCACAACTTCACCGACGGCATCCTGATCGCCGCCGCCTTTTTGGCCAACCCGGAGCTGGGCATCCTTACCGCGCTGGCCATCGTCGCGCACGAGATCCCGCAGGAGATCGGCGACTTCATCGTGCTGCTCAATGCCGGCTTCTCGCGCACGCGCGCCTATGTCTTCAACCTGCTCAGCAGCGTGATGGCGGTGCTCGGCGGCCTGCTCGGCTATTTCACGCTCGACCAGGCCAGCGGCCTGATTCCCTACGTGCTGGTGTTCGCCTCGTCGGGCTTCATCTATATTGCGGTGAGCGACCTGATGCCCCAGATGCAGCGCCGCGCCACCGTCAGGGAGTCGGTTCCGCAATTGGTGCTGATCGCCCTCGGCGTGGCCATCGTGCTGGCCTTGAACCACGCCTATTGAGCGCGCGGCCGCGCCAGGTTCTACTCTGGCCCGCCCGATTACCCTGGATGTGAGCAGCGTCGCGCAGCATCGGTTGAGCTTTTAATGATAATGGCTTATCATTACCAAAAGCGGGCGCACTGGCCCGATGCTCAACCACGATCAAGGAAGCCGCACCATGTCCCCGACCTTTCACCGCACGCCGCTCGCGCTGGCGATCCTATTTGCTTTCAACGCCGCGCAGGCGCAAGCCGTGTCGGGCCGCATGCACGCCGACCCGGACAGCGTGCCGACGGTGGTGATCTCGGCATCAGCCCTTGGCCTGCTGGGCGACGACATGATCACGCCGGTCACCACGCTCGCGGGCGGAGAACTGGTGCGGGTGCGCGAGTCGACGCTGGGTGAGACCCTCAACAACCAGCCCGGCATCACTTCCAGCCACTTCGGCGCCGGCGCCAGCCGCCCGGTGATCCGCGGCATGGACGGCCCGCGCGTCAAGATCTTGTCGGATGGCGCCGAGATCCAGGACGCGTCCACCGTCAGTCCCGACCACGCGGTGGCCTTCGAGCCGGTGCTGGCCGAACGCATCGAAGTGCTGCGCGGACCGTCGGCGCTGGCCTACGGCGGCGGGGCGGTGGGGGGCGTGGTCAATATTCTGGACCGCAAGATCCCAACCCGGATGCCGGTCGAACCGATCGAGGGCAGCATGGAACTGCGCGCCAATTCGACGGCGCGCGAAAAAACCGGCGCCTTTGAACTGACTGGCGGCGCAGGCAACGTCGCGGTCCATGCCGAAGGCGTCAAGCGCGATGCCGGGCATTACCGCGTCGGCAAGGGCTGGGCCGGGGGCGCGCGCGTGCCCGGCAGCGCCAGAGACAGCCAGACTGGCAGCGTCGGCCTGTCCTGGGTAGGCGAGCGCGGCTATCTCGGGGCGGCGTACACCGAGGAGCGCGCCGATTACGGTGTGCCCGGCCACGGCCACGAAGCCGGTAGCTGCCATCCGCACGGCGCGCACCTGCATTGCGGCGGCCATGATGAAGACGGTGAACAACACGGGCGCGAGCACGCGCACGGCGACGAGCCGGTGCCGGTCGTGAAGCTCGACAGCGACCGCTGGGACGTGCGCGGCGAAGTCCGCAACCCGGTGGCCGGCATTGCCAAGGCCCGCCTGCGCGCCGCGTTCACCGATTACCGCCACGACGAACTGGAAGAGGGCGTGGTCGCCACCAGCTTCCACAACCAGGGACACGACCTGCGGGTGGAGCTCGAACATGCGCCGCTCGGCTTCATGCCTGGCGTGCGCGGGGTGGTCGGCCTGCAAACCACGCGGCGCGATTTCCAGACCGAGGGCGAAGAAGCCTATGTGCCGCCCACCGTCACGAAGAAGCACGCCGTGTTCGCGACCGAAGAAGTCAAGCTGGGCAACTGGCGCTTCGAAGCCGGCGCCCGCCATGAGTGGCAGCAGATCGCCGTCGACCGCGCGGGCCAGCCCGACACCCACGCCCGCGGCACCTCGGCCGCCCTGGGCGCGGTCTGGAAGTTCCAGCCCGCGTATTCGCTGCGCGCCGGCCTGTCGCGTAGCCACCGCCTGCCGAGCGCCGAAGAACTGTATGCCGACGGCGTGCACCTGGCCACCGCAACCTACGAAATCGGCAACGCCGGCCTGGGCAAGGAAACCTCGAACAACCTCGACCTTACCCTGCGCAAGTTCGAGGGCCGGACCACCTGGTCGCTCAGCGCCTTCCGCAACCGGGTCGCCAACTACATCTACGCCAATACCCTGGACAGCCACGAGGGCTTCCAGCTGGTCGAATACGCGCAGCGCGACGCGCTCTTCACCGGCCTGGAAGGGGAGCTGCGCCACACATTCTCGGCCCGCCTGGAAGGGACCGTGTTCGGCGATTTGGTGCGGGCCCGCTTCGACGCAGGAGCGGGCAGCCGCAACCTGCCGCGCATTCCGGCGCACCGTATCGGCGCGCGCGTTAATGCACACTATCAAGCCTGGCATGGCATGCTGGAAGTGGTCCGGGTCGGCAAGCAGGACAAGCTGGCCGCATTCGAGGAAGCGACCGGCGGCCATACGCTGCTCAACCTCGGCACGCATGTCAGCACGCGCATCGGCGGGGTGCCGGCCCAGCTCTATGCGCGCATCAATAACCTGACCGACGAGCTGGCGTTGAGCCATACCTCCTTCATCAAGTCGGCCGCGCCGCTTCAGGGCCGCAACCTGACGGCGGGCCTGCGCCTGATCTTCTGATGAAGGGCTTGATCCGCTGCGCCGATGTTGCGGGCTTGGCAGCGTCGGCCCTGTGCCTGGCGCATTGCCTGGCGCTGCCGCTGCTGCTCGCCGCTTTTCCGCTGCTCGGGCTCGGTGCTGAGCACCATGCCTTGCACGAAGCCTTGCTGGTGGGGGTGACGCTGCCGGCGTTGCTGGCGCTGGTGCCGGGGTATGTCAAGCATCGCGATGCGCTTGCCTTGCTGCTGGGCGTGGCGGGGCTCGGGGCCTTGCTGCTAGCGGTGCTGGTGGTTGCCGCGCGGATGGGCGAGCTGGCCGAGACGGTGGGGGCGGTAGTCAGCAGCGTGCTGCTGCTGGCGGCGCATTGGCGTAACTACCGTTACTGCAGCGGGCACCAGGGCGACGCTTGCCTGCGCTAGGATGCCGCACTGCGGCACTGGCTGCACAATCCGTACAGCGTCAACTCATGCGATTCGAGCAAAAACCCTTCCGGCGCCAGCTTGCGCATGTCTCCCGGGCAGGCATGTACCTCGAACACGCGGTCGCAGGTGCGGCAATGGAAATGGTGATGGTGCCCGTGTCCGGATAATTCGTAGCGGTCGCCGCTGCCCGGCAGCGACACGGTCGTGATCTCGCCCGCTTCGAGCATCGACTTGATGTTGCGGTAGATCGTCGCCAGGCCGATGCCGGGCACCACGCCCTGGGCGTGTTCCAGCAGTTCCTGGGGGCTCAGCGGACGGCCGGCGTCGGTGATGCACTGGTGGATGGCCTTGCGCTGTCGCGTATTGCGTTCCATGGGGGGGCTTATTTCTTCCCGCGCAGCGTTTCCAGCTCGGCGCGCAGCGCACTGCGTTCGGCATAGGATTTGTCGAGCTGGCCGCGCAGGGTACGGACTTCGGCTTCGAAGTTATCGCGCGCGGTGGTGGCGCCGACCAGTTCCATCTCGGCCGCCAGGCGGGCGTCGGATTCCGAGCCCTGCGCCGCCACGTTGCGTTCGAGCTGGGTTCGCAGGTCGGCCAGCTGGCGGTCCTTGCCGTCGATCGCCAGCTGGTCTTTCGCCTTGCTGACCAGCGCCTCGGTGGCCAGCTTGCGCGCGTCGCGCAGTTCGACCGTCAGGCGTTCGATTTCTGCCTGGTGCTCGCTCGATGCAGCCAGCGCCTGGTCGCGCGCCGCTTCCAGCTCGGCGCCGGTGTCGCGCAGCTCGGCCGCTTCGCTTTCGAGTTGCTCCAGCGCTGCGCGCACCGGGCCGGCGGTCTGTTCGGCGACCTGCTGCACCCAGCCGCTCAGGGCGGCGGCAACCGATTCAGGGATCTCCAGCCCTGGCATGGCTGCGTGCGGGGTGTCTTGGTCTAGCATCGGTGTGTTTTCCTTCGGTGTGTTTTTTTTCATGGTCTGTTTCGCTTCAAGCGTCGCCCCTGGCGACTGGGCGGGTGGCATCGGCCACCCATTCGCTCCACGAGCCCGGATAGAGGGCCGCCCCCGGCATCTGCGCCACTTCCAGCGCCAGCAGGTTGTGGCAGGCCGTCACGCCCGAGCCGCATTGCATGATGGCCCGGGCCGGGTCGGGAACCAGCGGCGCCAGTTCGGCGCGCAGGGTGGACGCGTCCTTGAAGCGCCCATCCGGCTGCAGGTTGTCCTTGAAGAAGCGGTTTTTCGCACCCGGGATATGGCCGCCGACCGGGTCGATGGTTTCGTTCTCGCCGCGGAAGCGGTCGGCGGCGCGCGCATCGATCACGCTGCGCTCGCCTGTTTCAATATTGTCCATGACATCGCGTAGCGTCACGGTCGAGACCAGGGGTGCGCCGCTAGCGATGGTGCCGCGCGCCCTGGACGGCACCTCGGTGCTCAAGGGCTGGCCGAGCGACTGCCAGGCCGCCATGCCGCCATCGAGCACGGCCACTGCCTCGTGGCCGAGCCAGCGCAGCAGCCACCACAGGCGCGCCGCGAACATGCCGCCGTGCGCGTCGTAGGCCACCACCTGCGAGTTGTCGTTCACGCCCAGGGCGCGCAGCGTCTCGAGCAGCGCCTGCTTGTCCGGCAGCGGGTGGCGGCCGCGGAACTCGCCGTCCGGTCCCAGCTTGGCGCCGGACAGATCGGTATCGAGATTGGCAAACACCGCTCCCGGCAGATGGCCGATGGCATAGCCGTCGCGGCCGGCCGCGGGATCGGCCAGGTCATGGCGGCAATCGACCACGACCCAGTCGGGCTGGTCGATGTGCCGGGCCAGGTCGGTGGCCGAAATCAGGGTCTGGTACATGGTGTTGTACATGGTGTTCCTCAGGCTTCGCTGGCGATCGGGTCGGTGTCCTTGACCACGGCGGCTTTCCTTGCCGTGCTCCTGGTATTGTAGAACGTCGCGGCCACGCCCGACGCCAGAATGACGGCAATGCCCAGCCAGACGTGCCAGTCGAAGCGGTCGCCCCACAGCGCCAGTCCCCACAGGCTGGAGAACACAATGCCGGTGTACTGCAGATTGGCCACCACCAGCACCTTGCCGACGCGGTAGGCGCGGGTCATGGCGATCTGCGCCAGCAGGGCCGCCAGTCCCAGCCCCAGCAGCAGCGCGGCGCTATACGGGGTATGGCTGTGGAAGGCCGCGCCGCGCGGGCCGTCGCCGAGCAGGGTGCCGGCCAGGCCCACCAGCGTGGTGGTGAGCGAAAAGTAGAACACCACCCGGTATTCGGGTTCGCCCATCTGGCCGAGTTTGCGCACCTGCATGTAGGCCATGGCCGAGATCACCGATGAGCACAGGCCGGCCAGGCCGCCGAGCCACTGGTTGCTCGCCACGGCTGGCTGCAGCACCAGCGTGACGCCCAGGAAGCTCATGGCAATGGCCAGCACCAGCGGCCATTCGGCCACCTTGGTGGCGGTCCACCAGCCGGTGGCGAACATCCAGGCGGCGATCCAGATCGGCGCCATGTAGTTGAGGGTGACGGCGGTGGCCAGCGGCAGGCGCGTGATGGCGAAGAACCATAGCCAGAGCGAGGTGACGCCCACGACACTGCGCCACAGATGGGCGCGGGGGAAAGCGGTCTGGAAGGTGCCGCCGTGCTGGCGCACGGCCAGCAACAGCACCAGCGTGCCGATCAGGCCACGGTACATCAGCAATTCGGAGGTGGAATAGAACTCGGACGCCAGCTTCACGCCCGCGCCCATGGCAGCGAACGCAAAGCTGGCAAACAGCATCCAGAGCGAAGGCATCGCCTACAGTGCCAGCTTGCTGCGGTACCACTCGTGGAAATGCTGCATCCCGTCTTCCATCGGCGACTGATAGGGGCCGACCTCGTTGACGCCGCGCTCGACCAGGATCTTGCGGCCGGCATCCATGCGCAGCGCGATCTCATCGTCTTCGACCGCGGTTTCCATATAGGCGGCGCGCTCGGCTTCGACGAACTCGCGCTCGAACAGCACGATCTCTTCTGGATAGTAGAACTCGACCACGTTGCGGGTCTTTTGCGGCCCGATCGGCCACAGGGTCGACACCACCAGCACGTTCGGGTACCACTCGACCATGATGTTCGGGTAGAGCGTGAGCCAGATGGCGCCGAACTTCGGCGGCTGGCCGTTGCTGAACTTCAGGATCTGTTCCTGCCACTTCTTGTAGGCCGGCGAACCGGCCTTTTGCAGCGCCCGGTTCACGCCCACGGTCTGCACGCTGTAGTCGCGGCCGAATTCCCAGGTCAGGTCGTCGCACGAGACGAAATTGCCCAGGCCCGGATGGAAGGGCTCGACGTGGTAATCCTCCAGGTAGACCTCGATGAAGGTCTTCCAGTTGTAGTCGCACTCGTGGATCTCGACGTGGTCGAACATATAGCCCGTGAAATCGAGGTCGCGGGTGGCCTCCATGTGCTTGAGCTTGTCCATCACGTCGTAACCGTTCTGTTCGAACAGCAGGCCGTTCCAGTTCTGCAGCGGCGTCTTCGACAGGTTCAGGCAGGGCGTTTCGGCGAAATGCGGCGCGCCGATCAGCTGGCCCTTCAGGTCATAGGTCCAGCGATGCAGCGGACATACAATGGTATTGGCGTTGCCGCGCCCATTGAACATCAGCGCCTGGCGGTGACGGCAGACATTGGAGAGCACTTCGATGCCGCCCGCGTTGCGTACCAGCATGCGGCCTTCGTTTTCGGCGGGGAGGGTCGCAAAATCGCCCGTCTCCGGCACCATCAACTCGTGCCCGACATAACGCGGGCCGTTGTGAAACAACTGCTGCAGCTCGCGCTGCATCAGCGCGTTGTCGAAGTAGACATTTACCGGAAGCTGAGCGCACGAAGCAGCCAGCTTGGCCTGGGTAGCCAGATCGGACATCCCCACCCCCTTGTAATCAAAACCGCCAAAGAAGAGAAAGAATCCAAAGACCAGTATCGATGTGAAGGAATACGGTATTTCGGACGGAACCGTCGATTATACCGTGGAACAAGCTCTACAGTCCTGGACCGTCGCGCACTTGTGGCGTCTGTGCGCCAAGAAAATGTACTGTCGACAATGTTTTCATGGAGGGGGAGGGCAGTGAGCCGGAATGTGGTCGTGCAGGCAAGTTGCGGTTGGTGCAATGCGCGCCCCCTCGTCGAGAAGGATTGATCTAAAATACGCGATTGGATTGACTTGCGGCGCACTTTTGCGTCGCCTTCACGCTAGCTACCATGTCAAATAATACTAATGCGGCGCTCCCTGCGAATGCGCCGGACTCGTTCGAAGGCGCGATGGCCGAGCTGGCCCAGCTCGTGACGCAGATGGAATCGGGCCAGCTGCCGCTGGAAGCCTCGGTCGCCGCCTATGCGCGCGGTTCCGAACTGGTCAAGTACTGCGCCGCCCAGCTGGAAAAAGTCGAATCCCAGGTCAAGGTGCTCGAGGGCGACATGCTCAGGCCGTTCTCGGCCGAGAGTGGCGACGAGGGCGGGCAATGACGGCACCGGCACGGGTTGACGATTTCAGCGCCTGGATGCACGAGGTCCAGCGCGAGGTCGAGTATGCGCTCGACGCCAGCCTGCCCGCGGCCGGCGCCGTGCCGCACAAGCTGCACGAAGCGATGCGCTACACCGCGCTGGGCGGTGGCAAGCGGGTACGCCCCCTGCTGGCCTATGCCAGTGGCGCCCTGTTCGGCGGCGACCGGCAGGCGTTGGCGCGGGTGGCCAGCGCGGTCGAGATGATCCACGTCTATTCGCTGGTGCACGACGACATGCCCTGCATGGACGACGACGATCTGCGCCGCGGCAAGCCGACGGTGCATGTGGCCTACGACGAAGCCACCGCGCTGCTGGTCGGCGACGCGCTGCAGGCCCAGGCTTTCCAGGTGCTGGCCGGGATCGATACGCTGCCCCCCGGCCGCCAGCTGGCCATGCTGCGCCTGCTGGCCGAAGCGGCCGGCTCGAGCGGCATGTGCGGCGGCCAGGCGATCGACCTCGACAGCGTTGGGCTGGCGCTCGAACGCGACCAGCTCGAGCGCATGCACCAGCTCAAGACCGGCGCCATGCTGCGCGTGTCGGTGATCCTGGGCGCGCTGTGCGGCAAGGACCTGCGGCCCGACGAGATGGCCGCGCTGAGCGACTATTCGCGGGCGATCGGCCTGGCCTTCCAGGTGGTAGACGATGTGCTCGACGCCACCGCCGATTCGGCCACGCTGGGCAAGACCGCGGGCAAGGACGCGGCAGACAACAAACCGACCTATGTGTCGATTCTTGGGCTGGAACCATCGAAGGAACTGGCCGAGCAATTGCGGCGTGAAGCGCACCAAGCGCTGGCGCCATTCGGAGAACAAGCACTGCGGCTGCGCGAACTCGCGGACCTGATCGTGCAGCGGAAGGCCTAAATGACACTGTTAGAGACCATCAACGACCCTGCGGACCTGCGCCAGCTTGGCCGGACCCAACTGACCCCGCTCGCGACCGAACTGCGCCAGTTCCTGCTCGACTCGGTGTCCAAGACCGGCGGCCACCTGTCGTCGAACCTGGGCACGGTGGAACTGACCATCGCGCTGCACTATGTATTTAACACGCCCTACGACCGCATCGTCTGGGACGTGGGCCACCAGACCTATTCGCACAAGATTCTCACCGGCCGCCGCGAGCGCATGCCGACCTTGCGCCAGCTTAATGGACTGTCGGGCTTCCCGAAGCGCGATGAAAGCGACTACGACACCTTCGGCACCGCGCACTCGTCGACCTCGATCTCGGCGGCACTGGGCATGGCTACCGCCGCCAAGATCAAGGGCGAGGACCGGCATGCCATCGCCGTGATCGGCGACGGCTCCATGACCGCCGGCATGGCCTTCGAGGCGCTCAACAATGGCGGTATCGACGAAGACGTCAACCTGCTGGTGGTCCTGAACGACAACGACATGTCGATCTCGCCGCCGGTGGGCGCGCTCAACCGCTACCTGGCGCGCCTGATGAGCGGCCAGTTCTATGCCGCCGCCAAGAACGTCGGTAAAAGCGTGCTGCCCGGCCCCATGCTCGACCTGGCGCGCAAGATCGAGGAACATGCCAAGGGCATGGTGGTACCGGCCACGATGTTCGAAGAATTCGGCTTCAACTACATCGGCCCGATCGACGGCCATGACCTGGAGTCCTTGATCCCGACGCTGGAGAACATCAAGAAGCTCAAGGGCCCGCAGTTCCTGCATGTGGTGACCAAGAAGGGCCAGGGCTACAAGCTGGCCGAGGCCGAGCCGATCCTGTACCACGGCACCGGCAAGTTCAACCCGCTCGAGGGAATCAAGCCGGCCGGCGCCCCGGGCAAGATCACCTACACCGAAGTATTCGGCAACTGGTTGTGCGACATGGCCGCGGCGGACAAGCGGCTGGTCGGCATCACGCCGGCGATGCGCGAAGGCTCGGGCATGGTGCGCTTCCACCAGCAGTACCCGGAACGCTATTTCGACGTCGGCATCGCCGAGCAGCACTCGGTGACGTTTGCCGGCGGTATCGCCACCGAAGGCATGAAGCCGGTGGTGGCGATCTACTCCACCTTCCTGCAACGCGCCTACGACCAGCTGATCCACGACGTGGCGCTGCAGAACCTGGACGTGACCTTCGCGCTCGACCGCGCGGGCCTGGTGGGCGCCGACGGCGCCACCCATGCCGGCAACTACGACCTGGCCTATTTGCGCTGCATTCCGAACATGGTGGTCATGGCCGCATCCGACGAGAACGAGTGCCGCCAGATGCTCACCACCGCCTATCACTTCCCCGGCCCGGCCGCGGTGCGCTATCCGCGCGGCGCCGGCATCGGCGCGGCGCTGTCGCCAGAGCTGACCTCGATCGAGATCGGCAAGGGCCTGGTGGCGCGCCAAGGCAGAAGCGTGGCGATCCTGGCCTTCGGGTCGATGGTGGCGCCAAGCCTGGCTGCGGGTGCCGAGCTCGATGCCACGGTCGCCAACATGCGCTTCGTGAAACCGCTGGATATCGAACTGGTCAAGCGCCTGGCGCAGGACCACGACTATTTCGTGACGGTCGAAGAGGGCTGCATCATGGGCGGCGCCGGCAGTGCGGTGGCAGAGGCGCTGGCAGCCGAGGGCTTGCACAAGCCGATGCTGATGCTGGGCTTGCCCGACAAGTTCATCGACCAGGGCGACCCGGCGGCGCTGCTGGCATCTGTTGGCCTGGATGCCAAGGGCATCGCGGCGTCGATCCGCCAGCGCTTTGCGGCCGCCGAGCCGCGGCTGGTGGTCAACAACACCTGACCCGGCCGCACATCGTCAGCCCTGGCCTGGACAACAAAATTCGCCCAGGCTAGGGCTGACCGAACAAGGCCTCGGCCCGCTGGTACAAGATCCACGAGGTTGCAATGTATTTGTCGCCACTACGCGCCACATGCCCCTTGTGCGTATGCGTGAATCCCGCCGGTGCAATGACCAGGCGGCCCTTGCGGGCCTCGACCTTGCGCCCCTGGTACAAGAACTCGGTCTCGCCGCCATCGTCGACATCGTTCAGGTAGAACTGCCATAGCAGCACCCGGTGCAGCGTCTCGCAGCTGGCGTTTTGCGGGTAGATCTCGGAATGCCAGTGGTGGTAGCCGCCCGAATCCTTCATGTATTTCTGCAGGTTGATATGCCCGCAGCGGTAGATCGACTGCAGCAGCTCGACCACGTTGGGCGAGCCGAATTTGTCGAAATTATCCAGCGACAGCGTCACCGCCTCGCCGGTTTCCGGATGCGCCACCGCCGGCGACAGCGCGCCGATCAGGAGCATGCGGTACTTGTCCATGTAGCTGGCCAGGTGCCTGGCCATGGCGCCGGTGAGCATGGCGCCGACGTCGTTCCATTCGGGGTGCGCATTGATGGTCAGGTCGTAGCTGTCTTTCTTGCTCACGTCGACCCCGTTGCCGGTGCGCCCGCGCGCCACCTTGCTGCTAGCGTCGAACCGCGCGCGGATCGCATCGCACTGCTGCGCAGTGAGGGCGTTGTCGTAGATGCCGATGAAGTCGTCCATGCGCCGTCCTTAACCGCGCTTGCGTTCGTGCTGCCACAGCACGTCGCTGCCGCCCGCATGCCGGTTCAGCACGCGCGCCAGCACGAACATCAGGTCCGACAGGCGGTTGACGTATTGGCGCGGGTGCGGGCGAATGCTTTCGGCATGCGACAGCGCCACGATGCTGCGCTCGGCGCGGCGGCACACGGTACGGCACACGTGGGCCGTCGATGCCGCGCGCGAGCCGGCCGGCAGGATGAATTCCTTGAGCACCGGCAGGTCGGCGTTGTATTTCTCCAGCAGGCCGTCCAGGCGCGCCACGTGGTCGTCCTTGATCAGCTCGAAGCCGGGAATGCATAGCTCGCCCCCCAGGTCGAACAGGTCGTGCTGGATCGTGACCAGTTCTTCACGCAGGTCGCCCGGCATGTCTTCGCACAGCAGCAGGCCGACGAACGAGTTGAGCTCGTCGACCTCGCCCAGGCAGTCGATGCGCGCGCTGTCCTTCTGGGTGCGGCTGCCGTCGCCCAGGCCAGTGCTGCCGTCGTCGCCGGTGCGGGTGGAGATCTTCGAGAGTCTGTTGCCCATGATGGTGCCTTATGCAAGATAGTAGAAAAACGATAGGGCGAGGATACGACAAAACACGGCAAGTGTGCTTAAATCAAAGCATGTCAGCGCCCATGCCCATTCCCACCTCCCAACTGCCTGAGCGGCGCCGCCAGGTCGTCGCCGCGCTGCGCGCACGCCTGCCCGAACGCTGCGTGCTGTCCGACCCCGAAGACACGCGTCCCTACGAATGCGACGGCCTGGCCGCCTACCGCCAGCTGCCCATGATCGTGACGCTGCCCGACAGCGAAGAACAGGTGCTGGCGATCCTGGATGTGTGCCGCGAACTCGGGGTGCCGATCGTGCCGCGCGGCGCCGGTACCGGCCTGTCGGGCGGCGCGCTGCCAATCGCGCACGGCGTGGTGCTCTCCACCGCGCGCATGAACCGCATCGCGCGGGTAGATGCCTACGCGCGCACCGCCGTGGTGCAGCCGGGCGTGCGCAACCTGGCGATCTCCGAGGCGGCCGCGCAGTTCGGCCTGTATTACGCACCCGACCCGTCCTCGCAGATCGCCTGCACCATCGGCGGCAACGTGGCCGAGAACTCGGGGGGCGTGCACTGCCTTAAATATGGCCTGACGATCCACAACGTGCTGCGCGTGCGGGTGGCCACCATCGATGGCGAGATCATCGAGCTGGGCAGCGAAGCGCTGGACGCGCCGGGGCTGGACCTGCTGGCGGTGTTCATCGGTTCCGAAGGCATGCTCGGCATCGTCACCGAGGTCACCGTCAAGCTGGTGCCCAAGCCGTCCGTGGCCCAGGTCATCATGGCCTCGTTCGGCGACGTGCTCACCGCCGGCAACGCGGTGGCCAATGTCATTGCCGCCGGCATCATCCCGGCCGGGCTCGAAATGATGGACCGCACCTCGGTGCGCATGGTCGAGCCGTTCGTCCAGGCCGGCTACGATCTCGACGCCGCCGCCATCTTGCTGTGCGAAGCCGATGGCACGGTGCTCGAGGTGGCCGAGGAAATCGCGCGCATGCAGGCTGTGTTCGAGGGCGCCGGCGCCACCGCCATCACGGTGTCGCAATCCGAGCCCGATCGTCTGCGCTTCTGGTCGGGCCGCAAGAACGCCTTCCCGGCCGCGGGGCGTATTTCGCCCGACTATTACTGCATGGACGGCACCATCCCGCGCAAGAAGCTGGCCCAGGTATTGAAAGCGATCGAGGCCATGGAAACGACCTTCGGGCTGCGCTGCGCCAACGTGTTCCATGCGGGCGACGGCAACATGCATCCCTTGATCCTGTTCGATGCCAACCAGCCGGGAGAATTCGACCGCGCCGAAGCCTTTGGCGCCGCGATCCTTGCGCTGTGCGTCGAAGTGGGCGGCACCATTACCGGCGAACATGGCGTGGGCATGGAAAAAATCAACTCCATGTGCGTGCAGTTCAAGCGCCAGGAGCTCGATGCGTTCTTCGCGGTCAAGCGCGCTTTTGATGCGCCAATGCTGCTCAACCCCGACAAGGCGATCCCGACGCTGCAGCGCTGCGCCGAATTCGGCAAGCTGCACGTGCATGGCGGCGCCATGCCTTTCCCCGACCTTCCGCGCTTCTAGAACCATGCCATCCATCGACTATTTTCAGGAACGGGTACAGGCGGCGGCCGCCGACAAGAAGCCGCTGCGCATTCGTGGCGGCGGCACTAAGGACTGGTACGGCCAGCGCTTTGATGGCGAGATCCTCGACACGCGCGGCTACAGCGGCATTGTCGACTACGAGCCGACCGAACTGGTGATCACGGCGCGCTGCGGCACGCCGCTGGCCGAGATCGAGGCGCGGCTGGCCGAGCGCCAGCAGATGCTGGCCTTCGAGCCGCCGCATTTCGGGCCGGGCGCCACCCTGGGCGGCGCCATCGCCGCCGGCCTGGCCGGCCCGCGCCGCGCCAGCAGCGGTGGCGTGCGCGATTTCGTGCTGGGCGCCAAGCTCCTCGATGGCAAGGGCGAGGTGCTCAATTTTGGTGGCCAGGTCATGAAGAACGTGGCCGGCTACGATGTCTCGCGCCTGCTGGCCGGTTCGCTGGGCACGCTCGGCCTGCTGCTGGAAGTGTCGGTGAAAGTGCTGCCCAGGCCGGTTGCCCAAACCACGCTGCGGATCGCCATCGGCGAGGTCGACGCGATCCGCATGCTCAATCAATGGGGTGGCCAGCCGCTGCCGGTTTCCGGCAGTTGCTGGTACCAGGATTGCCTGTGGGTGCGCCTGGCGGGCGCGGGGGCGGCGGTGGACGCGGCCGTGCATGGCATCGGCGGCGACTTCGTGCAAGACTGCGATGCGTTCTGGGCCAGCGTGCGCGACCAGCGGCATGGGTTCTTCGCCGGCGAGGAAGCCTTGTGGCGGCTGTCGGTGCCGTCGACCACGGGCGCGCTTGTCCTGGGCGGGGAGCAATTGATCGAATGGGGCGGAGCCCAGCGCTGGCTGCGCACCGGGCTCGATGCCGCCACCATCCGCAGCACCGTGTCAGCCATTGGCGGCCACGCTACGCTGTTTCGCGGTGGCGACAAAGCCTGCGGCGTGTTCCAGCCGCTGCAGCCGGGTATTGCCCGCATCCACCAACGCCTGAAGGCGTCCTTCGATCCAGCCAACGTGTTCAACCCGGGACGAATGTACTAATGCAAACCAACCTGGCCGACTTCATCAAGGGCACCGCCGACGGCATTGAAGCCGAAGCGATCCTGCGCGCCTGCGTGCACTGCGGTTTTTGCACCGCCACCTGCCCGACCTACCAGTTGCTGGGCGACGAACTCGATGGCCCGCGCGGGCGCATCTACCTGATCAAGCAAGTGCTCGAAGGCGCGCAGCCTACCCGCAAGACCCAGCTGCACCTGGACCGCTGCCTCACCTGCCGCAATTGCGAAACCACCTGCCCGTCGGGCGTGAAATATGGCCGCCTGGTCGACATCGGCCGCCGCGTGGTCGACCAGCAGGTGCCGCGCCCATTGGGCGAGCGCATCAAGCGCTCCACGCTCAAGCAGCTGCTGCCGCGCAGCGCGCTGTTCACACCCGCGTTCAGGGCAGGGCAGGCGCTGCGCCCGCTACTGTCGACTACGCTGCAAGACAAGCTGCAGCCGGCGCGCCAGGCCGGCGCCTGGCCGGATTTTTCCGTTAATCGCGGGCACGCGCGCAAGATGCTGGTGCTCGACGGCTGCGTGCAGCCGGCGATGGCGCCGAACATCAATGCCGCGGCGGCGCGGGTGCTCGATGCGCTTGGCGTCCAGCTGATGGTAGCCCCCAGGGCCGGCTGCTGCGGCGCGGTGCGCTACCACCTGAATGACCAGGCGGCGGGCCTGGACGACATGCGCCGCAACATCGATGCCTGGTGGCCCTATGTGGAACAAGAACAGGTCGAGGCCATCGTCATGACCGCGTCCGGCTGCGGCGTCACGGTGAAAGAATACGGCCACCTGCTGGCGCACGATCCGGCCTATGCCGCCAAGGCCGGGCGCATCGCCATGCTCACGCGCGACCTGTCCGAGATCCTGCCCGAGTTCGAAGAAGAATTGGCCGCGAAGCTGCAAGGCAGGATCACCACGCGCGTAGCCTGGCATCCGCCATGCACGCTGCAGCATGGCCAGCAAATCCGCGGCAAGGTAGAGGGCCTGCTGCGCGCCGCCGGCGTCGACGTGCGCCTGTGTGCCGACAGCCACCTGTGCTGCGGCTCGGCCGGCACCTATTCGGTGCTGCATCCGGAGATCGCGCACGCACTGCGCGAGCGCAAGCTGGCCAACCTGGCGGCGACCGGCGCCGACGAAATCGTCTCGGCCAACATCGGCTGCCTGAGCCACCTGCAATCGGGGACGCAGACGCCGGTGACCCACTGGATCGAGCTGATCGACCGGGCGCTGGCCCCGCAAGAGGCCAGCGCCCGAGGCACTAGCGGGGCTTAGAAGCCCGCGTGGAGCGACAGTTTCACGCTGCGTGGTGCGCCTGGCGTGATGTTGTTGTCGTTGTGCGCCGACGCGTAGTACTTCTTGTCGAACAGATTCTCGACGTTGAGCTGCAGGCGCAGCTGCTTGTCGATGCGGTAGTACAAGGCGCCGTCGACCCGGGTGAACGATGGCAGCATCGTGGTGTTGGTGGTCGACGTGTACAGGCTGTCGCGGTACACCACGCCCAGTCCCACGCCCCACTGCTGGTTGAGGTTGTAACGGTTCCAGAGCGAGAACGTGTGTTTCGGGACCATTGCCAGCTTGGCGCCGGAACGCACAGTCGCGGACTGGTTGGCGGTCAGTTCGGCGTCCTGGTAGGCATAGCCGCCCATCACGTTCCACGATGGCGTCAGCTGGCCGGCCAGCTCCAGTTCCAGGCCACGGGTGGTCTGGCCATCGACCAGGATGCTGGTGCCGGTCACGGGGCCGGGCACGACCACGTTGGTACGGTCCAGCTTGTAGACCGCCGCACTGGCCGACAGCGACTGGTGGAGGTCCCACTTGACGCCGATTTCGGTGTTGTCGAACTGTTCCGGTTCAAACGCGCGATTACTTGCCGTCAGCGAGGTCAGCTGGTCGCCGGCACGCGGAACATAGGCCCGGCTGACGCTCGCGTACACGGACATGGCCTCGAGCGGCTTATAAATCAGACCGGCGCGGGGGGAGAACGGCGTATCGGTCACCTTGAAGGCGCCATTGCTCCCTGCCAGGCGGTTGCGGAAATCGACGCTGAAACGGTCGTGGCGCAAGCCTGCCACCACATGCCACTGCGGCGACAGTTCGATATGGTCTTGCAAATACACCGAGGTGATATTGGCAACGCTATGGTTGCTCGTGGTCGGCGCCGGGAACGCCACCGTGGCCGTATAGCGTGGGTCGGTGGCTGCCACCGATGGGCTGGCGGCCGGGAAGACGCCGGCGCGCCGCACGTTGTCGGTTTCCTGGCGGCCCAATTCCAGGCCGGCGGCCAGCTTGTGCCGTACGCTGCCGGTAGAGATCGTGTAGTTCAGGTCGGTCTGGTTGAACCGGTTGCGGCGCTGCGTAGCGTCGTGGTAGGCACCAATGCCCAGGCGGCCCGTCGTTGGGCTAACAGAGCTGTTGGCATACACATTCTGGTAGAACTTGTCGTAGTCGGCGAAGCGGGTGCGGTTACGCAATACCAGGCCATTGGCGAAACCATGCTCGAGATAGGCGGTCAAGGCGTCGACGCGAACGGCGGTCGGGCTTTGTTCGGCGTTGCCGAAGAAGGTGGACACGTCGGTCTCGAACGGGCGTCCGTTAAACGAAGGAATGCCACGGTCGGCGATGCGGTCGTCGCGGAAATGCTCGTAGCCGACACTGACGCTGGTGTTGGCCCCGGCCTGCCAGGTCATCACCGGATTGATGCCCTTGCGCTCGATCTCCACCCCATTGCGGTAGCTGTCCGATTGCTCGGCCATGGCGTTGATGCGCAGTGCCACGTTGGCATTGACCTGGTCTCCCAGGTCGACGGCGACCCGTTTGTGGTCGTGCGAGCCGACCGTCACGACTGCTTCGCGAATCCGTTCCCCACCAGCCTGCTTGCTGGTCCGGTTGATCACGCCGCCCGAACCGCCCCGGCCGAAGATCATGGCGTTGGCGCCCTTGACCGCCTCGACCCGCTCGATATTGTAGAAGTCCCGGTAATACTGGACATCATCCCGAATACCATCGATATAGAAGTCGCCGGTCGAGGCGTTGCCACGGAAAACCGCCGCATCGCGGTTGCCTTCGCCCTGCGCGGTCACGATGCCGGGGACGTAACGGATGGCGTCGGCAATGCTTTGCATGGCTTGGTCGTCCATCAGTTGCCGGGTAATCACGGTCACGGCCTGCGGAACGTCAAGCAGGGGCGCATCGCTCTTTAATGCCTGCACCGGCCGGTTGTCGACATAGCTCGATTCGAACGGTGCGGTAACTTGCACTTTGGGAATGACTCGGCTTTCATCATCGGCATAGCCGACACTGGAAATGAGGGTACCGGCAACTGCAAGCGCGATGCGCGAGGGGGAAAGCGTGAACGACTTGGGCATGGTTTTTATTTGAATGAGAATGATAACAATTCTCATTCTATTTCAAGATGGCGTCTTTATGCAAGTTGAAAACGAGCGTCGCAGCCGCACTGGCAGCCGCAGTGGCCAGCATGTTGGTGTACTCAGGATAGGCACGCTTCGCCTATACTGGCCGCTGGTCTGCATCTTCAGAAAGTTGATTGTGAGTTTCGTGTTTCAGCTCGTCCGTGACGACGAAGGCTTGCCACCCATGGTGGTGTTCGAAGACTCTGCCACGCCCGGCTTCGTGCCGGTGTGGGAGGCGGTCGGCGTCTACGACGCGCTCTACAACAGCGACGGCCAGCGCGCCCGTGTGGTCTCGCGCGCCATTGCCCACGGGCTTGACCGCTTGCTGGCCGATGCCACGCTGGCCGGGCTCATGCCACCCGGCCTGTCGGCTGCGGTCGCCGTGCGCTTCCTGGAAAACGTCAACCGCGCCTGCGTCACGCACGGCGCTGCCTGGATCCAGACCCGCTGATCGTTCTTGCCCTGGCGGCGATCGGCCTTACACCAGCAATGCTTCGATGTCGGCACCGATCTGCGCCGGGGCCGTCGTCGGCGCGTAGCGCCTGACGACCTGGCCATCGCGGCCGACCAAAAACTTGGTGAAATTCCATTTGATGGCTTGCGTTCGCAGCACGCCAGGTTGCTCGCCTTTCAGGTGCTGGAACAGCGGGTGCGCGCCGTCACCGTTGACGTCGACCTTGGCAAACAGCGGAAAGCTGATGCCATAGTTCGTCTTGCAGAACGCGTCGATCTGGGCCTCGGTGCCCGGTTCCTGCTTGCCGAACTGGTTGCACGGAAAGCCCAGCACTGCCAGCCCACGCCCGCCGTACTGCCGGTGCAGCGCTTCGAGCGCCCGGTATTGCGGGGTGAAGCCGCAGGCGCTGGCGGTGTTTACGATGAGCAGCACCTGGCCGCGGAAACGCTCCAGCCGGACGGGCTCGCCGTCCAGGCCGGAAGCGGTGAAATCGAAGACGTTCATGTTGCCGTTCTGGTAAGTAGCAAAACGCTCAGTGTAAGGCTTGCAGGGCAACGCGTCCGCACAAGTTGCTGTTTCTGCTGTTTCTACTGTTTCTGCTGACATTGTTTGTTACATGCGCAAAGCGGTCTCCATGCGACAATCGCGCTCGCCTCAACTGCTCATTCGCTATCCATGTCCACCACCCGTTCCAACGTAATATTCGTCGGCCCACGCCACCCCCGGATGACTTTGCTGGCCCAGCTGGTCGCCGGCACGCTGCTGGCGCCGCTGGCGGCGCTGGCCCAGCAGGCGCCGGCGCCCGCCGGCCAGCCCGTGCCGGTGGAGTCCACTGTCACCGTCACCGCCACCAAGGCCACCAATCGCATCGACCGCCAGTCGTATGACGTCAAGGCCGACCCGGCCACGTCGAACGACACGGTAGCCGATACCCTCAACAAGGTGCCGTCGGTGGCGGTGGACGGCGAAGGCAATGTCACGCTGCGCGGGCGCGGCAACGTGCAGATCCTGGTGGACGGCAAGCCGTCGGCGATGATGCAGGGCGAGAACCGCGCCGCGGCAATCAGCGCGCTGCCAGCGGGCGATCTGGAATCGGTGGAAGTGATCAACAACCCCGGCGCGCAGTTCGGCAACGAAGGCGGCGGCGGGCCGATCATCAACCTGGTGATGCGGCGCGAGCGCAGCCCCGGCGGCTTTGGCGTGGTCAATGCCAACCTCGGACCGTCCGGGCGCTATAACGCATCGAGCTTTGGCAGCTACAACGCTGGCCGCATGAGCGTTCAGGGCGGCGTGTTCCGCCGCCACGACGGGCGCGATGCCAGCGGCGAGACCCGGCGCGAACGCATCGATCCGCTCACCGGCGCGATCGCGCCCAGCACCCAGTTTTCTAACGGAGCGAACACCGTCGACGCGGCTGGCTTCCACGGCGGCATGACCTATAACCTGGGCGACAAGGATGTGGTCGGCGTCACGCTGGGTTATTCGCAGAACGACAACCATGCCGGCTCGACCGAAGCCTACCGCAGCTTGAACTCTGCCGGCGTGGTCGACAGCGACTACCTGCGCAGCAGCCAGCGCGACTCGGAGAACCGCAACTTCAGCCTGGGCACGCGCCTGGAGCACAAGGGCGACCGGCCGGGCGAAGTCTTCAAGCTCGACCTGCGCCTGTCGGGGACGGACGCGGACAGCGAGGCGCGCTACGCCAGCGCCTACACGGTGCGCCCAATTAATGCCAGCGCGGACAACAGCCGCCAGGACGCCCGCAACGACACCCGCCTGGCCGATTTCACCGGCGACTACGAGCTGCCGGGCAAGCATGGTGTCGCCAAAGTGGGCTACAAGCTGGCGCGCAGCCGCAACGTGTTCGACAACGCCTATTTCGACATCGACCCGGCTTCACAGGCCGAACGCGTGAACGGCGCGCGCACCAATCGCTTCGAATTGACCGACACCACGCTCGCGCTGTACGGCAGCTACCAGTGGCGCATCGACAGCAAATGGGGGGTGCTGGGTGGCCTGCGCGCCGAATATGCCGACCTCGACCTGAACCAGGTCACCACCGGCGAGCGCGCGACCAACCATTATTTCGATGCGATCCCGAGCGCCTTTGTCACCTACGGCCTGTCCGATGACACCACGCTGCGCCTGAGCTACGCGCACCGTATCCGCCGTCCGGGCGCAAGTGAGCTCAATCCCTTCGTCATCTACCGCGACGAGCTCAATGTTTCGTCGGGCAACCCCAACCTGAAGCCGACCGATTCCGATTCGCTGGAACTCGGTATCGAAACCAAGTTGGGCAAGGTCGACACCAATGTGCGCCTGTACGCGCGCCGCGACAGCGAGCTGATTTCGGAGCGCCGCCTCTTGCTGGCCAACGACGTGCTCCTGACCACCCGCGAGAACGCCGGCAGCAGCCGCTCGGGCGGGCTTGAATTTAACTTCAGCGGCCGCGCCACGCCGAAACTGATGGTCAACGTGAACGGCAATATCGGCTATTCCGAGCAGACCGTGTTGGGCAGCGCGCGCGACGATATGCGCAGCGCGACGACGGTCAGCGGCCGGGCGCGCCTGAGCTACCAGATGGATGCGGCCAACAGCTTCCAGCTGATGCTCAACGCCCAGGGCAAGACCCTGTTCGGCGAAGGCTATCGCGAGCCGGTGCGCACGGCCGACGTCAATTACCGCCGCGCCCTGAGCCCGGCCCTGAGCCTGGTGGTGAATATCAACGACCTGTTCGACTCGCAGAAGATGGAGACGATCACCGAGACCGACCGCCTGCGCGAATACAGCATTCGCCGTACCGGCGGGCGCATGGCCTATGTCGGCTTGTCGTACCGCTTCGGCAGCTTTGGCAGCGCCGGCGGGCAGCGCCGGCCGATGATGTTCGGTGGGCCGGGTGGCCACGGCGGCGGCCCAGGCGGTTGATGGTTGCCGGGTAGGGCGATTGGGCCTACCCGGCGCTAGCGGATGCTCGAACCAACCTGGACGGGCATCAGAAGGTTTCCCACTCGGTTTCGTTTTCCACCTTGCGCGCAGCCGCGCCGCGCGTGGCCGGGCGAGCTGGCGGCGCGTCCAGGCGCTTGGCCGGCGCGCTGCGCTTGATCGGGGCGGGGGCTGCCGCCGTGCGCGCCGGGCCATCGCTGTTGACCTTGAAGACCGACACCAGCTGCGCCAGTTTGCCGGCCTGTTCCTGCAGTGATTCGGCGGCGGCCGCCGCCTCTTCGACCAGCGAGGCATTCTGCTGGGTCACCTGGTCCATCTGGCTCACCGCCATGTTGATCTGCTCGATGCCCGACGTCTGCTCCAGGCTGGCCGAGGTGATCTCGCCCATGATGTCGGTTACCCGACGCACGCTGGCCACGATCTCGTCCATGGTGCTGCCGGCGTTGTCCACCAGCTTGGCGCCGGCGTCGACCTTCGACACCGAATCGTCGATCAAACCCTTGATTTCCTTGGCCGCCGCCGCCGAGCGCTGTGCCAGGGTACGCACTTCCGATGCCACCACGGCAAAGCCGCGTCCCTGCTCGCCGGCGCGGGCCGCTTCGACGGCCGCGTTCAGCGCCAGGATATTGGTCTGGAAGGCGATGCTGTCGATGACGCCGATGATGTCGACGATCTTCTTCGACGAATCATTGATCGAGGCCATGGTGTCGACCACTTCCGAGACCACCATGCCGCCGCGTTCGGCCACTTCAGAGGCCGAAGACGCAAGCTGGTTGGCCTGGCGCGCGTTGTCGGCGTTCTGCTTGACGGTCGAGGTCAGCTCTTCCATCGACGACGCGGTTTCTTCCAGCGAGCTGGCCTGCTCTTCGGTGCGCGAGGACAGGTCCAGGTTGCCGGTGGCGATCTGGCCAGATGCAGAAGCGATGGCATCGGTGCCCTTGCGCACGTCGCCAACGATCTGCGCCAGGCTGTCGCGCATGGTCTTCATCGCATACAGCAAGCTGGTGGTGTCGCCCTTGTGCACCGCGACGTCGACGGTCAGGTCGCCAGCGGCGATACGGCTGGCGATTTCGCCGGCATAGGCCGGTTCGCCGCCCAGCTGGCGGGTAAGGCTGCGGGTGATCAGCACGCCGATGGCAACGCCGACGGCGACACTGCCCACCACCAGCATGATCATCAGCAGGCGGCTCGATTGGTACAGGGAGGCGACGGCGGCGGCAGCATCGCCGGCATTTTGCTCCTTGACCTTGGTCAGTTCGGTCATGCGGGCGTCGGCCGCCGTGCCCGCGGCGGCGGCGCCGAACAGGTAGTCGACCGAGGCGCGGCTCTCTTGCAGCGCATCGGCCTGGGCCAGTGTTGCCGCCTGCGCGACATGCGACTCGTAGGTGCGCACTTCGACGTCCAGCAAGGCAAACAGGCGCTTGCCGCTGTCGGTGTAGAACAAGGGGCGTGCCTTGTCGAGATTGAGCTTCAGGCCGGCGCGCGCGGCATCGATGCCCGCGCTGGCGGCCTGGCGGTCCTTGTCGGTGGACGACAGCATCATGGTGCGTACGGCACGCCCAAGAGACACCAGGTTGATATTGGCTTCCTTGACATACGAAATGCCAAGCAATTCTTTTTGGTATAGCGACTCGGTACGTTCGCTGATCTGGGACATGTTGTAGATGCCAATCGCCGCCACGATGGCGCCGAGCAGGGTGACGACCAGGAAGCCTGCGATCAGGCGGGTGCCAACTTTCATTTTCTTGAACATGCTGTTTCCAATTAGATAAAGGATGGGACGGTCATGCGTTCGGCGATGCCGATATCGTGCGGGGGCAGCAGGCGTGCGATGCTAGCGAACACCCGGCGCGGGCATGCGACGTCTTTACGATATCAGTATGTCGCTTAATTTCCAAGCGGCAATGGACTTATGCGCCAGGGATACAATCGGGCAGTGGCGCAGTAGATACAAAAACGCAGTTATGGGCGCCGCGACTGCGCGAGCCGGCCGCAAATGACAGCGGGGCGGAGGCGCCATGCGCCGTCCGCCCCGCCAGATACTGTCTGCTGCATCAGACGATTCCGAGATGCTCCATGCCGGCCGAGAAATCGCGGTTCTTCGCGTGCTTGCTATTGAGCTTGATGTTCAGGCGCAGGTCGTTGACCGAATCGGCATTGCGCAGCGCGTCTTCATACGAAATCTTGTCGGCCTCGTACAGGTCGAACAGCGCCTGGTCGAAGGTCTGCATGCCCAGTTCGCGCGACTTTTTCATGATCTCCTTGATCTCGTGTACGTCGCCCTTGAAGATCAGGTCAGACACGAGCGGGGAGTTGAGCAGGATTTCGATCGCCACCACGCGGCCCTTGGCTTCCTTTTTGGGAATCAGGCGCTGCGACACCAGGCCCTTCATGTTCAGCGACAGGTCCATCAGCAGCTGCTGGCGGCGCTCTTCGGGGAAGAAGTTAATGATGCGGTCGAGCGCCTGGTTGGCGCTGTTGGCGTGCAGCGTGGCCAGGCACAGGTGGCCGGTTTCGGCAAAGGCGATCGCATGCTCCATGGTTTCGCGGTCGCGGATCTCGCCAATCTGGATCACGTCTGGCGCCTGGCGCAGGGAGTTTTTCAACGCCGCTTCGAAACTGTCGGTGTCGACGCCCACTTCGCGCTGCGTGATCACGCAGTTGCGGTGCGGGTGCACGAATTCGACCGGGTCTTCGATCGTGATGATGTGGCCGTAGCTGTTCTCGTTGCGGTAGCCGACCATCGCGGCCAGCGTGGTCGACTTGCCCGAACCGGTGGCGCCGACCAGGATCACCAGGCCGCGCTTGGCCATGATCACGTCCTTCAGTACTGGCGGCAGCTCGAGGTCTTCAAACCGCGGGATGGTGGTCGTGATCGTGCGCAGCACCATGCCTACGCTGCCCATCTGCATAAAGGCCGAGACGCGAAAGCGCCCCAGGTCGCCAGGGCTGATCGCGAAGTTGGCCTCTTTGGTGAGCTCGAAGCCGGCCGCCTGCTTGTCGTTCATGATGGCGCGCGCCAGGTCGTTGGTGTGGGTGCCGTTCAGGGGCTGGTTCGACACCGGCGTCATCTTGCCGTCGATCTTGATGGCGGGCGGAAAACCGGTCGTGATGAACAGGTCCGAGCCGCCCTTGCTGGTCATCAGGCGCAGCAGGTCGAACATGAATTTGGATGCCTGGTCGCGTTCCATGATGTGACCTTAACCGAGGAAGTTTTCTGGAATCTTGGCGGCGGTGCGGGCGGCGGCACTGGAGATCACGTTGCGTCGCACCAGGTCGGTCAGGTTCTGGTCGAGCGTCTGCATGCCGACATTGCTGCCGGTCTGGATGCTCGAATACATCTGCGCGATCTTCGCTTCGCGGATCAGGTTACGGATCGCGGGAGTGCCGATCATGATCTCGTGCGCAGCCACGCGCCCCAGGCCGTCCTTGGTCTTGAGCAGGGTCTGCGAAATCACGGCCTGCAGCGACTCCGACAGCATCGCGCGCACCATCTCTTTTTCCTCGCCGGGGAATACGTCGACGATACGGTCGATGGTCTTGGCGGCCGACGAGGTGTGCAGGGTGCCGAACACCAGGTGGCCGGTTTCCGCCGCCGACAGCGCCAGGCGAATGGTTTCCAGGTCGCGCAGCTCGCCCACCAGGATCGCGTCCGGGTCTTCGCGCAGCGCCGAGCGCAGCGCGTTGCTGAACGATAGCGTGTGGGGGCCTACTTCGCGCTGGTTGATCAGGCATTTCTTGGAATCGTGGACGAATTCGATCGGGTCCTCGATGGTCAGGATGTGGCCGTACTCGTTTTCGTTCAGGTGGTTGACCATCGCCGCCAGCGTGGTCGACTTGCCCGAACCGGTCGGGCCGGTCACCAGCACCAGGCCGCGCGGGCGCATGGCCAGTTCGCCGAAGATCTTCGGCGCATTGAGCTCTTCGAGCGACAGGATCTTCGAGGGAATGGTGCGCAGCACCGCGGACGCGCCGCGCTCCTGGTTGAATGCGTTGACGCGAAAGCGCGCCAGGCCGGGAATGGCGAACGAGAAGTCGCATTCCAGAATCTCTTCGTACTGCTTGCGCTGGCCGTCGTTCATGATGTCATAGATCATGCCGTGCACGTCCTTGTGCTCGAGCGGCGGCAGGTTGATGCGGCGCACGTCGCCATGCACGCGGATCATCGGCGGCAGGCCGGCCGAGAGGTGCAGGTCCGAGGCCTTGTTCTTCACGGAGAACGCGAGCAGTTCTGAAATGTCCATCTATAATCCTTTTGCTATGAGTGGTGTCCGGCGAACTGCCTCGTCTCGACTCAAAATATTTCCTATAGAAAATCATTATGTCCACAATCGCCGCCAACTTGCAAGCTGTCGAAGCGACAATCCATGCCGCCTGCGCCCTGGCCGGCAGGCGCTCATCCGAGGTCTTGTTGCTGGCCGTATCGAAGACCTTCCCTGCGCAGGCGGTGGTCGAGGCAGCGGCGGCGGGACAGCGCGCCTTCGGTGAAAACTACCTGCAAGAAGCGCTCGACAAGATGCAGGAAGTGGCGCGCCTGCAACCGGATGTGCCGGTAGACTGGCATTTCATCGGCCCGATCCAGAGCAACAAGACACGCCCGATCGCCGCCAGTTTCCAGTGGGTGCACACGGTGGAGCGCCTGAAGATCGCGCAGCGCCTGTCCGAACAGCGCCCGCCCGAGCTCGGGCCGCTCGATATCTGCCTGCAGGTCAATATCAGCGGCGAAGCGAGCAAGAGCGGCGCAAGCCAGGCCGAGTTGCCGCAACTGGCGCGCCAGGTGGCGCAGCTGCCGAACTTGCGCCTGCGCGGCCTGATGGCGATCCCCGAAGCCAGCACCGACGAAGCCCGGCAGCGCGCGGCGTTCGCGCGTTTGCGGGCACTGTTCGACGCGCTGCGCGCCGATGGCCTGCCGCTCGATACGCTATCGATGGGGATGTCGGGTGACCTGCGCGCCGCAGTGCTCGAGGGCGCGACCATCGTGCGGGTCGGCAGCGCCATCTTCGGCGCGCGCCACTACGAGTAACTCCAACCAAGGAATCGAATGAAGATTGCATTTATCGGCGGCGGCAACATGGCCACGGCCCTGGTCGCGGGCCTGTCCGGCCAGCACGCCGGCGCCGGCAGCGTGCATGTGGTCGACCCGAACCTTGAAGCGCGCGCGCGCCTGGCCAGCCAGTATGGCGTCAGCACGGGCGAGTGCGTCGACCTGCAGGTGGCCGGCTGCGACGTCGTCGTGCTGGCGGTAAAACCCCAGCAGATGCGCGAGGTCGCCGCGGCGCTCAAGCCGCAGTTGGGCGACCAGATGCTGGTACTGTCGATCGCCGCGGGAATCCGGATTGCCGATCTGTCGCGCTGGCTGGGGGGCTATACCCGCATCGTGCGCGCGATGCCGAACACGCCGGCGCTGATCGGCATGGGCATCACCGGCATGGTGGCGATGCCCTCGGTCGATGCGGCGCAGCGCCAGGCCGCCGACGACGTGATGCGCGCGGTAGGCCAGACCGTCTGGCTCGAACGCGAAGAGCTGATCGACCCGGTGACGGCGGTCTCGGGCAGTGGTCCGGCCTATGTCTTTTATTTTCTGGAAGCGATGCAGCAGGCTGCCATCGAGATGGGCCTGGATGCGCAGCAGGGGAAAGAACTGGCGCTGGCCACCTTTACCGGTGCGGCGCAGCTGGCGGCGCAATCAAGCGACCCGGTAGAGTTGCTGCGCCAGCGCGTCACGTCGGCCGGTGGCACCACGCATGCAGCCATCGTGAGCATGGAAGCATCGGGGGTGAAGGCAGCCATCGTCAAGGCCATGAAGGCGGCCAGCGCGCGCGGGCGCGAGCTCGGCGACGAGCTCGGAAAGGATTAAGAAAGTTCCAAGCGCCAGGCGCTGCGGCCAAGACCGCATCGCCTGGCTGTTCAGCGGCTTACTTGCGGCCGATGGTTGCCTGTTTCACTGCCGCCTGGGAGCCGTCGTCCACGGCGCGCACTTCCACCGTCCACGGGGCCTTGCCCGACAGCGTCAAGGCTTTCGAGAACACCAGCGTATCGCCCTGCTGCACGAATGCTGATTTGCCGAAGGTATGCAAGACCTTGCCGTCGCTGGTCACCACCTTGACCTGCGCCACGGCCACGCTGGCCACGCCATTGGCGTCCTTGACCTTCGCGTCGACGGTGACCGGCTGGCCGCCACTGACCCTGGTGCTGCCCAGGGTCAGCTCGGCGGTCGGCGGCACATTGTCCGGCACCGTTACCTCGTACTTGCCGGTGTAGTCGGTGGACACCAGATTGACGCGCCCGTCGACCCGCACATGCCACTCGCCGGCCGCCGGAAACTTGACATCGACCGAGCGGTATTTCTGCACCGTGGTCAGGCCGGCCGACTGGGCGGCGAAGCCGACACCGGTGGCCGGATCGACGCCTGGCGGGTAGAGGCTGATGTAGAGGTTATTGCCTTCGAGCGCCCAGGAGGCGTCGGCGAACAGCTTCATGGCGCCCGGTTCCACGGTGACCTTGTGCAGGCCATACCCGGTATTGGTCTGGAACGAATTCAGCGCGGCGGCGCCCGAGTAGCTACCGCCGGAAACGCGCACCGGACCCGGATTGAACTTCACCAGGTCGTCCGACGTGACCGCCAGCGGAATGTTGCCGGCCTTGACGGCGTCGACTGCCTTGCGCGTGTCCACGAAGCCGGCACCGGCATCATGGGTGTCAAAGCCATCCATGACCTGCTTGTTGGCGGTGACCTCGAGCAGGCGGATGACGTCCAGCGGCGCCAGGCGCGGCCCGCCCTTGACGTCCTGGGCCTGGTGCACCAGCGCCGCGATGCCGCTCACATGCGGGGTGGCCATCGAGGTGCCGGAGGCGGCGCCATAGTTGGTGCCCGATGCCGTCATCGGATGCACCGGATTCTGCGCCGAGACAATGTTCTCGCCTGGCGCCACGATCGACGGGCGATCGATGCCAAGCGGCTTGGCAGCGTGGTCCCAGGCGGCCTGCTCTTCGGCGCTGGCGGCCAGGAACAGCTTCAGGTTGGCCAGGGCCAGTTCGCGGTCATGGTTGCCCTCGGGCCGTCCACGTGACGAGAAACCGGTCATGCCAAAGGCCTTGTTGGTGGCACCGATGCCCAGGCCATACGGGGCATTCGAGTACGGGTTCATGGTGTTCGGGCTGGCGCCATCGTTGCCGGCGGCGAAGATCGACAGGATGCCGGCCTCGAAGGCCAGGCGCGATGCCACGTTGGTCGAGCGGTTCGGATTGAACGCTTCGTAGGTCGAGCTGCCCCAGGAGTTGCTCAGCACGCGAATGTCGGCGATGCCGTCGCGCTTGCTGACGATGACGTGGTCATAGGCTTCCAGCGTGAACGGCAGGTTGATGCCGGCGCTGGCGCCATAGCTGATGATGTCGGCCTTGGGTGCCATGCCGCGCAGGTTGCCGTCCGAATCGACGCCGGTGCCGGCGATGGTGCCGATACAGTGGGTGCCGTGGCCGTATTCGTCGGTGTTCCAGTTGGTGCCGAGGCCGTCGATGTTGCGCTCGACTATCGAGGTCTCGACGTCGATGCCGTTCGGCGTGAGCGACACATAGACCTGGCTCGGATCGGTGCCGAGCGCGCCCGCCACCTCGTAGTTCTTCCTCACGTTGCCCAGGTCCGGGTGCAGGCCGTCGGCGCCGGTGTCGATGATGGCAACGGTCACGCCCGAGCCGTCCAGGCCGAGCACGCGCTGCACTTCCTCGGCGCCGGTCATGACGCGGCCTTCGGCGTTGAACAGGCGCTGCGAGCGGCTCGGCTCGATAAAGCGGGTCTCGGCCCAGCCGGCTACCTGGCCGATCTCGGCCTTGGTGAGCAGCACGCGCGCCATCGGCAACACCTTGTAGGTCTTGACCTTACGTCCCAGCACCGAGAGCCGCGCCGCGCTCTCCTTCTTGTCGAAGACGACGATGACGTCGTAGTAGACGTTGGCCAGCTGCTGGTTCAGCTCCTGGGCAAACTGGCTGTCGATCCTGGCCGAGGCGAGGGTGCCGCTAACGACTGGCACCAGGCCAGTGGTAGAGGCGGTGGCCTGGCCATGGGCGCCGAGCGCCATGACGAGTGCTGCAACGAGGGAAAAACGACGACGGGATGATCTCACTATGATGCTCCTCTTGGGATGTTGTTGTCTCCGGGATGCTTCAATTCGAACACGGCATTTCCATGCTGCCGCCTGCCAAGTATTACTTTTGGCATGTCGCGAGGTCAAACGTGCATACATACTGCAGAGAAATATTTTTACAAATGGTAAAAATTGTTGTATTTGCACAAATGCTCTATCGTGTGCGCGAATTGATGTGTTATGGGGGGCGCTAGGGAGGGGAGGGGTGCAGCAGGGAGGGGAGCGCCCCATCGCAGATGAGGCGGGTGCTTCAATGAACTTCGAAGCCTTTCCAGCGCAGTACCGGTAGCAGGCGCCGGGCGAGCTGGTAGGCCGACATGGCGCCGGTGGCGATGCCGACCGCCCATTTCGGCCTGAAGATGAACAAGCCGGCTGCTACGCCGGCGGCTACCAGTGCAGTCTTGCGGTGCTCGACCATGACGGCCGGGATGGTGCCCAGTGCCGCCGGCGAGGCAAGCGAAGCGTATCCATAAGCGACCTGCGCGCGCTGGTCGGCACAGCGTTCCACCAGCGCGGCGCGGCGCGCGGCCAGCGTGTCGGTCTTAGAGTTCATGGATGGATTCCCCCTTGAGGGCGCCGGCATCCTTGCGCAGTTCGGCCAGCGTGGCGCCCAGCATCGGCGGGCGCGCTTTGAGCCCCGCGCGCACGCGGCTCACGGCCCATGCGCTGCCCAGTACAAACAGCACGGTCATGCCACCGACTGCCAGCAGGCGGTGGCTGTCCCAGAACAGCACCAGTACGAACAGCACCGCGAGCAGCAAGCCGACAAAGGCCAGCACGGCCGCTGCCAGCGCCCAGGCCAGGTAACCCAGCAGGCGTGCGGTCTCTTCCTGCAACTCGATGGCCGCCAGTTCGAGCCGCGTACGCAGCAGGTCCAGCGTGCTGGCGCCCAGTGTCTTGATGTCCGCAATGATGCTCATATGCGCCGTCCCGGGATTAGCGGCGTGCGATCAGCATGCCGATGACCACGCCGACCGCAGCGCCCAGGCCCACCGACTTCCATGGATGCTCGTGCACATATTCATCGGTGACCTTGGCCGCCTCTTTGGTCTTTTCGACAACCGTCTGCTGGTATTCGCCCAGGCTGTCCTTGGCGCCAGCCAGGGTCTGCTCGAACTTGGCCTTGGCTGCCTTGAGCTCGTCGCCGGTCAGGTGGCCGCTATTGCGCAGCCAGACTTCGGCATCATGGATCACGGTTTTCAGGTCGGACATCAGCTGGTCGCGGGTGCCGGTTTGGGTAGGGATCTTTTCCATCATGATAGGGAGCCTCGTCAGTGAGAATGCGGTTAATTGGATGCCTTTTGTGCAATATTACCTGAATGTATAGTCGAGTGCGACACCTGCGAACAGTGCGGCCCCCAGCCAGTTGTTATGGCGGAAGGCCTTGAAGCAGTCCATGCGCTCGCGCCCACGGATCAGGGTGTAGTGATACAGCGCGATGGCGGCCGCTACCACGACCCCGGCCACGAACCACCAGCGCAGCCCCAGCACCCAGCCGCATACCAGGTCGATCGCCAGCGCCGCGCCGTAGCAGAGCATGACGGCGGCCACGTCAAAGCGGCCAAAGGTGATGGCCGAGGTGCGGATGCCGATCCTGAGGTCGTCGTCGCGGTCGACCATTGCGTATTCGGTGTCGTAGGCCACCGCCCAGAACACGTTGGCCAGCAGCAGCCACCAAGCCACCGCCGGCACCGCGTTTTGCACGGCGGCGAAGGCCATCGGGATGCCGAAGCCGAAGGCAATGCCGAGGTAGGCCTGCGGGATCGCGAAGAAGCGCTTGAAATAGGGATAGGTGCCGGCCACGACCAGCGCCGCCACCGAGAGCTGCTTGGTGAGCGCATTGAGCGGCAAGATCAAGACGAAGGCGACCAGCGCCAGCAGCGCCGCCACCGTGAGCGCTTCCCAGCCACGGATCTTGCCGCTGGTGAGCGGACGGTCATGGGTGCGCTTGACGTGCTTGTCGAATTCGCGGTCGGCGTAGTCGTTGATGGCGCAGCCGCTCGATCGCATCAAGGCGGTGCCGAGCACGAAGATGGCCAGTACCTGCAGGTCGGGCACGCCGCCGGAGGCCATCCACAACGCCCACAGGGTCGGCCACAGCAGCAGCAGGATGCCGATCGGCTTGTCGGCCCGGATCAGGCGGAAATAGAGCGCCAGCTTGTTCATCGCAGTCATCGGTACACGCGTCTTGGCAGGCAAGAACTGTTGAGCAGAAGTCAGCGATTCTATAACTTTTGGGCTGGAGCAGCGACCAGCCTGGCGCCAGGACGGCCGCGGGCTTGCCGTACAATCGTCACCCCGCCAACCTTTTCCACTATTCATCATGCACATCTGGGTCGATGCCGACGCCTGTCCGGGCGTTATCAAGGACATCCTGTTCCGCGTTGCCGAGCGCACGCAGCTGAATCTCACCTTGGTGGCCAATCAGCTGATCCGGGTGCCGGGTTCGCGCTTCATCCGCGCGCTGCAGGTGCCGAGCGGGGCCGATGTGGCCGATGCCGAGATCGTCGAGCGGGTCAGCGCCGGCGACATCGTCGTCACCGGCGACATTCCGCTGGCGGCACTGGTGCTGGAAAAAGGCGGGCTGCCGCTCAATCCGCGCGGCGAGTGGTATACCAAGGACACCATCGCCCAGCAGCTGACCATGCGCGCCTTTATGGAAGAACTGCGCGGCAGCGGCGTCGATACCGGTGGCCCGGCCGCCTTCAGCCAGGCCGATAGCCGCAATTTCGCCAATGCGCTCGACCGGCAGCTGGCGCGTTCGCGCGCCCAGCCACCCAAGCCCTAAGCCTGAACCTGCGCAGGGGACTCAGGCAGCCGCTTCGAGCTTCACCATGTCCACGCCCGGCAGCTTGCACTCGGCCACCGCGCGCGCGACCGCCTCGATTGCCGCGCGCCGGGTAAAGCTCTTGCGCCAGATGAGCACGACGCGGCGCGACGGCGCCGGATGGGCCAGGGGAACATAGGCCAGCAGGCCGTGGGGATCGTGCATGTCGGCTACCGAGGCCCGCGGCAGCACGGTCAGGCCGATGCCGCTGGCCACCATGTGGCGGATGGTCTCGAGCGACGAGCCTTCGAAGGTACGCTGCATGCCATGGTCCATCGCCGGCGACGAATAACGCGCCATTTCCGGGCACACTTCCAGTACCTGGTCGCGGAAGCAATGCCCCGCGCCCAGCAGCAGCATGGTTTCCAGCTTCAGGTCGTCAGCCGGAATTTCCTGGCGCCCGGCCCAGGGATGGGTGCGCGGCATGGCCACCACGAAGGGTTCGTCGTACAGGGTCTGCATCGACATGCCGTGCTCGGGCAGGGGCAGTGCGACGATGGCGGCGTCGAGTTCGCCCTGGCGCAGCATTTCGAGCAGCTTGTGAGTGAAATTTTCTTGCAGTACCAGCGGCATCTGCGGCACCTTGTCGATCAGCTTGCGCACCAGCGGCGGCAGCAGATAGGGGCCGATGGTGTAAATCACGCCCAGGCGCAGCGGGCCGGCCAGCGGGTCCTTGTTCTGTTTTGCCAGTTCCTTGATGGCCGCGGTCTGCTCGAGCACGCGTTCGGCCTGGGCCACGATCTGCGCGCCCAGTGGCGTGACCGATACTTCTGAGCCGCCGCGCTCGAACAGCGTCACGCCAAGCTCGTCTTCGAGTTTCTTGATGGCGACGGAGAGGGTCGGCTGGGCCACGAAGCAGGCTTCGGCGGCATGGCCGAAGTGCCGGGCGCGCGCCACGGCCACGATATATTTCAGCTCGGTCAGTGTCATAGGTGTTCGGTCCCAGGATTATGCGGCTGTATTGACGGCAATCCTGACGCAATGTTGGCGTATATTCAGCCAGATTTCAACAAAATTGCATCATTAGCGAGAATCTTCGCCGTCGAATCATAGACTATATAATTGCCGGGCAGGATTTCACCCTGCGCTCTTGAGAGGCGTTCATGTCTTCGACCTTCGGCCCGGCGGAAGCCCAGGCCTATATCCACAAGCTGCTGACCGTGATGCACCACCAGGGTGGGTCCGACCTGTTCATCTCCAGCGATTTTCCACCCAGCATGAAGTACCAGGGCGCGATGAAGCCGCTGAGCCAGCAGCGCCTGTCCGGCGAAGTGACGCGGGCGCTGGCCCTGTCGCTGATGAACGAGCGCCAGCGCGCAGAATTCGAAGCCGAGATGGAATGCAATTTCGCGATCTCGCTGCCCGGGGTATGCCGCTTTCGCGTGAACGTCTTCGTGCAGCAGCAAAGCGTGGGCATGGTGGTGCGCACGATCGCCTCCGAAATCCCGAATTTCGAAAAACTCGACCTGCCCGAGGTGCTCAAAGAGGTTGTCATGACCAAGCGCGGCCTGGTGCTGGTGGTGGGCGGCACCGGGTCCGGCAAGTCGACCACGCTGGCGGCGATGATCGACTACCGCAACAGCCACTCGGCCGGCCATATCATCACGGTCGAAGACCCGGTGGAATACGTCCACAAGAACAAGAATTGCCTGATCACCCACCGCGAGGTCGGCGTCGACACCCATTCATGGCACAACGCCCTGAAGAACACGCTGCGCCAGGCGCCCGACGTGATCCTGATCGGCGAGATCCGCGACACCGAAACCATGGAGCACGCGATCGCCTTTGCCGAGACCGGCCACCTGTGCCTGGGTACCCTGCACGCGAACAATGCCAACCAGACGCTCGACCGCATCATCAACTTCTTTCCGGAAGAGCGGCGCAACCAGCTGCTGATGGATTTGTCGTCGAACCTGCGCGCGGTGGTCTCGCAACGCCTGGTGCGCACCGAGGACGGCAAGGGCCGCAAGGCCGCCATCGAGATCTTGCTCAACACCCCGACGATCGCCGAGATGATCCTGAAAGGGAACTTCCAGAACATCAAGGACATCATGCACAAGTCGCGCGAACTGGGCATGGTCACCTTCGATGGCGCGCTCTATGAGTTGTACAACAAGGGCCTGATCGGCTACGACGAGGCGATCCGCAACGCCGATTCGGCCAACGGCCTGCGCCTGCAGATCAAGCTCTCGGGCCAGCGCAAGGGGCCCGATGGCGGCGCCGGCCAGTCTACCGAACTGTCGATGGCCGCCGACGAAGAACCCGACGACACACCAACTACCTGATCATTCATGCCTACTTTTGAAACCAAGATCTGCACCCGCGCCGAACTGGCCGGGCGCATCGCCGCATTGCCCAAGCCGGTGGTGCTGACCAACGGCGTATTCGACATTTTGCACCGCGGCCATGTGACCTACCTGGCGCAGGCGCGCGAACTGGGGGCGTCGCTGGTGGTGGCCGCCAATACCGATGCCTCGGTCAAGCGGCTGGGCAAGGGCGACGACCGCCCGCACAATAGCCTGGCCGACCGCATGGCGGTGCTGGCCGCGCTGGAGTCGGTGAGCCTGGTGGTGGAGTTCGACGAGGACACCGCGCTCGAAGTGGTGCAAGAGGCCAGGCCCGGGATCTACGCCAAGGGCGGCGACTACGACATGACCGCCATTCCCGAAGGGCAGGCGGTGCTGGCCTATGGCGGGCGGGCGGTAGCGATCGATTTCGAGCACGACCGCTCGACCACCAGGCTGGTGGCCAAGATCAGGGGATGAAACACAGGCCCGCCGGTTGAAGAACTGGCGGGCCCCGTTTGTTGCGAGCGCGTGCAGGCTCGCTCAAGCCTTGGCGTTACGGCGGCGGCGCAGCGCCGTCATGCCAATCATGCCCAGGCCGAGCAGTGCAATGCTGCCGGGTTCGGGAATCTGGTTGCTGCCTCCACCGCCTTCATCTTGCGCCACCGTAAAGAAGCTATCGGGAGAGCCCTGCGCGTTTGCCACCGATGCCGCCAGCCCGAAGCGGTTGGTCGCGGCGAAGAAGTTGCCGGCGCTAATGGCGTTGAGGCTGGTCTGGTCGAACACGAAGACAATGCCCGAATTGCCGTTGCCGACCTGGGTTGCCGAATAGTTGATCGGACCTGCCAGGCCTGTGGAGTACAGGATAGCGCCAGTAGCAGAATAAATGGTCAGGTTCAGCGAGTTGAGCGTGATGCCGTTGGTAGCGGCGTTGCCCGGTTCATTGGGATTGAAGATCAGCCTCAGGTCGGCTGCGCTGGCGAAATTCAACTGCCCGAAGGAGTAAGTTGCATTCTTGCTGACGCCGGGCGAGACGTTGCCTGCAACGACATCTTGAGTGCCTGTCCAGGTCACGCTGCCGGTGGCGGTCGTGTTGTTTCCGTTCGGCTTGAGCGACAGGAGGGAGCTGACGTTACCGTAGCCTGTTCCACTCAAATCGACCACGTCGTTCGGAGCGAGCGGGTTGATCAGGCCTGCGTGACCGGTGGCGGTAATGCCCAGCAATACTGTTGCAGCGATTAACTGCTTGATTTTACTTTGATTCATCATTATTCCTTTCAGGAATTCATTGCCTGGTTTTAATAGAATCGCATTTCCATTGATACAGATGATGCCAAGAGCATTAAATCGTTGATTATTATCAATACGCTCGTTGGTGTATTTTCAGTTAATGCATATTCCATACCATCAAAACTAAAAGTATATAAATCAGGTGGTTACGGGCAAGCGTGTAGAGCGTCAAGAAGGGTTTGTAAAAATTGTCGACAACATTGATGCGAATCTAGTTGGTAGCTAGAAATGAATATTTACAATAAGTTTTGATGGTCTAAGATTGTGCTTTATTTATTCGTTGGCAAGAGTATTGTTCAAAATCATATCAGATGATGATTTATCGTGAAAAAACGACACCCAGGATAATACAAGTTGCCTTCAAGAATTAATGCGATTAAGATTTACTGCAGTAACTGAAAAGGGCAAACCGCGCGAAAGTGCGGGACGCAAAGTCACGGTCTACCGGGCGCCAACGCCCCATGACGGCAGGACTGCCAGTGCAAGAACGTTCCCGACTTACGGCCCTGCGGTCCTTTGTCGGAAAGGCGTGTGCTTCGTGCCGGCAGTCCTGTTGAGAACATCCAACAGGACATGCAATGAAAACTTCTACTCCATCCATTACGCTGCTGGCCCTGGCCATTGCAGCACTCGGCACCACCCTTGCCCCTGTTGCAGTTGCGGTGCCACCCGGAGAACCTGGTCTGATCAAGGGCCGTGTGCTGGTCGCGTTGCGCGAGGGCGTGACGCCGGAAGCGTTCGACAAGATCATCGACGTGCCCGGCCACAAACGCTACAAACTGGGCCAGAGTGGCCTGTATGTCATCGATCTTCCGGGCAACGCATCGGAACGCGCGGTGCTGGCGCGCCTTTCCCATAATCCGCACGTCAAGTCGGCCGAGCAGGACCGCCTGGTGAAAAGTACGCTCGCCGTGAACGACCCTTACATCGGCAGCGCCTGGCACCTCGGCAAGATCGGCGCCAGTAGCGCCTGGGACACGGCGCAGGGCGCCGGCGTGACCATTGCCATCCTCGACTCGGGCATCGATGCGGGCCACGCCGATCTCGCCCCCAACCTGGTGGCCGGCTACAACGTCTACGATTCCAATACCAACCTGGCCGACGTGTGCGGCCATGGCACTGCGGTCGCCGGCGCCGCCGCCGCGGTCAACAACAACGGCATTGGCGTGGCCGGGATTGCGGGCCGCTCGCGCATCATGCCGGTGCGGATTGCCTATCGCCAATCCGACGGCAGCTGTTACGCGTCGTACAGCACTGTCGCGCGCGGCTTGACCCATGCTGCCGACAATGGCGCCCGTATCGCCAACATCAGCTACGGTGGCGTGAGCAACAGCAGCTCGGTGACCAGCGCCGCCAACTACATGAAGTCCAAAGGTGGCCTCGTGTTCGTTTCGTCCGGCAACACCGGCACCGACCAGGGCTATGCGGTCAACGCCTCGATGATCGTGGTCGGCGCCACCGACAGCAATGACAACCGAGCCGGCTGGTCCAGCTTTGGCCGCTTCGTGTCGCTGTCCGCACCCGGCAGCGGTATATGGACGACCCAGATGGGCGGCGGCTACGGCGCCGTCAACGGCACCTCGTTCGCCAGTCCGGTAGCGGCCGGCGTGGCCGCCCTGATGATGTCGGCAGCGCCATCGCTGAGCGCCAGCCAGGTCGAAAGCCTGCTGTTCTCGAGCGCGGTCGATCTCGGCACTGCCGGGCGCGACAACGATTTCGGTTACGGCCGGGTCGACGCAAAGGCAGCGGTACTGGCTGCACAGGCCGCGGTCCAGAAGGTCGACAGCACGGCTCCGCTCGCAGCAATCGCTGCGCCGCTGGGCAGCAGCACAGTGTCGGGCCTGGTCGCCGTCGATGCCAACGCCAGCGACAATGTCGGGGTGACGCGGGTGGAACTGCAGGTCAACGGCACCACGGTGGCCAGCGAAACCAGCGCACCCTACGGCTTCAGCTGGAACTCGGCCGGTGTGCCTAACGGCATGAACAACCTGGTCGTCGTCGCCTATGACGCCGCCGGCAATGCGGGACGCTCGGCCACCGTGGCGGTCAATGTCGCCAATGCGGCACCGGCGCCCGTGAATTCGCCGGATACCACCGCACCGATCGTTCGTATCGTCAACCCGGTGCCAGGCGCCGTCGCCGGCAACGTCTCGGTCAGTGTCAGCGCCACCGACAACCTTGGTGCGGCGGCCCTGTCGTCCCAGTTGCTGGTCGATGGCCGCGTGGTCGCCAAGGGCACCGGTGGCAGCCTGTCGTATAACTGGAATACCCGCAAGGCGGGCGCCGGCACGCATACGATCCAGGCCACCGTGCGCGATGCCGCCGGCAATGTGGGCAGCGCCACAGTGAGCGTCACCACCCGCTAAGCCACGCGCGTCGTCGCCTCACGCGCCCGGTGCTTGCACCGGGCGTTTTCCATTGATGCGCCGTTGAGGCGCACTCCGCGAGGGGCAAGAGGCCGGCGGCAAGCTCACGGCAGTGAGCGAAGCGCAAGCAGCCCTTTCAGTTCCGCGGCTAGCGCCGCTCCTGGCTAGCAGCCGTATCGCTCTCGATGCTGCCATCGACCAGGGTGATGGTGCGGTCGCACTGTCCGGACAAGCGCGCATCATGGGTCACCAGCAGCACCGCGCAGCCGAACTCGCGATTAAAGCGGCGCAACAGCTGAAAGACTTCGGCGGCCGATTTGCTGTCGAGATTGCCGGTCGGCTCGTCCGCCAACAGCAGCGCGGGACGGGTGACCAGCGCGCGCGCCACCGCCACCCGCTGCTGCTGGCCGCCCGAGAGCTGGTCGGGCTTGCGTTGCTCGAGCCCGGCCAGGCCAACCTCGGCCAGCAGGGCGCGCGCCTGCGCGGCCTGCGCCGGCGTCGGCTTGCCGCTGGCGGCCATCAGCGGCATCAGCACGTTTTCCAGCGCCGTGAAGGCCTGGATCAGGTGGTGGAACTGGAACACGAAGCCGATCGCGCTACCGCGCAGCGCGGTGCGGCGGGCTTCTGCCATGCCGCGCGTGGGTTCGCCCAGCAGGAACAGCTCGCCCGCGGTCGGCTGGTCGAGCAGGCCGATCACGTTGAGCAAGGTACTCTTGCCCGAGCCGGAGGCGCCCACCAGGGCGGCGAAGTCGCTGCGCTGCAGGCGCAGGTCGAGCCCGTGCAGCACCTCGATTTCGGTCGGCTTGCCCACGTTATAGCTCTTGCGCAAGCCTTGCAGGCGCAGCACTTCCTGGCCGCGATCGGGTGCGACATCGTGCTCAGACATGGCGCATCGCTTGCACCGGATCGAGGGCCGCGGCGCGCCGGGCCGGCACCGCCGCCGACAGGGTGCCGGTGACGGTTGCCAGGGCCGCGGCGCCGGCCAGCAGCCAGGGATCGACCGGGATCAAGAACAGCTTCGGACCGAAGGTATTGAACGCGCCCACCAGGCCATAGCCGGCCAACCCGCCCAGCAGCGAGCCGGCCAGGCCGAGCAGCGCGCCCTGCACCAGGAACACGCGCAGCATCTGCCCGCGGGTCGTGCCCATCGCGCGCAGGATGCCGATTTCGCGGGTGCGCTGGACCACGCTCACCGACAGCACGCTGGCGATGCCCAGCGCCACGCTCAGGGCCACGAAGCCGCCGATCATTTGGGTCGACAGGCTCTGCGAGCGCAGCGCGTTCATCAGTTGGGCGTTGGTTTCCATCCAGCTTTCCACTTTCAATCCGGTCAGGCGCGCCAGGCGCGCCGCGATCGCGCGTGCTTCGAAGATGTCGTGCACCGTCAGGTCGATGACGGTGGCCGCGCCAGGCAAGTCGAGCAGCGACTGCGCCTGCTTCATGTCCAGGTAGACGTAGCGTGAATCGAGTTCGCGCACGCCCAGCTCGAAGATGCCGGCCACGTTCAGCACGCTCTCGCGGCCCTGGCCGCCGTCCAGCCGCAGTTTATCGCCAACCCGCATGCCAAGGTCGCTGGCGAGCTGCTTGCCGATCACGGCGTCGCCGGCGCCGATGCGAAAGCTGCCAGCCACGATGTCGTCCTGGATCGGGATAATGCGCCCGTAGCGCTGGGCGTCGATGCCCACCAGCGCCACCGATTCGAGCGCCGCGCCGCGGCGCGCAAAGGCCGGGCCCGAGATCAGCGGCGAGACGGCCTTGATGTGCGGCAGGGTGTCGAGCACGTCGCGCACCTGCTGCCAGTTGTTGATCGAGCGCAGGCGCTGGCTGCGTTTGCTCTCCAGCAGCAAAGCGGTGCTGCCCACGGCAGGCGGCACTACCCGGTTGAATTCTTCCGTGGGTTGTACCTTGATATGGGCCTGGGTGCCCAGGGTGCGACCGATGATATTGGCCTGCAGCCCTGTGATCAAGGCCGTGAGAAAGACGATCACGGCCACGCCGACGGCGATGCCCACCAAAATCAGCGTGCTCTGCGTCCGGCCTTCGCGCAGGAAGCGGGTAGCGATGGTCCATTCGAGCCACATCGCGATCAGTCCAGCTTGACCGGCAGTTCCTGGCGCGTGGCCGGGTCGGCCGGTACGGCGGCGGCGGTCACGCGGACCCGGTCGCCCGGCGCCAGCGTGGCGGGCGGGTCGGCCAGCACCCAGTCGCCTGCCTTGAGGCCGGCGCTGGCTTCGGTCTGCACCAGCCCGCGCAGGCCGAGTTCGACCCGGCGCCGTTCGGCGCGGCCGTGCTCCACCACCCACACCTGGCCTTGCCGGCCGTTGACCGCCAGCAGCGCGTCGTTCGGGACCGCGAGCGCGCGCGCGCGCCGGCCGGTTTCCACGTTGACCGAGACGGTCATGTCCTGGCGCAGGAAGGCGGGCGCCGGACGCACCGTCAGGCGCAGCTCCACCGTGCCGCGCTGCGGATCGACGCTTGGCGCGATAAAGCCGAGCGTGGCCGCGAACGGCTGCAGTGGATAGGCGTCGGCGATGCAGGTGGCTTGCTGGCCGATGGCCAGTACGCCCAAATTCTTTTCGTCCACCGGTACCAGGATCTCGGTGTCGCCGCTGCGGGCGATCTCGAACAGGATGCGACCTGGCTGCACCAGGTCGCCCGGTTCGGCATTGCGGGTCAGGACAGTGCCGCCGACTTCGGCGCGGATCGTGGTCTTGGCCAGCTGGGCCCGAACATTGGCGAGCCGGGCGCGCGCCGCGGCTTCGCCCGGATTGCCCGGCACCAGCGCCTGAACGGTCAGGCGCGCCTGCTCGAGCGCGGTGCGGGCCACGGTTTCGGCCTGCGCCGCCTGCTCCATGGTTTCGCGGGTGATCATCTGGCGCTGGAACAGTTTGCGGCGGCGGTCGGCTTCGCGGCTGGCCTGGGCCAGCCTGGCCTCGGCTTCGCGCAGGCTGGCCTGGGCCTGCGGACGGGTCGACTGCTGCAGCTGGGCCAACTGGGCCTCGGCTTCGCGCACGGCCGCTTCGAGATCGTCGGCGCGCAGGATCGCCAGCACGTCGCCCGGCCGCACCACGTCGCCCTCGCGCACGCGGCGCTCGAGCACCACCGCGGTGACCGGGCTGCCAACCTGGGCGCGCGAGACCGCCGCCACCCTGCCGGTAGCCACCACCGTCTGCACCATCGGCCGCGCCGTTAGCTGGTAGGCGTCCAGCACCGGGCCGCGCATGCCTTGCCAGCTCCACCAGGCCAGGCCGGCCAGGATCGATCCAACGGCAATCACAGGCAAGGAAGGTCGTTTCACGGGCGCCCTGACATGAATGAGACGGGCAATTTTACCCGATTGCATGGGGGGAAATTCCCGGTGCCGGCATGCCAGCAGTCTCGGGGGCGTCACCATCGGCCATGACATGCTCATGGATGAAACGGATTTTGTCGAAGAAAATTACACCTGCGGTAGCGCCGATATCGATACTGATTTAAATCAATGACTTGTGGTGTGGAATGTTTTTTGCTTCATGGTAGATTCACTCCGAATGAGAGTGCTACCCACGCAAAAGGATTCACATGAAGACTTTAATGAAAAAAACCATCGCACTCGGCGTTCTGTCATTTGCCGCAGTCGCTGTCCATGCAGGGACGGTTTCGACCGATGATGCCTTCACGGGCGCCAGCATTAACGATTTCAGCGGCGGCGCGCATGCTGCAAGTTCATTCGACGGCTCGCTGGTAGACCCGTTTGGCGTTACCTTCTTTAGTACCGACGTTGCCGGAACCACGGGCTTCTTGAACTTTTCAACGGCAGCGGCGGTGACCCTGTCGGGCATTCACTTGTTTGCGCAGAGCGATGGCGAGTTTTTCGGCAATCGACGCTCGATGAGCGCTTTTCGCTTCCTGGCCGACATTGATAACGACGGCGTGTATGAAACCACACTGGTGGACGTTGGCGTAGATACCAATTACGGCAATGCGCAAACTTTCAATGATCTTGCCCCGGCCCAGGATGCGCTGGAAGCAGCCTTTCGGTTCGGCCGCAATGTGACCGCAAGCCGGTTCCGCTACGAAGTCGAACAGGGCGTCACGTTTGGCAGTTTTGCCGGCGTGCGCGTGCAGGAAATCGATGCCATCGCCGCAGATGTGCCGGAACCGGGTTCGTTCGCCTTGCTAGGGCTGGGCCTTGCCGTACTGGGACTTCGCGGACGTAAGCGGGCCGCTCGCGCCTAGGTAATCATCGATGACCGGCGCTGGCTGCCCCGCGGCCCTGGGCGACAGCACCGGCCTCGCACGCGCGCCCCAATACCTCGCCCACTGTATGATCGTTCCATGGCTTGCCAGCCTCAAGTTGGTTTAATCGATCATCCAGGGAGAATCCCCATGCGCACGTTAATATTCATGACAGCCGGCGTCTTGAGCCTGCTCGGCTGCACGACTCCGCAAGAACAGGCACGCAAGCAGCAAGTCGAGATGGAGCGCATGATCGCGCGCTATGGGCCGGCCTGCACGCAACTCGGCTTTGTCGCCAATTCCGATCCTTGGCGCAATTGCATTATCCAGTCGGCGACCAGGGACGACGTCAACCGTGGCGGCGTATCGACATCCATTTTTGGCGGCTGGGGCAGCGGCGGGCGTGGTTCCGGCATCGGCATCGGCATTGGCGTAGGGCGCTAGCAGGGGATCGTCTTCGATCGGATAGACGCGATTTGGCCAGTGCCGGGCGCGGGTTTCTCCGCACGCGGCCAACTACCGAGGCATGCGACTCTGGTTATGGCAATATTGCAATATTAATATTCCAGAGGAGACCCCATGCCCGGCCTTGCCCGTCTATTTAGCGGCGTCATGTTAACGGTGGCCGCAGCTACCGTCACCGCCGCGCCGCCCGTCGCGCGCGTCGAACCCGTCACCGACACCCATTTTGGCGAACAGGTGCTCGACCGCTACCGCTGGATGGAGAACGACAAGGACCCGGACTGGCTGCCTTTCCTGAAGAACCAGAACGCCCATGCGCGCTCGGTGCTCGACGGGCTGCCGCTGCGCGCCGAACTGCTCAAGCGCATCGGGCAGCTGTCTGGCGACATCACCGCGCCGGCCGCGGTCCAGCGCGCCGGCGCCCGCACCTTCTACCAGCAACGCCCGGCCGGCACGAACAACTTCAAGCTATTTGTGCAAGAAAACGGCAAGAGCCGCCTGCTGGTCGATCCGACCCTGCTCGACACCGCCACCAGCCATTATTCGCTCGACTGGTGGAGCGCCTCGCCCGATGGCAGCAAGCTGGTGGTCGGCCTGTCGAAGGACGGCAGCGAAGATTCGGTGCTGCAGATCATGGATGTCGCCAGCGGCGCGATCCTGCCCGAGCGTATCGCCGATACCCAGAGCGCCAGCCCGAGCTGGCTCGAGGACAGTTCCGGCTTCTTCTACAACCAGCTCACCGGCAAGGTGAACACGCCCGAGCGCTTCCTCGACTCGCGTGCGCGTTTCCACCGCCTGGGCGACGATCCGTCCAAGGACCTGGTGCTGATGGCGCGCGGCCACGACCCGGCCGTGAGCTACGACAAGATCCAGATGCCGCTGATTGTCGCCACGCCGCATTCGCGCCATGCGCTGCTGGTGCTGGCCGACGTGCGCCAGGAGCAGCGGGTGCTGGTCGCGCCGCTGCAAGACGTCCTGAAGGGCAAGGCGCGCTGGAAGAAGGTGGCCGATTTCAGCGATGAAGTGACCTATGCCGACCTGCATGGCGACGACCTGTACCTGCTGTCGAACCGCGGCCATCCGCGCGGGCGCGTCCTCAAGACCAATGCGGCCGCGCCCTCGCTGGCGCGCGCGCGCGAAGTGCTGGCGCAGTCGAAGCTGGTGCTCCAGGACCTGAGCCGGGCCGCTGACGGCTTGTATATCCGCGCCATGGACGGCGGCATCGGCAAGGTGCTGCGCCTCGACGCGAGCGGCAAGCTGGCCAACATCGCCTTGCCCTTCGACGGCACGGTGGGCAGCCTGGTGGCCGATCCGGACGCGCCGGGCGCGCTGATGCTGCTGTCGGGCTGGCTTACGCCGACCGGCATCTGGCGCATCGGCGCCGACGGCCAGGTCGCCGACACCGGCATTACGCCCAGGCCGGCGATCGACGTCAGCGCCTACACCACCGAGCGCCGCTTCGCCACCGCCAAGGACGGCACCAGGATTCCGTACAGCCTGATTTACAAGAAAGGCCTGCAAAAGAATGGCCGCAACCCGGCCTTCATTTCGGCCTACGGCAGCTATGGCGCGGCAGCCTACACACCGGCCTTTGCCGGACGCGCGCTGGCGCTGATCGACCGGGGCGCCATCGTAGGCTTCGCCAACGTGCGCGGCGGCGGCGAGTACGGGCGCGACTGGCACCGCGCCGGCCAGCTGGAGAACAAACCGAATACCTGGCGCGACCTGATCGCCGTGGTCGAAGACCTGCATACCCGGCGCTATAGCGCGCCGCGGCATACCGCGATCGGCGGGCGCTCGGCCGGCGGCATCCCGACCGGCATGGGCCTGGCCGAGCGCCCGGACCTGTTCGCGGCCGTGGTATCGGGCGTGGGCTGGCACAATCCGCTGCGTTACGTGGCAGAGCAGAACAGCTTTGCCGAAGAGCCGGAGTGGGGCGCGATCACCGACCGCGCCGGTTTCAGGGCGCTCAGGAGCATCGACAGCTACCAGGCGGTGAAGGAGGGGGTGAAATATCCAGCGGTGCTGCTGACCACCGGCGTCACCGACCCGCGCGTAGCGCCTTTCCACCCGGCCAAGATGGCGGCCCGCCTGCAGGCTGCCACCGCCAGCGGCAAGCCAGTGCTGCTGCGGGTCGACTTCGACGCCGGCCACGGCATGGGCTCGACCCGCGCGCAGCAAGACCAGGAGTCGGCCGATACCTTCGCCTTCATCCTGGCGCAGACGCAAGGGGAATAACGACCCTGCACCTGCACCTGGACCTGGACCTGGACATGGGGTAGCAGCCCGCGTTCAGGCGCCGCCGGCGTAGCCGTTCTGGCGCCAGGCCTCGTACACCACCACGGCGACCGTGTTCGACAGATTCAGGCTGCGGTTGTCGGGCATCATCGGCAGCCGGATCCGCTGCTCCGGGGCGAAATTGTTGCGCAGGGCAGGGTCGAGCCCGCGCGACTCGGGGCCGAACACGAACACGTCGCCCGGCGCGAAGCGCGCATCGGCGAACGGGGACGAGCCGTGGGTGGTCAGCGCGAACATGCGCGCCGGGTCGGGCTGGACCGCGGCCATGAACGCCTCCCAGTTCTTGTGCACCTTCATGCCCGCGTAGTCGTGGTAGTCGAGTCCGGCACGGCGCATCTTGGCGTCGTCCAGCGCAAAGCCGAGTGGCTCGACCAGGTGCAGCTGCGCCCCGGTATTGGCGCACAGGCGGATGACATTGCCGGTATTCGGCGGAATTTCAGGTTCGACCAGTACGACGTGGAACAACGCGTTCTCCTTGTTTTTAAAATCAGTGCGGCGGGGTGCGGGCGAACACCAGATTAGTGACGCGCGCCGCGCCAGCGGCCTTCAGTACCCGCGCCAGTTCATCGAGGGTATGGCCGCTGCTCATGACGTCGTCGACCACCCCGACGTGGCGCCCACGCAGGCTGGCTTCCCCTTCTGCAAGGGCAAAAGCCCCGCGGACGTTGCTGCGCCGCTGGCCCGGCGCCAGGCCCGATTGCGCTGCCGTCTCGACCTGGCGCTGCAGCAGTTGCGGCGCCAGGGCAATGCCGAGCGTGCGCGCCAGCGGGCGCGCCACTTCCAGCGCCTGGTTGTAGCCGCGCTCGGCCAGGCGGCGCGGCCCGAGCGGTACCGGACACAGGACCTCGGGCAGCACCAGGCCGTCGCAGGCCAGGGCGGCATCGTGCAGCCGGCGCGCCATCCATGGCGCCAGCGCCAGCCGGGCGCCAAACTTCAGCTGCAGCACCAGCCGGTCTGCCGGAGCGGTATAGTCGCAGACGGCGAGCGTAGCATCGAACGCCGGCGGCGCGGCCAGGCAGGCGCCGCAGTAGCGCCCGGTGTCCCGGGTGCCGACCGGGTTGGCGCAACAGGGGCAGCGCGCCGGGCCGCCGCTCACATGGGCCAGCGCGCAGGGCGGGCAGACCGCATCGTCCCCGGCCATGCCGCACAGCACGCAGCTCGACGGCAGGAGCGTGCGCAGCAGCCTGGCGCGCAGGGCAAGCGCCCAGTGCGCCAGGCAAGGCATCATGGCATTGGACATCCGCTGTGGCATCGGCTTTGATTCACGCAACCATGTACACTCCGCCATTATCTCATTTGTCCGCTTGACTACCATGGCTTCCCCGCAATCCCCTTCCAAGATGAGCGCGCCGATCGACGGCGCGCGTGTGCGCCGCCTGTTCGCCGCGCCTGGCCGCATCGCGCCGTCCGATTTCCTGCGCCGCGAGGTCGCGGCGCGCATGCACGAGCGCCTGCAGCTGGTGCGGATCGTCCCGAAACAGGTGCTCGATGCCGGCTGTGGCGCCGGCGCCGACCTGGCGTTATTGCAGAAAACCTATCCGGCGGCCCAGATCCTGGGGCTCGATGCGGCCCCCGCCATGGCGGCCTCGGCCGCTTCAGCGGGTGCCGCCCCCGGCATGCGCTCGCTGAACCAGATGCTCAGCCGCTTGCTGCCGGCCAAGGCCGGAGTCGACGTGTTGTGCGGCGATTTTGGCGACCTGCCGTTCGGCCCGAACTCGCTCGACCTGCTGTGGTCGAACCTGGCGCTGCATTGGCATCCGCAGCCCGACCGCGTGTTTGCCGAATGGCGTCGCGTGTTGCGCGTAGATGGCCTGTTGATGTTCTCCAACTTCGGCCCCGACACGTTTTCTGAACTGCGCACCGCCTTTGCCGCCATGGACGAGACCCCGCATACCTTGCCTTTCGTCGACATGCACGATTTCGGCGACCAACTGGTCGAAGCAGGCTTTTCCACGCCGGTCATGGACATGGAGCGAATTACCGTGACCTACGACAGCGCCGGTGCGCTGCTGGCAGATGTGCGCGCGCTGGGCGGCAACCCGCTGGCCACGCGCCGGCGCGGGCTGATCGGGCGCGCTGCCTGGAGACGCATGCTCGACGTGCTGGAAGCCGGGCGCCGCCCGGATGGCAAGCTGGGGCTGACTTTCGAGGTCATCTTCGGCCATGCTTTCCGCCCGGCACCGAAGACCACGGCGGCCGGCGAAGCCATCGTGCGTTTCCAGCCGCGCAAGCCTCAATAACTGCCAGCAACAACATCGCCCGATTTTCCTTGAATAAAAATTACTGATTTGATTATAATCAGTGGCTATTTTTATCGTCCGGACGCGAAAAGCGCTGAAAAAAGCAGCAGAACCGGCGGAAAATAGAAATGAATTGCAGCATCCGCAGAGCCGCCGGCTCGGGTGACGACGGTGTCACCCGAGCCTGCGTATGGTGTTTCCACCGTTGCGTAGCGCACTACGCGGCCGGAGGATGAGTAATTTGCGACATTGATTCGGAGCGGCGGCAGTTTGTCCATGGAATTGTCGACCGTTAAAAATATTTTATTTTGGGTGGTTGGGGACAACATGACATACGCAACGCGACTTGGGGCCACGATGTTCGGCCTCGCAGCAACGGCCGGCTTCCCAGCATGGGCGGAACCGGTCATCACGGGCCGGCCGGTGGAACACCAGCTGAACATGCAGATCCCGGTGACCGCCGTTGGCGCTGAAATCTACGACCTGCACACATGGATGATGATCGTCTGCATCGTCATCTTCCTGGGCGTGTTCGGTGTCATGTTCTATTCGGTGTTCAAGCACCGCAAGTCCAAAGGTCACCAGGCTGCTACCTTCCACGAATCCACCGCTGTCGAAATCGCCTGGACCATCGTCCCCTTGCTGATCGTCATCGGCATGGCGCTGCCGGCCACCAAGACCGTGGTCGCCCTGAAAGACACCTCGAACGCCGACATCACCATCAAGGCCACCGGCATGCAGTGGAAATGGGGCTACGACTACCTCAAGGGCGAAGGCGAGGGCATTGCCTTCTTGTCGAACCTGTCCACGCCGCGCGCCCAGATCGGCCTGCCGGGCGAGCCGTCGACCGAAGCACGTGGCGAAAACTACCTGATGGAAGTCGACAACGAGATGGTGGTCCCGGTCGGCAAGAAGATCCGCATGATCTTCACCGCCAATGACGTGATCCATGCCTGGACCATCCCGGCATTTGGCATCAAGCAAGATGCGATTCCCGGCTTCGTGCGCGACGGCTGGTTCAAGGCCGACACCATCGGTACCTACCGCGGCAACTGCGTCGAACTGTGCGGCAAGGACCACGCGTTCATGCCGATCGTGGTGCGCGTGGTCTCGGATGCGGATTACGCCACCTGGGTTGCTACCAAGAAAAAGGAAATGGCGGCGCTGGCCGACGATCCGACCAAGGTCTGGACCATCGACGAACTCAAGACCAAGGGCGAGCAGGTCTACGCTGCCAATTGCGTTGCCTGCCACCAGGCCAACGGCAAGGGCGTACCGAATGCCTTCGCGCCGCTGGACGGCTCGTCACTCGTGATTGGGCCGAGGCATCCGCAGATCGATGTCCTGCTCAATGGCCAGGATACCCCGCGCTACGCCTCGGCGATGCCGGGCTGGAAGCAGCTGACCGACACCGAGATCGCCGCAGTGATCACCTATACCCGCAACGCCTGGTCGAACAAGACTGCGGAAAACATCGTACAACCGGCCGAAGTGCTGGCTGCGCGCGGCAAGTAAGTAAGACTAGTTAGCTCAGGGATATCGACATGACTACCAGCACCATCGATCACGCACACGACGATCACCACGGCCACGACCACGCGCACGACCATCCGACCGGCTACCGCCGCTGGCTGTTCGCCACCAACCACAAGGACATCGGCACCCTCTACCTGTGGTTCTCGTTCATCATGCTGCTCTCGGGCGGCGTGCTGGCCCTGATGATCCGCACCGAACTGTTCGAGCCGGGCCTGCAGTTCTTCCGCCCCGAGTTCTTCAATCAGCTCACCACCATGCATGGCCTGGTGATGGTGTTCGGCGCGATCATGCCGGCCTTTGTCGGCTTCGCCAACTGGATGATCCCGCTGCAGGTGGGCGCTTCGGACATGGCCTTCGCGCGCATGAACAACTTCTCGTTCTGGCTGCTGCCGCCAGCGGCGCTGCTGCTGGCTGGCTCGTTCTTCTCGCCAGGCGGCGCCACCGCCGCCGGCTGGACGCTGTATGCGCCCCTGTCGACCCAGATGGGCCCGGGCATGGACATGGCGATTTTCGCGATGCACATCATGGGCGCGTCGTCGATCATGGGTTCGATCAACATCATCGTCACCATCCTGAACATGCGCGCCCCCGGCATGACCCTGATGAAGATGCCGATGTTCTGCTGGACCTGGCTGATCACCGCCTTCCTCCTGATCGCCGTGATGCCGGTGCTCGCGGGCGCCATCACCATGACCCTGACCGACCGTCACTTCGGCACCTCGTTCTTTAACGCCGCCGGCGGCGGCGACCCGGTGATGTACCAGCACATCTTCTGGTTCTTCGGCCACCCCGAGGTCTACATCATGATTCTGCCGGCCTTCGGTATCGTCTCGCAGATCATCCCGGCCTTTGCGCGTAAGCCCTTGTTCGGCTACGCCTCGATGGTGTACGCCACCGCCTCGATCGCGATCCTGTCGTTCATCGTCTGGGCCCACCACATGTTCACCACCGGCATGCCGGTGACCGCGCAGCTGTTCTTCATGTACGCCACCATGCTCATCTCCGTGCCGACCGGCGTGAAGGTGTTCAACTGGGTCGCCACCATGTGGAAGGGCTCGATGACATTCGAAACCCCGATGCTGTTCGCGGTCGGCTTCATCTTCGTGTTCACGATGGGCGGCTTCACCGGCCTGATCCTGGCGGTGACGCCGATCGACATCGTGGTGCACGACACCTATTACGTGGTGGCGCACTTCCACTACGTGCTGGTGGCGGGCTCGCTGTTCGCGCTGTTCGCCGGCTTCTACTACTGGGCGCCGAAGTGGACTGGCCACATGTACCCGGAAGGCCGCGGCAAGATGCACTTCTGGCTGTCCCTGATTACTTTCAACGTCACCTTCTTCCCGATGCACTTCCTGGGCCTGGCCGGCATGCCGCGCCGCTACGCCGATTACGCGACCCAGTTCACCGACTTCAACATGATCGTCTCGATCGGCGCCTTCGGCTTCGGCCTGTCGCAGGTCTACTTCTTGTTTGCAGTGGTGCTGCCAACTATCCGTGGCGGCAAGAAGGCAGAAGCCAAGCCATGGGATGGCGCCGATGGCCTGGAGTGGACCGTGCCGAGCCCGGCGCCGTTCCATACCTTCGAAACCCCGCCACTGGTGAAGTAATCATGACCCGCAAGGACCAGAAGAAGGGCAACCTCAAGACCGCGCTGGTCCTGGGCGGGATCGCGCTGCTGTTTTTCGTGAGCGTGTTCGTCAAGTTCACGCTGCTGAGCTGACATGACGCCGATCAACACCCGGATTCGCCGCCTGAACCGCTCCACGCTGGGAAAACTGGTCGTGGTGGCGGTGATGATGTTCGGTTTCGGTTATGCGCTGGTGCCGATGTACCGCCAGATCTGCGAAGTACTCGGCATTAACGTGCTCACGCAGGGCGAGTTCGTGGCGGCGCCGACCAATACGCAGATCGACAAGTCGCGCACCATCGTGGTCGAACTCGACGGCAATGCGCAGGGACCATGGCGGTTCCGCCCGACCACGCGCAGCATCGAAGTGCATCCGGGCGAGCTGGCCACCGTGACCTACGAGGTGGTCAACACGCAGGGCAGGACAGTCAAGGCCCAGGCGATCCCGAGCTATGCGCCGCAGCAGGTCACGCCGCACTTCAAGAAAGTGGAATGCTTCTGCTTCCAGGAGCAGACGCTAGCCGCCAACGAAGCGCGCCAGATGCCGGTGGTATTCTTCATCGACCCGGCGCTGCCGCGTGACGTGAAGAACATCACGCTGTCGTACACCTTCTTCGAGATCGGCGGCGCGATCAAGGCGGCAGCCGCGCCTGGCGCGCTGGTCAAGTAATGAATAAACAGCCGGACGGCAAGCCAGCGCACCAGCGCAAGGCAAGTTTCCTGGCCACGATGAAAGCGGTGTGCTGGTCCTTCTTCGGCGTGCGCAAGCGCAGCGATTACGAACGCGACGCCGCCACCCTGAACCCGGTGCACGTGGTCATTGCCGCACTGATCGGGGCAGCGGTGTTCATCGGCCTGATCCTGCTGGCAGTGCGGTTCGCGGTGTCGCAATAAGAACCTACTGGGATAGGTTCTAAGAACGATCAAGGACGAAGTCGCTCTACGGACTGCGTCAACAAACGAAAACGACGGTATCCCGGCGCGCGCCGGGGGCCTGGTTTAGCGATTCAGAGTGACCCAACAATTCAAAGAGTTTGCTTGAGGAGATGAAGATGAGTTCGCCACACACCGTGCCACATTATTTCGTGCCAGGTCCTTCCAAGTGGCCTATGGCCGCCGGCATTTCGATGCTGGTGACCATGCTGGGCGCGTCGGCCTGGGTCAACAGCGTGTCCTGGGGTCCGGCCGTGTGCCTGGTCGGCATCGCCGCCATGCTGGTCGTGCTGTATTTCTGGTTCGGCGACGCCATCGGCGAATCCGAATCGGGCCTATATAGCCGCAATATCGACGTGTCGTATCGCTGGTCGATGGCCTGGTTCATCTTTTCAGAAGTGATGTTCTTTGCCGCCTTCTTCGGCGCGCTGTTCTATGCCCGCGCAATCTCGATGCCCTGGCTGGCCGACCTGGACCACAAGTTCATCTGGCCCGACTACGCGCCGACCTGGGGTAACGCCGGTCCGGCTGGCGTGATCGACAACTTCCAGACCATGGGTCCGTTCCCGATCCCGACCATCAACACCGCGCTGCTGCTGCTGTCGGGCGTGACCCTGACCATTTCGCACCATGCGCTGCGCGCAGGCCACCGCGCCAAGACCGCGATCTGGCTCGCCGCGACCATTTTCCTGGGTGCGATCTTCATGGGCTTCCAGGTCTATGAATACATGCACGCCTACCAGGACCTGAACCTGAAGATGACCTCGGGCATCTACGGCTCGACTTTCTTCATGCTCACCGGTTTCCACGGCTTCCACGTGACGATGGGCGCGATCATGCTGTCGGTGATCCTGTACCGCGTGCTCAAGGGCCACTTCACGGCCGACAATCACTTCGGTTTCGAGGGCGCCGCGTGGTACTGGCACTTCGTCGACGTCGTGTGGCTGGGACTGTACGTGGTGGTGTACTGGCTGTAAGCGCGATGGCGCGGCCGGCGGGGTTCGCTCAGCGAATCCCCGTCGGCGCGATCCACCCCATCTTGTAGGCGCCGAGCAGGCACAGGAACAGGGTGATCGACAGCCCGACCCGGATCGCCAGCGCGTGCACGGTGCGGTTGCTCTGCCCCTTGTCGCGCATCAGGAAAAACAGCGCCGACGCGAGGCTGGCAAGGATCAGGATGAAAGCGATGGCGACGAGCAGTTTCATGGTGGGCAAGGAAAAGGTTGAGGCATCATTGTAATGCGGTTCGCGTTCCATTTTCGCCTCATTCCCTTCATTGCCGCGCTGGCTCTCGCCATACTCGGTATCGTGCTCGGCAACTGGCAGGCGGGCAGGGCAGCCCAGAAGCAGGCCGTGCAGGAACAGCTCGACGCCCGCGCCGCCGAGCCGCCGGTGGCACTGGCTGCCGCACTGGCGCCGGCAGCGGCCGCCGCCGGCGAACTCGCCTACCGGCGCGTGACCGTCACCGGCGAATTCGTCGGCAACTGGCCGATCTTCCTGGCCAACCGCCCAATGGCGGGCCGTCCCGGCTACTATCTCGTGATGCCGTTTAAAATAGCCGCATCGAACACCCATGTGCTGGTGCTGCGCGGCTGGCTGCCGCGCACTGCGCAGTATGGCAAGCTGCCGGCCTTCGATACGCCGGCCGGCACGGTCACGATCGAAGGCACCGTGGTTGCCTCGGCCGGACAGGTGATGAACCTGGGCCAGGCACAGTCGGTGGCGCCGGGGGCCATCGTCCAGAACATCGAGCCGGCCGCGGTTGCCGCTGCGCTGAAACTGCCGCTGCAGCCGTTCTTCGTGCAGCAGACCGGGCCCGGCGAACCGGGCGAGACCCTGCAGCGCGCCTGGCCGTCGCCCTCGAGCGGCATCGACAAGCACCGCGGCTACGCCTTCCAGTGGTATGCACTGGCGGCGATGGCCTTTCTCTTTTTTGTGATTGCCGGATTCCGGCCAGGTTTAAGAAAAAATGGTTCAAGAACAAGTAACTGATCCATCCACGGCAGACCAGCGCAAACGCAGGCTGGGCCGCTGGAAGCTGTTCGCCGTACTGATGGTGTGCGCGGCGCCGCTGATCCTGTCTTACCTGACCTATTACGTCATCAAGCCGACCGGCCGTACCAACTACGGCACGCTGATCGACCCGCGCCAGCACCCGATCCCCCCGATGGCCAGCACCACCCTCGACGGCCGTCCGGCAAAGCTCGAGCAATACGCCGGCAAGTGGATCATGCTGAAGGTCGGCGGCGGCGAATGTGCCCAGGCTTGCCAGGAGCAGCTGTTTGCCATGCGCCAGTGGCGCACCATGCAGGGCAAGAACCGGGACCGCGTCGAGCGCGTCTGGCTCGTGCTTGATGACAAGCCGCTCGACACCATGACGATCCGCCAGTACGACGGCATGCACCTGCTGCGCGCGCCGCAGGGCGCCGTCACCGCGTGGCTGCCGACCGACAGCGGCACCGCGGCGAGCGAGCATATCTACCTGATCGACCCGCTGGGCAACCTGATGATGCGCTTTCCGCTCAACCCAGACCCGCGCAAGGTCTACAAAGACATCGCCAAGCTGCTCAAGGCGTCGGCAATCGGCTAAGGGCGCGGACCAACAACCATGGAATTGTCGACTTTGCTGCAGTTGGGCCTGATGGGCGTGCTGGTCGCGACCCTGCCGCTGGCCATGGTCTGGATGTCGGCCGATGCCAACAAGTTCCGCAAGCTGGTCTGGGTGGCGGTCTTTCTTACCTTCGACCTGATCGTGTTCGGCGCCTTTACCCGCCTGACCGATTCCGGCCTGGGCTGTCCGGACTGGCCGGGTTGCTACGGCATGGCCAATCCCTTCCTGGCGCACGAGCAGATCGCGGCGGCCGAGGCGGCCATGCCGACCGGCCCGGTCACCGTGGTCAAGGCCTGGATCGAGATGATTCACCGCTACCTGGCCATGGGCATCGGCGTGCTGATCATGGCGCTGCTGTTTACCGCGATTGTGCAATGGCGCAAAACCCGGGCCCAGGCCTTCAGGCCGGGCATCCCGCTGGCGCTGTTCGTGTTCGTCTGCATCCAGGGCGCGTTCGGCGCCTGGACCGTCACCCTCAAGCTGCAGCCTATCATCGTGACCATCCACTTACTGCTCGGTATGGGTTTGCTGGCAATGCTGGCCTGGCTGGGCGGACGCGAAGACTTTCTGTTGCATCCGCCGCCGCGCGCCGGCGACAATGCCAGCTTGCGCGGCATTCGGCGGCTGGCGCTGCTGGCCGCCGTGGTAATTACCGCCCAGATCGCGCTGGGCGGGTGGGTGAGCACTAACTACGCGACCATGGCTTGCGATGAATTCCCGCTGTGCGATGGCCAGTTGATGCCGCCCATGGACTTCGAGCACGGCTTTACGCTGTGGCGCGAACTGGGCAAGACGGCGGCAGGGAACTACCTGCCGTTTTCGGCGCTGGTCGCGATTCATTGGGTACACCGTAACTTCGCCATCGTCGTGGTCGGCGTGCTTGCGCTGCTGGCCTGGCGCGCCTGGGGCCAGCCCTATCTGGCGCGCCAGGCGCGCTGGCTGGCCCTGTTGATGGTGGTGCAGCTGGCAACCGGCATCGCCACCGTGTATCTGGATTTTCCGCTTGCCATAGCGGTGTTGCATAACGCCGGGGCGGCGCTGCTGGTACTGCTGGTGACCATGTTAAACTACCGGGTGAACTACCAATTAGACGTGAACGGCGCGCAGTGAATGCCGCGCCGACCATTGCCGCAGCGGAGGCCGCAGCCGCAGCGGCGCCCGCGCTTGCCAGCACCAGCACCCCATCGATGACGACCCAGACCGCCCTGCACAAACCTCCGAGCCGCGTTGCCCAATACTGGGCACTGACCAAACCACGGGTGACGCAACTGGCCGTGTTCTGCGCGGTCATCGGGATGTTCCTTGCCACCGACGGTTTTCCGGGCTGGCAGGTGCTGGTGGCCGGTACCATCGGCATCTGGCTGCTGGCCGGCGCCGCCTTTGCGGTGAACTGCCTGGTCGAGGCCAAGATCGACGCCAAGATGGCGCGCACCGCGCGCCGTGCGACCGCCATGGGCGAGCTCACCAATACCCAGACGATCATCTTTTCCACCCTGGTCGGCGGCCTGGGCATGCTGGTCCTGTACGCCTTTGTCAATCCGCTCACCATGTGGCTGACCTTTGTCACCTTTGTCGGCTACGCCTTTATCTACACCATGCTGCTCAAGCCAGCCACGCCGCAGAACATCGTCATCGGCGGCCTGTCCGGCGCCATGCCGCCGGCGCTGGGCTGGGCTGCGGTAGCGGACGCGGTGCCGATGCAGGCCTGGCTGCTGGTGCTGATCATTTTCGTCTGGACCCCGCCGCATTTCTGGGTGCTGGCGATGTACCGCCGCGACGACTATGCGCGCTCGGGCCTGCCGATGCTGCCGGTGACGCACGGCATGCAGTACACCGGCCTGCAGGTCTGGCTCTACACGATCGCACTGTGCGCCACAACCTTGCTGCCGTTCGCGGTCGGCATGAGCGGCCTGATCTACCTGGCCGCAGCGGTTGTGCTCAATATCGGGTTTTTGCGCCATTCGTGGCGCGTGCACAAGCACTACAGCGACCTGGCCGCGCGCAATGCGTTTACCTGGTCGATCATTTACTTGTCGCTGCTATTTGCCGCACTGCTGGTCGACCATTATTTCAAGTTCCAGGTATCCGTTCTGACATCGTAGGATCCGACATGAAAAAACTTTTGAGCGCACTGGTCGTGGCATTGGCGGTGCTGGGTGCCGGCTGCGACAAGCTGGCCAACAAGACCCCGAGCTTCAACAATACCGACGTCACCGGCCTGGACTATGCCAAGGGCTTTTCGCTGCTTGATCACCATGGCAAGCCGCGTACCCTGCAAGACTTCAAGGGCAAGGTGGTGGTGCTGTTCTTCGGCTACACCCAGTGCCCAGACGTCTGCCCCACCACGATGGTCGAGATGGCCACCGTGCTGAAAGAGCTCGGCCCTTCGAGCAAGGACGTGCAGGTGCTGTTCGTCACGCTCGACCCGGAGCGCGATACCCAGGAACTGCTGGCCGCCTATGTGCCGGCCTTCCACCCGAGCTTTATCGGCCTGTACGGCGATGCCGAAGCCACCGCACGCACCGCCAAGGAATTCAAGGTGTTTACTGCCAAGGTGCCTAGCGGCGAGGGCAACTACACGGTGGACCACACGTCGGGCAGCTATGTGTTCGACCGCGATGGCAAGCTGCGCCTGTTCGTGCGCCACGGCCAGGGCGCCGGGCCGCTCGCGGCCGACCTGCGCCAGCTGCTGTAATGGTTGTCATGGGCGCGCCGCTGCAAGCGCGCCTTGGTGTGCCTTAGCGCGCCTTGGCGCGCCGCCGCTTGCTCTGCTGTTATGATGGTGTAAACACTCATTAACAGGGATGGCATGGAACAACGCGCAGGCAGGAACTATCCACGTATAGCGATCATCGTCCTGCTGATACTGGGCTGCCTCTACGTTCTCAGGCCGTTCCTGGCCGCGATCGTGTTCGCAGCCTGCGTGGTGATTTCTTCCTGGCCGCTGTACCTGCGCCTGCTGTTTGCCATGAAGGGACGCCGCACCCTGGCTGCCCTGACCATGACGCTCACGCTGACGCTTCTGGTCATCATCCCGCTGGCCATGGTGGCCTATAACCTGGCCGACGACGTCGCCACCGGCTTTACCCACCTGCGCCACGCCATCGAGCACCGCGAATTGTTGCCGCCGCCCTGGGTGCGCGGTATTCCGCTGGTGGGCGACACCATCGACACCTATCTGCGCCAGCTGGTGGCCAGCCGCGACCAGATGATCGCGCTGGCCCAGCGCATGCTGGAACCGGCGCGGCGCTATCTGCTCGCCGGCGGCCTGATGCTGGGCACCGGCGTGGTGCAGCTTAGCCTGGCCGCTTTCGTCAGCTTCTTTTTCTACCGCGACGGCATGTCACTGCTCCAGGCCATCAACGTGGCGATGCGCCGGATGATGGGCGAGGGCGCCGACACGGTGGCCACTACCATCAGCCAGACCGTGCGCGGGGTCATGTACGGCATGCTCGGTACCGCGCTGGCGCAGGCGGTGGTGGCGGCGATCGGTTTCGCCATTGCCGGTGTGCCCGCGGTGCCGCTGCTGTCGGTACTGATCTTTGTATCCTCGCTGATCCCGGTCGGCCCGCCCATCATCTGGGGCGGCGCGGCGATCTGGCTGTTCTTGCAGGGAGAAACCGGCTGGGGCATTTTCATGGTGATCTGGGGCACCTTCCTGATCAGCGGGGTCGACAACGTGGTGCGCCCGATGCTGATCAGCCTCGGCAGCAGCTTGCCCTTCCTGCTTACGCTGCTAGGTGTACTGGGCGGGGTGATCGCCTTCGGTTTCGTCGGCATGTTCATCGGGCCGACGCTGCTGGCCGTGGGCTATTCGCTGATGAGCGAGTGGACCGGCACCCCCTACGCGGCAATGCGCAAGAATTAGCAGGGACTAGCAGGGACTAGCAGGGCAAAAACTTTTCCAATAGCAATGGTGCTATGTCTGATTTCGCACTGAACTATTCAGTGCCTCGCCGTATGCTTGGGACATGATCCGCACTTGCCTGGCATGCCGGATCTGCACCCCAGTTCACGGAAACGACCATGCCTACCACCGCCAGCACCAGCGCCGCGCCCGACCAGAACGCGGCCGCCCCCAAGAACCGTCGCCGGGCACCGCTGTCGCTCGCTGCATGGAAACAATTTGTCGCTGTCGCCAGGCCCTACTGGCTGGGCGACGAGAAAAAGAAGGCTTGGTCGCTGCTGGCGCTGTTGATCGTCCTGATGCTGGTCGAGACCAAGTTTGCCGTCATGCTCAACAACGAGGCCGGCGAGATGACCTCGGCGCTGGCCGGCAAGGATGGCGGCCGCTTCTGGGCCTCGGTCCGGGCCTGCCTGTTCATCCTGGCCTTTGCGATCCCGATCTACGCCTTCTATTACTACATGCGCGACAAGCTGGGCAACCAGTGGCGGCGCTGGCTCACCAGCCGTTTCCTCGACAGCTACCTGGCCGGGCGCACCTACTACGCGCTGGGCGCGAGCAGCGAGATCGACAACCCCGACCAGCGCATCAGCGAAGACATCAATTCGTTTACCGGCAGGTCGATCCACTTCCTGCTGATCTTCCTCGGTTCGATCATGCAGCTGGTGGCGTTCAGCGCCGTGCTGTGGTCGATTTCCCACCTGCTGGTGGCCGTGCTGGCGCTGTACGCGCTGCTGGGCACCGTGGTCGCCCTCTGGGTCTTCGGCAACCCGCTGATCCGCATGAATTTCTGGCAGCTGCGGCTCGAGGCCGATTTTCGTTTCAGCCTGATGCGCCTGCGTGAAAACGCCGAATCGATCGCTTTCTACCGCGGCGAAGCGCAAGAGCGCGCCCACATCGACGGCAAGTTTGACAAGGTCATCGGTAACTTCGCACAGCTGATCAAGAAGCAGCGCTCGCTCAACCTGTTCCAGCGCACCTTCAGCCAGCTCACGCTGGTCTTGCCCTTCATGATCCTGGCCCAGGGCGTGCTGTCGGGCGAGCTGGAGGTGGGCCGCGCAATCCAGGCGGCCGGCGCATTCGGCGCCGTACTCTCGGCCGTGGGCCTGATTGTCGATAACTTCGAGAGCCTGAGCCGCTTCGTGGCGGGCATCGACCGCCTGCACGGCTTGACCCGGCTGGTGCTGCCGGACGATCCGGCCGCTACCGCCGGCTCCGCCGCTAAGGACCAGCACCCGCGCATCGGGCGCCGCCCGGCCGCCCACCTGGCGCTGGCTGCGCTCACGCTGCATCCGCCGCAGTCGGCACGGGTCTTGATCAAGGAGCTGAGCTTGAACCTGAAGCCGGGCGACGCACTCTTGATTACCGGCGACAGCGGCTGCGGAAAAAGCTCGCTGCTGCGCGCGATCGCGGGCCTGTGGCATACCGGCAGCGGCGAGATCCACCACCCGCCGCTGGAGGAGCTGTTCTTCTTGCCGCAGCAACCCTATCTGCAGCACGGCAGCCTGCGCAGCCAGCTGATCTATCCCAGCGCGCAATCGAATCTTGGCGACGCCGAGCTACTGGACATCCTGGACCAGGTACACCTGCCGCACCTGGCCGCGCAAGTAGGCGGACTGGACGCCGAGCAGGACTGGGAAAAACTGATGTCGGTCGGCGAGCAGCAGCGCCTGGCCTTTGGCCGCGTGCTGGTGCACCAGCCGGGTATCGTGATCCTGGACGAAGCGACCAGCGCGCTCGACAGCGCCAACGAAGCTTCGCTCTATGCGCGCCTGCGTGAAAGCGGCACCACGGTCATCAGCATCGCCCACCGCGCCGCGGTGCTGCGCCACCATACCCATGTGCTGCAGCTGCAGGGGGAGGGCGCCTGGGAGTTGCACGACGCGGGGAGTTTTCAGTTCGACCGGCCAGTCGCCGGCGTGCAGGTGGCGGCGGCGGCCTAGGCGGCCTTGAAAGACCGCGCGCCGCGCTCCGTGAATCAAGGCGTCGCGCACGCCAATGTGCTCACCACGCGTCGTGCGCGTTGGGCCGCCTCGGCGTCCGGTGTTGGCAGGTGCACGGCGAACGACAATACCCGCAGCGGTTGACGTTCGCCGTCGACGTCCACGACATACCACACCGGCTCGCCATCGCTTGCTGTCGCCGTGTAATTGATCCGGAAAAATTTCTTCGAATTAACAAGCAACGTGTCACCAGGCGGGACGGCAAACTTCACGCTGGTTCCGGCCGGCATGGACAACACGTTGCGGATGGCCGACAGGCCGCCGATCTGCTCGCCGATGCGTTGCACGTGACAAGCAGCAAGGTCGTTGCCTGGGCCCGCCACAAACAAGGCAGCGGCATCGTGGTAGCGCTGCTGCTTGAGCGCGTCCATGAAACGCGCGGCGAGCGTGAGGGCATCGGCTTCATCCTGGGCAAGGGCGGGGCGCGACAAGGCAAGGCAGACGGCAAGTACGGCCAGGCGGGCAAGAGAATGTTTCATGAGGCGCTAGGCTTTCTTCAAAGTTTCCATACCTATTGGATTGGACGCCATTGCTCGCCAGGCTATCGAGCGTCATCCGTATTCAGGGCGCTCAGGTCAGGCGCAGATTTGCCTGATGTTTCCTGGTGTCTCGGCAGTAGCCTGGGCCGGAACCATCGCGTCGGCTATCTACATTGGGCTGCCGTGCCACACATGAGTTTATAGCGTCTGGCCACGTGAATCTTCACCAATTGCCACCTCAAACGCAGATGTGATGCCGCACTAGCCTGGAGGGCATACAAAAAACTGCCCGCCCGACACGCTCGAGCCCGCTCGGCAGAGCCGACCACGCTACGCGTTATCGGCTGCATGAGCAAGCCGCGGCGTAGGCTCAGCGCCGAGTCGTGCCAGCCTCAGCACAGAACCGCGAAACGCGCGAAAATAGCGCCTCACTTTTCTGGCAGGCTTACCTTCATGATCCCTCCGGCTTCTCCGATCCTGGCGCGCAGCGCCGCCATCAACCCCAAGCCGCTCGCGCTGTCGCTGGTCTTCATCGTGCTGGGCGCCTGGTACCTGGCGCAGGCCGCCAGCTGGCGCCAGTCGGCCTTGTTCGTGGTCGGCGCGCTGCTCGGGCTCGCGCTCTACCATGCGGCCTTCGGCTTCACGTCGGCGTGGCGGGTCTTTATCGCGGACGGGCGCGGCGCCGGGTTGCGCGCGCAGATGCTGATGCTGGCGGTGGGGGTGGCGCTGTTCTTTCCGGCGCTGGCGGTGGGCTCGCTGTTCGGGACCCCGGTCAGTGGGCTGGTCTCGCCTGCCGGCACCTCGGTGATCGTGGGCGCCTTTATCTTCGGCATCGGCATGCAGCTTGGCGGCGGCTGCGCTTCGGGCACGCTGTACACGGTCGGCGGCGGCAGCACGCGCATGATCGTCACGCTGATCTTCTTTATCGTCGGGTCGGTGATCGGCACCGCCTACATGCCGTTCTGGACCTCGTTGCCGCAGCTGGCGCCGATCTCGATGGTGAGCTCGCTGGGACTGGCGCCAGCGCTGGCGCTGAACTGGGGCATCTTCGCGCTGATCGCGGTCGTCACCATCGTGGTCGAAAAACGCCGCCACGGGCAACTGGTCGCCGCGCACGTGCAGCCGCCGCATGCGTCGCCGTGGCTGCACGGCCCGTGGCCGCTGGCGGCCGGCGCGCTGGCGCTGGTGCTGCTTAATTTCGCGACGCTGGCGCTGTCGGGCAAGCCCTGGGGTGTCACCTCGGCATTCGCGCTGTGGGGCGCCAAGGCGGCGGCGGGTATCGGCATCGACACCGCGAGCTGGGCCTACTGGTCGACCAAGGCGAATGCCGCGGCACTGGCCGCGCCGATCACGCAGGACAAGACTTCGGTGATGGATATCGGCATCGTGCTCGGTGCGATGGCGGCGGCGGCGCTGGCAGGGCGCTACGCACCGGTGTGGCGCTTGCCGCGGCGCTCGCTGGTGGCGGCGGTGGTGGGCGGCCTGCTGCTTGGCTTCGGCGCGCGCCTGGCCTATGGCTGCAACATTGGCGCCTACTTCAGCGGCATCGTGTCGGGCAGCCTGCATGGCTGGCTGTGGCTGGTGGCGGCCTTTATCGGCAATGTCGCCGGCACCCGATTGCGGCCGCTGTTCGGGCTCGAGGTCGAACGGCTCAAGCCGACCGCCTGCTAAGACGAGTGCAAGCGCCTGGCCGCGCCAGGCGCCATCATTCGTGGTTGTCGTCGTCCTCGGCGCGCTCGCGGCGAGGGTAGACCTTGACCAGCAGGATGCGCGGCCCGTTCATTTTCTTGACCACCACGTCGAAGTGCGGAAACTCGATGCGCTGGCCCTGCTTGGGGATGTCGCCCAGTTTTTCCATCAAGAGGCCACCGACCGATTCAACATCGTCCAGGCCCATCTCTTCGTTGTCGATGTCGATCCCGAGCACGCGCTCGAGCGAGAAGATCGGCAGGCTGGCCTTGCCGATCCAGGTGCCGTCGGCCTGCTTGAGCCAGTCGTTCTCGTTCATGCGGAATTCGTCGCGGATCTCGCCGACCATGGCGCCGAGCAGGTTGTCGAGCGTGATGAAGCCAACCGGGCGCTTGCCCTTTTCGCCGATCAGGGCGAAATGCGGCGCGCCGCTGCGAAAACGCCGGAAGATGTCCTGCGCCGGAGTGCGCGCCGAGATCGTCTCGACCGGGCGCAGGTGCTGCTTCAGGTCGCTGACCGGGCGGCCGGCCTGCTGGGCGAAGAACAGGTCTTTCAGGTGGATCACGCCCAGCACTTCTTCGCCATCTTCATCGAAATACGGGTAGCGCGAAAAGCGGTTGCGGCGTACCGTTTCCATGTTTTCCTCGAAGCTGCGACTCGCATACAGCGCGCTGACCTCGTTGATCGGGCGCATCAGATCGGATACCGCCAGCTGGCTGAAGTCGAGCGACTGGGCCAGGATATTACGCTCGTCGGTGGTGAACTTCTCGCCCGGCGTGCTGGTGCGCAGGATCAGTTTCAATTCTTCCGTGGAGTAGTGGGTGTCATGGCCTCCGGCGCCGGCCAGGCCGGCTATGCGCAGCACCAGGTTGGCGCTGGCGTTGAGCACCGCAATGGCCGGGTACATCGACCAGTAGAACGCATACAGCGGAATCGCGGTCCACAGGGCCACCACTTCGGGCAGGCGGATCGCCAGCGTCTTGGGGGCCAGCTCGCCGACCACGATGTGCAAGAAAGAAATGACCGAGAAGGCGACCACGAAGGAAACGCCATGGATCAGTTCGGGGGAGCTCACGCCCAGCATCGCGAATAGCGGCTCGAGCAGGCTGGCAAAGGCCGGCTCGCCCACCCAGCCCAGGCCCAGCGAGGCCAGGGTGATGCCGAGCTGGCAGGCCGAGAGGTAGGCATCGAGCTGGCCATGGACCTTGCCCAGGATGCGTCCGCGCAAGCCGCTGGTCTTGGCGATGGCGCGTACGCGCGTCTTGCGCAGCGTGACAATGCTGAATTCCGCCGCCACGTAGAAGCCGTTCAGCGCCACCAGGAACAGGGCAAGACCGAGAAATAAAAAGTTTTCCATTGAAGAGAGTGAAGTAAAAAAAGGCAATGCCGACCGGCATTGTACAGCTCACCAGCTTACGATCCGGCCAGCACGCCCTTGTGGGCCGCCGAGAGAATGGCTTCGACGGCCGGATGCTTGATCTTGCGTTCGTTCGAAACGGCGTAGAAGTGCTCGCGCACTTGCGGCACGCGGCCGATGAGCAGCGCGCCGAATTGTTCTTCGATATCATGGGCCAGGGCCGCCGGGGCAAAGAACAGGCCCAGGCCGCGCCGTCCGAAGGTGGTGAGCAGGGCGTTGTCTTCGAATTCGCCGACCACGTCCGGGCGCACGCCCTGCAGCTCGAACCATTCGTCGATCTTGCCGCGCAAGGCATTATTGCGTGTTGGCAGCAGGAACGGCGCGCCGTTCAGCGACCGCGGAAAATCGCGGCCGTGCGCCGCGGCGAGCGCTGGCGCACCGACCACGATGGTCTCGCTGTCCGATAATAGGTGGCTGAACACGCGCAAGGTCGTGCCCGAACGTACGGCGCGGTCGGTCAGCACCACATCGAGCTTGTGCAGGGCCAGGTCGGCCAGCAATTCGTCGAATTCGCCCTCGTAGCACACCAGCCGTACCGGGCGTGCAAGCTGCGTGGCGATCTCCAGCAGCCGATAGGCGGTAAGCTTTGGCAGCGAGTCGGAAATGCCGACCGTCAGGCGGATGCGGGTACTGTCCGATTCGGCCATGGCTTCCTGCATCTGCTCGCCGAGCAAAAAGATCTGGTCGGCATACGATAGCGCCGTGCGGCCAGCCTCGGTCAGGTTCATGCGCCGGCCTTGCTGGGCGAACAGGGCCCGGCCCATCGCCTGCTCGAGCTGGGAAAGCTGGGTGCTGACAGTCTGGATTGCCAGGCCCAGGCGCTCGGCCGCGCGCGTGATGCTGCCTTCCTTGGCCACCACCCAGAAATAGTAAAGATGGCGAAAGTTCGGAGGGGTATGATTCATCTCTTCGGTTTTTATGAAGTAATTCTTCGATTATCTTCGCTTTTTCAATATCTTGTCTTGGTTTACACTGTTTGACTAATTACCTAACGGGGGAAATAAAAATGATTCAATTTGGCAAGTGGGGAAATCACGCATGAAGCACTTTACCTGGTCTTTCGTTGTCACTGCCGTCTGTCTGGCACTGGCGGGCTGGTGGGGGTACAGCAACGCCGGTATCTCCGGCATGCTGACCGCAGTCGGCGTGGCCGCCATCCTGTCGGTGATGGAAGTGTCGCTGTCGTTCGACAATGCCGTGGTGAACGCCTCGGTCTTGAAGGGCTGGAATGAATTCTGGCTCAAGCTGTTCCTGGGCCTGGGCATGATCATTGCCGTGTTCGGCATGCGCCTGGTGTTCCCGCTGGTGATCGTCGCGGTCGCGGCCGACCTTGGCATCATGGAAGTCTGGAACCTGGCACTGACCGATCCAAAAGGCTTCTCGTCGCACCTGACCAACCACCATGCGGAAGTAGCGGCCTTCGGCGGCATGTTCCTGCTGCTGGTGTTCCTGAATTTCTTGCTCGACGATGAGAAAGAAGCGCACTGGCTCGGCAACTTCGAGCGCAAGCTCGGCTCGCTCGGCAAGGTCTCGTCGATCGCGGTGCTGGTTGCCCTGGGCACATTGATGTTCGCCATGGGCTGGGTCGAAGAAGCGCAGAAGATGGTGGTGTTGATGGCTGGCCTGTGGGGCATCCTGGTGTACATCGGTGTCGACATGATCAGCGGCCTGCTCGAAAAGAGCGAGTCCGACGAAAGCAGCAATGTGGGCAGCATGGTCAAGAGCGGCGGTATCGGCGGCTTCCTGTACCTTGAGGTGCTTGACGCGTCGTTCAGCTTCGACGGCGTGATCGGCGCCTTCGCGATCACCCAGGATGTCGTGATCATCATGCTGGGCCTGGCCATCGGCGCGATGTTCGTGCGTTCGATGACGGTCTACCTGGTTCGCCAGGGCACGCTGGACGAATATGTCTACCTCGAGCACGGCGCGCACTACGCGATCGGCATCCTGGCCGTGATCATGCTGGTGAGTATGAAGTACCACGTGCCTGAGCTGTTCACTGGCCTGATTGGCGTGGCCTTCATCGTGGCTTCGCTGTGGAGCTCGCTGCAGTACAAGAAGAAGCACGCGGCTCTCGAAGAAAAACTGGCATAAGCAGGTGGGGCGTCCACATGGTGCGCCCCTGACGAACCGCACGGCGAGTGGCAGAACACCAGCTTGCTGTGCGTCTACCCCGGTGTTCACAAGTAGTACTTATTTAGGAGAGTCACAATCATGGCAATCAGTCTGCAAAAAGGCGGCAACGTCAACCTGTCGAAAGAAGCTCCTGGCCTGACCCGACTAAAGGTCGGCCTCGGTTGGGACACCCGCGCCACCGATGGCGCTGCGTTCGACCTCGACGGCGCGGTATTCCTGCTCAATGCCTCGGGCAAGGTACGCTCGGATAGCGACTTCATCTTCTACAATAACCTGAAATCGACCGACGGTTCCGTGGTCCACTCGGGCGACAACCTGACCGGCGAAGGCGAAGGCGACGACGAAAGCGTGTCGATCGACCTGTCCAAGGTGCCGGCCGATATCGACAAGATCGTACTGGGCGTGACCATCCACGACGGCGAAACACGCCGCCAGAACTTCGGCATGGTCGGCAAGGCCTTCATCCGCTGCGTCAATGCCGGCAACGACAGCGAAATCGCCCGCTATGACCTGTCCGAAGACAGCTCGACCGAAGCGGCGATGATCTTCGGCGAGGTGTACCGCAACGGCGCCGACTGGAAATTCCGCGCGATCGGCCAGGGCTACGCGGGGGGCCTCGGACCACTCGCCAGGAACTACGGCGTCAACGTATAACTATCAACCGCTGCCCGCGCCGCAAGGTGCGGGCAGCAGGTCGCACACCAGGGAGTCCAAATGCCAGTATTTACCGTGACCGGGGATGTCGATCCCTTCCTGCATGTCTCGATGCGACGCGGCGAAACCATCTATTGCGAGTCCGATGCAATGGTCATGATGGAATCGACGCTCGACCTGAAGGGCAAGATGAAGGGGGGCCTGGGTAGCGCACTGATGCGCACCTTCGCCAACGGCGAATCGTTCTTCCAGCAGCACATCGAGGCTACGCGTGGCGATGGCGACTGCCTGCTTTCGCCAACCCTGCCGGGTGCGATGCAGGTGGTCGACGTCGGTCCGAACAACTACATCATCAGCGACGGCGCGTTCGTCGCGGCGACCAACGGCGTCGAGCTCAAGGTCCGTACCCAAAGCCTGGGCAATGCCCTGTTCGCGCAAAGCGGCGGTTTCTTCGTCACCGAAACGGGCGGCAGCGGGCAAGTGGTGGTGTCGGGATTCGGGTCGATGTCGATGCTGGATGTGGAGCCGGGCAAGGACGCGATCATCGACAACGCCCACGTGGTGTGCTGGGACAGCACGCTGCGCTACGAAATCTCGATCACGACCGGCACCAGCGGCGGTTTCCTGGGCAACCTGATCAACAGCCAGACCAGCGGCGAGGGCATGGTATTGCGCTTCTCGGGCAAAGGAAAGGTCTACGTATGTTCGCGCAACCGCAATGCATTCAAAGCCTGGATGCAACAGCCAGCGCGCTAAAGGAGAAAATGTATGTCAGTTAATCTGCAAAAAGGCCAGAAGATCTCGCTCGACAAGGAAGCCGGCGGCGCCCTGTCGCGCGTGACCATGGGCCTGGGCTGGGACGTGGCCAAGTCGAAGGGCTTCTTCGGCTTTGGCGGCGGCCAGGGCGCCGCGGTCGACCTCGACGCATCGGTCGTGATGTTCGACGAATCGAACCGCGTGGTCGATACGGTCTGGTTCCGCCAGCTCAAGAGCAAGGATGGCAGCATCACCCATACCGGCGACAACCGCACCGGCGCCGGCGACGGCGACGACGAGCAGATCACGGTCGATTTGTCGAGCGTGCCTGGCACGGTGAAGTCGCTGGTCTTTACGGTGAATAGCTTCACCGGCCAGAACTTCTCGACCGTCGAAAACGCCTACTGCCGCCTGCTCAATGCGAGCAACAACCAGGAAGTGGCGCGCTTTAACCTGTCGGTGCAGGGTTCGCACACGGCGCAGATCATGGCCAAGCTGTACCGCCATGGGGGCGAATGGAAGATGCACGCGATCGGCGAAAACGGCTCCGGCCGCACCTTCGACGACCTGATGCCGTTGATTACGCCGCATCTGTAATTTGTTGTAAATTTAGAAAGAGCCGGGCTTGCCCGGCTCTTTTTTTCGCCAACCCGCGCTGTGAGCGCCAGCCCGGGCATCGCTCGCCAGCGACCGCCGCCCACCCGCACTGCATGAACTGCTCCGTTCCCTGAGCAAACAGCTTGACAGTCGAACACCGCAGAGTTACTGTATTAGTCACCTAATACACAAATACAAAGCTCCGCGCTTATCAGCCCATGCCAACCCAAACTCCGCAGCTGTTTTCGATCACGCCCGGCTCGGCCGAGCCGATCTATCGCCAGCTGATCGAACAGGTTCGCCGCCTCGTGGCGGGCGGCCAGATGGCGCCGGGCGACGCACTGCCGTCGGTGCGCGACGTCGCCCAGGCGCTGGCCGTGAACCCGATGACCGTTTCCAAGGCCTATGGCCTGCTCGAAGTCGAAGGGCTGGTCGCGCGCCGCCGCGGCCTGGGAATGATCGTTGCCGACCGCCCGCGCACGGGGCAGGGCGGCGGGCGCGAAGCGCTGCTGCGTCCCACCCTGGAGCGCGCGGCGCGCGAGGCGCGCGAACTCGAACTCGATCCCGACACTGTCATTACCCTGTTCACCCACATCCTGAAGGAAGCATCGTGACCGCACCCTCCATCGATATGCGCGACGTATCCAAGCATTTCGGCAGCGCCATCGTCCTCAATAGCCTCGACTGGGAAATCCGGCAGGGCCAGGTCATCGGCCTGCTGGGGCGTAACGGCGCCGGCAAGTCGACGCTGATCGAATGCCTGCTCGGCCTGCGCGAGCCCGACGGCGGCCGCGTGCGACTGTTCGGCCAGGATGTGGCTGCGCTGTCCGACGCCAACCGCGCCCGTATCGGCTACGTGCCGCAGAAATCGGGGCTGTTCGAATGGATGACGCCGCTTCAGCTGCTGGACTATTTCAAGGCCATGTACCCGCGCTGGAACACGGTCAAGGTCGACGCCTTGCTCGAACGCTGGGGTTTCAATGTGCTGATGCTGAACACGCCGATCGGCAGGCTGTCGGGCGGCGAGCAGCAGCGCCTGTCCATCATTCGCGCCCTGGCGCACGATCCGGAACTGCTGGTGCTGGACGAGCCGGTGTCGGCCCTGGACCCGGCCGGGCGCCGGTCCTTTCTGGCCGAACTGGTCGATGGCGTGATCGAGCGCGGCACCACGGTGCTGTTCTCGACCCACATCCTGACCGACCTCGAACGGGTGGCGCTGGACGTGGCTTTCCTGAAAGACGGCCGCATCGCGCTGCAAGGCCCGCTCGACGAACTGCTGGAAGGCGCGCGCGGCGCACTGGGAGGCCAGCGCGCCGCCCCGGTAAGCCTGGAAGACCTGTTCATCAAGGTGACGCAATGAACGCGCGGCTGCATGACTACCGGGTGCTGTGGCGCGCCGCGCTGTCGCATACCGCTCGCGTGGACTCGGCCGTCGTGCGCTGGGGCGCCGCCTTCATTGCGATCGTCGTCTGCCTGGCGGCGTGGCTCGACCAGGGGCTGCGCGCCGCACTGGTGCTGCTCTGGTGCCTGGCGTGCGCCATGGTCTTGATAATATGGACCTGGTGCTTCATACCGGGCGCGGTGGAACTTGGCGCGCCAGCCAACGCCAAGCTGGTGCCCGGCATGCGCCGGCGCCTGGTTGAATTGGCCTGCATGGTCTGGTTTGCCGCGATCGCAGGGCTTGCCCTATCCTCGCTCGCCGACATCGGGCCCAGCGCCCCCTGGCTACTCTGGATCATGCTCGGCACGATCGGCAGCGCCTTGCACGCCGCAGGACACGGCTTTGGCGCGCCGCTGATGGTGGCAACGTGTTTCGGCGCGGTGGTGCTGGGCCAGGTTCCGGCAACACTGCATGCGGCGCTGTCGCCGCCATGGATCGCGGCACTGGCGCTGTTGGCCGGTGCCGCGATCGTCGTGGCGGCGGGCGCGCTCTTTCCCGAGGCGGGTGAGCGTCACTGGCGCATGATCGAGCGACGACTGCGTTTGCAACCCGGGCCAGGCAAGGCCGACCCGTTGCTGCAAGGGTTTGGCGGCGCCCGGGTCAAGCGCTGGTATGCCGCCAGCCTGCGCCGCGCATGCGCCCGGCGCGATGGCCGTGGCCTGGTGTTACATGCCCTCGGTCCTGCGCACCACCTGGGCGAGCTCTCGGCGGGGCTGGGCGCGCTGGCTGCCGTACTGGCCGTGATAGCCGTCTTCACGACATGGCACGACGGTGCCGATGCCGCGACCGGGCTGGGCTGGTTGTTCGGCAGCCTGCTGCTGATCGTCCCGATGGCGACGACGCTGCGCCTGAACGGGCTGGTGGCTGCCTATCCGGCCGAACAGGCACTGGTGCGACTGGCTCCGGCCATGCCCGGCACAGCCGCGACATTCAACCGCCACCTGGCGCGCACGCTCGTGCTGCAGGCATTCAAGGCCTGGTCTCTCGGTACCGGAGCCTGCCTGCTGCTGGCAGTGCTGGGCACTGGCGATGCCTCAACCCTGGTGCGCGTGGCCAGCATCTGCTGCTTGACGCTGCCGCTGGTGGCGGCGCCGCTGCGCAACCATGCCATGCGGTCGCCCTTGCCCTTCTTGATGCCCATGCTGCTACTGGCGGCATCGGTTGCGGCAAGCATCGCCATCGGCATGGCGGCACGGGCAGTGACCGGCGTGCCGGCGATGCCGGTCGCGGCGCTCGCCAGCATCGCCTTCGCGGCCTGGGCCGTCAGGCGCGGTCTGCGCATGGTGGACGGTTCGCCGTTTGCCTTTCCGGCAGGGCGGATCGACTAGGCCGGGCGCACGCCGTGCTCGTCAAGGGGAGCGGCGGCCCGGCCGGAGGCGAACGGCTATTTGCTGGCCCTGGACGGCGCCAGCGCCGGATCGTCCTCCATCGACCACACGACGGCGGCGATCTTCCAGCCAGCCTCGGTGCGCACCATCTGCCAGCTTTCCTTGCCCCAGTTCTGTACTTTGCCGTCGGCTAGAAAGCTGTAGTCGAACCAGACCTGGGCCACGTCGCCATCGCTGTCGATGCGCACGTTGTCGAAGGTTTCGGCGCGCGGCTTGGTGGCCTTGACGATGCTCTCGATGAACTTGCGCGGCGAGCTGTTGAAGTATTTCGGGGGACGCGGCAATGCCGGATCGGGACGGTTGGCGTACTCGCGTTCGACCGCACGGTCGGTGAATACGCCAGTCCAGGTAATGCCCTCGTGCAGGAACAGCCCCATGAAGCTGGCCGTGTCCTTCTTGATGATCGCGGTGCGGAAGGTTTCGACGATCGCGTCGATCTGCTGCCTGTCGGCGGCTGGCGTCTGGGCCAGGGTTTGCGGCGTGGCCAGCAACAGGCCGAGGGTCAGGGCGCTTGCAGAAAAGAAGGATTTCACGGTGTCTCCAGGGTGGGGAAACCGTTGAGTATAGCCATCGCTTGTGCCCGAAGAGTCACCGAAACTCACCGCGTTGAGCGCCCGGTCCATTCTGGGGGCGATTCCTGCAAGTGGCTTACTGCGCGTATACGTTGAACGTGACTGGATACGCCATCGGCCCCGACGCTGGCGCACCGGCCAGGCGGCGCGGCGGCGGCGGGGTCAGGTGGTCGAGTTCGATGCGCGAGCCGCGCAGTGCTGGCGGCATATAGCCCGGCTGGCCCGGCACCAGGTAAAAGGCCTGCGCCACGCTGCCGATGCGCAGCGTGAAGCGGTAGCTCAGGCGCCCCGGCCAGATGCAGCGCGCGTTCTCCGGGCAGCGGCTGTCGTCGGCGCCTTCGTAGGTAATGCGCACGCGCTCGGCCAGCGGCAGGGTCTGGTGTTCGGTCATGGTGTAGCGCGCCTCGGGCAGGCGGTCGTGGGTGGTGGCGCAGCCGCTGGCAAGCAGGGCGGCGCAACCCAGGGTGAACGGCAGGGTGGTGGCGCGGAGCAGGGGGCGCATGCGGGTCATCCGTTTGTATTTTTAGAATGTCCATCATAGCAAACCCTGCCTGCGCGGTCGCGCGCGCACGGCGTCACCAGCCGGTCATATTTGGTGACTAGACTTTGCTGCGTGGTCCAAAGCACACCCCTCAACCAGGAATAGGAATACGCATCCATGTTCAAGAAGATCCTCGCCGCTGCCGCCACTACTGCCGCCGTGCTCGCCATGTCGGCTTCTTACGCTGCGGACATGACCGGGGCCGGTGCGACCTTCCCGTACCCGATCTACGCCAAGTGGGCCGAGTCGTACAAGAAAGCCACCGGTAACGGCCTGAACTACCAATCGGTCGGCTCGGGTGCCGGCATCAAGCAGATCAAGGCCCGCACCGTCGACTTCGGCGCGTCGGACATGCCGCTCAAGGCCGAAGACCTGGCAGCGGGTGGATTGATGCAATTTCCTGCCATCATGGGCGGCGTGGTCGCCGTGGTAAACGTCGAAGGCATCGTCCCGGGCCAGCTCAAGCTTACCGGCCCGGTCGTGGCCGACATCTACCTGGGCAAGATCACCAAATGGAACGCGCCGGCGATCGCCGCGCTCAATCCGGGCGTGAAGCTGCCCGATGCCGACATCACCGTGGTGCATCGTGCCGACAGCTCGGGCACGTCCTTCCTGTTCACCGATTACCTGGCCAAGACCAGCGCCGACTGGAAGAGCCAGGTCGGCGCCGGCACCGCGGTCAAGTGGGCGGTGGGCGTGGGCGGCAAGGGCAACGAAGGCGTGGCCGCCAACGTGCAGCGCATCAAGGGTTCGATCGGCTATGTCGAGTGGGCCTATGCCAAGAAGAACAAGCTGTCGCACACTCAGCTCAAGAACAAGGATGGCGTGTTCCTGCAGCCGGACGACGATGGTTTCAAGGCCGCCGCTGCCGGCGCCGAGTGGACCAGGGCGCCGGGCTTCGGCGTGGTGCTGACCGACCAGGCCGGCAAGCAGAGCTGGCCGATCACCGGCGTGTCCTACATCCTGATGCATCGCACCCAGGCCGACCCCAACAAGGGAGCCGAAGTGTTGAAATTCTTCGACTGGGCCTTCAAGAATGGCGCCCCATCCGCCGCCGAACTCGACTACGTGCCGATGCCGGCCTCGGTCGTCAAGCTGGTCCAGGCCAACTGGAAAGCCCAGCTCAAGGATGGCGCGGGCAAGGCGATCTACTGATGTTCGGCGGCCGGGGCCGGTGGGCGGGGACACTACCCCAGCCTCGGCCCCGGCCCCAGCTCCTGCCTCCTCACGACCGCGCATTGCGCCGGTAGGTGTTTCCTTCTAGAATGACCGCTCCCCGTGGGGAGTAGCCTGTATGCGCGCCTTGCGCTTGGCGAGACCATCGGCGCCCAACAGGCAATCCCATGACCTATACCGCACTGCTGTTTCTCGCCCTGGCGATGTCGACCGACGCCTTTGCCGCGGCCATCGCCAAGGGCGCCGCCCTGCGCAAGCCAACGCTGCCGCAGGCGCTGCGCATTGGCCTGCTGTTCGGCTGCATCGAAACCATCACGCCGCTGATCGGCTGGGCCCTCGGCTCGCTGGCGGCCGACGCCATCCGCCAGTGGGACCACTGGATCGCTTTTTTCCTGCTGCTGGGGCTGGGCGGGCGCATGATCTGGCTGTCGTTCGGCGCAGACCAGGCCGAAGAATCGGCCGCTTCTCAAAAAACGGTGGTGCTGGTACTCACGGCGGTGGCCACCAGCATCGATGCGATGGCGGTCGGGGTCGGCCTGGCCTTTGTCGACGTCGCGATCGTGCATGCGGCGCTGGCGATCGGGGTCTCGACCACGGTCATGGTGACCATCGGCGTGCTGCTGGGGCAGCGCCTGGGCGCCGTGGCCGGACGCAACGCCGAACGGGTCGGCGGCGTGGTGCTGATCTTGGTCGGCACCACCATCTTGATCGAACACTTGTCGGCTTGAGGCCGATCCAGGCCGTGGCTGATCAGTCGAGGTCGGCCGCATCGTGGCGCTCGGCCACCTGCTCATCGGGATTGCCGAATACCCGGTTGACCTTGCGGCCCCGGATCACGGCCGGACGCGCCCCGATCTCGTCGGCCCAGCGGCGCAGGTGCGGGTATTCGTGCACCGACAGGAATTCTGCGGCTTCGTAGAGCTCACCGCGCACCATGGCGCCATACCATGGCCAGATGGCCATGTCGGCGATCGTGTACGCGTTCCCGGCTACATACTGGTGATGCGCCAGCTGGCGTTCCAGCACGTCGAGCTGGCGCTTGGTTTCCATCGCATAGCGGTCGATCGGGTATTCCAGCTTCTCGGGCGCGTAGGCATAGAAATGACCGAAGCCGCCACCGACGAATGGCGCCGAGCCCATCTGCCAGAACAGCCAGTTCATGGTCTCGACCCGCGCCACGCCTTCTTTTGGCAGGAAGGCGCCGAACTTCTCGGCCAGGTAGACCATGATCGAACCCGATTCGAAGACGCGCACCGGCTCGGGGCCGGTGCGGTCGACCAGGGCCGGGATCTTCGAATTCGGGTTGATATCGACAAAGCCGCTCGAGAACTGTGCGCCTTCGTTGATGCGGATTAGCCAGGCATCGTACTCGGCCTGAACGTAGCCGAGCGCGATCAGCTCTTCGAGCATGATCGTCACCTTCACGCCATTGGGCGTGCCCAGCGAATACAGCTGCAGCGGATGCTTTCCTACCGGGAGTTCGGCCTCATGGGTGGGGCCGGCGACAGGGCGGTTGATGCTGGCAAACTTGCCACCGGAAGTGGTAGGTGGCGTCCATACCTTGGGCGGGACATAGGTCGATTTGTCGGTCATGGGGGTTCCTTGTTGTGCCGGATGAAAGGTCCATTCTATCCGCGCTGTCCGCGCGTCAGTGACAATCCGAGTAAATGTAGCGCTGCAAGAAGGGTACATTGATGGCATGAAAATCGCTCTCCTTTTCCTGGCTGCCGCTGCCATTCTCCCTACGCCCGCAGTCGCCGCCCGCCTGCAGAGCGCGCAGCAGGTCGTGGCGATCGACCTGAATGCCTGCCCACGTCCCGACTACCCTGCTGCCGCACTGGCGCAGCGTGCGGCGGGCAAGACGACCGTGGAAATGCAGATCGGCGAGCGCGGCCGGGTCACCGATGCGCGCGTGCTGGTGTCCAGCGGCAGGGCGGATCTCGACGAGGCAGCGCTGGCGAACATTCGCCACTGTGTCTTCCATGCGGTACTTGCCACCAACGACACGCCGACCGGATGGCTCAAGACGCAATACGTCTGGATACCTGGCGCTGCCAAGAGCGCGGCAGCAGATGGCCAGGCCCAGCTGGCCAGCACCAGGGCACTGGCGGCATCGGGAGACCCGGTGGCGCAAAACAGATTGGGGGCGTGGTACGAGAACGGCACCTACGTCAAGGCCGACCTGGCGCGGGCCGCAAGCTGGTACCGCTTGGCGGCGCAAAACGGCAATGCCATCGCGCAGAACAACCTCGGCGTACTGTACAACCGTGGCGCCGGCATGGTGCGCGACCCCAAACAAGCCGCCTACTGGTACGCGAAAGCGGCAGAGCAGGGACACGGCTGGGCGCAGGCAAACCTGGCACATTTTTATCGGTTCGGGACGGCCGGGGAAGTAGACATCGAGAAAGCGCGAGACTGGCTGACGAAAGCTGCCGAGGGTGGACTACCGGCCGCACAGGTAAGGCTGGGCCTGCAGCTGATGGAAGGCGCGCGCGCCGACGAGGAGCGCGTGGCTGCAGCGGCGTGGATCGCACGCGCCGCAGCCCAGGATTACCCCCAGGGCATCTACTATCTCGGCCGCAGCTTCGAGCTGGGCCTTGGCAACCCCCAGGACGACGCGCAGGCAGGCGCCCTGTACCGCAAGGCGCTGGGACGCAGCGAGGGGAGGGCCGAAACCGCGCTGGGTAGCTTAATCGAGGCCGGACGCGCCGCCACGGCCAGTGAAGACGAGGTCGCCAAGCTGTACCAGAAGGCCATGCGGTCGCGTTACGGGGCCGCCTACTACCAATATGGCCTGCTGCTGGAAAAGCGCGGCGATGATGGGCTGGCGGCGGCGGTGTTCCGGCAAGGCGCGGAAATCGGCGACTGCGGGGCGGTGCTCAGATACAGGCAGTCGCGACAAGCGCCGGAGACCCCGTCCGCTGCTGGAATGTCGGAAGCCCAGCTGGAACTGCGTGGCCGGATGTGCGCGGCGAAGTTGGAAATGGCGCCACGGCTTTGATGTGGCGGCTGGTGGAACAAGAGTTTCTTGGCTTTTCTATGCAGTGGCGCCACCACCAGCCCCCAAGCCGACTCAAGAGCAGACTGTTGTTGTAAAAAAGAAGAAGAACATATTGGATTAACTTTCGAATCAGATCAGCGAAGCGCCAAGTCTGAACCGCTGTGAATAACTGACGAACTCAATATCGTGCGCCTGCTTTGGGACGATACCAGTTGGCCGCCAACGGCAGAGCTTTTCGTTTGACAATCTGCGTTCACGCGTCTGGGCGGTTTCGGCCAGGAGCGGCCCATCATTTGTTGTTTGCCGTTCGAGCCACGTATTGCACCGCTTATCGCATTTTCCCCTACCTCAACGATCAAGATGTTAATTTGTGCCACCTTTTCTAGTGAGGAGTCACTGTGTACATCCGTTCGTTCTTGTTTCTATTTGCTGTCGCCGGTAGCGCCTGTGCCGGTGACGGCTTCGAAGTCAGTCACAAATCTGATTCCGCCCAAGCCAAGCCCATGGCCTGGAGCTTGCAGTTGTTAGAGAAAGGCAAGCACGTGTTCGACAAGCGCGGGCCAAAGAAGGCACCGGGAGCCACGTTAAGCTTTCGCCTGCCGAAAGTTGATGTAGACCAGGGGGAAAATCAAGTCGTGATCGTCCGCGCGGATCGTCGTATTCCGGTGACTATGCTTTCGAATAACACTTTCGTGCTTGGACAAGACAACTTGGGGAAAAGCAGCGATGCATTAGTCGTTGTAAACAGAAACTTCCCAAAAGGTGAATTCAATCATCCATTAGTGCAAGTGCGCTCCCCCGGCCTGCCAGGCGGTGTCCGGCGTATGGGCGATCTGCGCCTAAGCTGCGAGGCACAAATGGAAATGGCGAAGGGAGAAGGATTCAAGTTTCGCGCGCTTGTCGGGGCTGTGAACATGTTCGGCTTCGATATATGCAAGGAGCTCGAGATCACGAAACTTGATGCGCCGTCGAGCAAGTACGACACTGTGACGGTCGAGGACGGCAACCGTCGTCTAGTGCAGGCAGCCAAAGACAAGAACGTGGTGGAGTTGGGCGACAACGCCTGGTCTGACGATGCCCGTATCAGCTACACCCTGAACGGCAGCCTGGTCGAATAAGCTTGTCCATTGCTGCGCCATGTCATTCGCCCATGACGGTTTTGCCCAGGGCAATGTCGAGGTCGAGCAGCAGGCGCCTGGCGAAAGGGCGCATCGGCGCCTTGGACGGGTCGTGGCAAACCAGCCTGGTTGCCGTCGCGATGGCATCGTCATCGATGTTGCGTGATTATCCGGGCTTCTACGCCAGCGCTTTCTAGGCTCAGTTAATGGTCTATGTGTCAATAAGCGGCGCTGCTGGCGCACATGTTGTCGAGCACGGCGGATACCGGCGAGTTCGTCACGCTACTGGCCCAGCGCTGATGGCAGGATTTGCCGCGCCCATAAAAAAACCCGCCGAAGCGGGTTTTTTGCGCGATGCGGTTACTGGCGTTAGACGAACGCCGTCAACGCACCCTTCATCTTCTTGAGCGCCGCCGATTCGATCTGGCGGATACGCTCGGCCGACACGCCGAACTCTTCGGCCAGCGTGTGCAGCGTGGCGCCGGAGCCGTCGTCGTTGGCCAGCCAGCGCGCTTCGATGATGCGGCGCGAACGCGGATCGAGCTTGCCCAGCGCGGTTTCCAGGCCTTCGGACTGCAGGCGGGTGACGGCCTCGGCTTCCAGCACCTTGGTCGGCTCCTGCTTGTCAGAAGACAGGTAGGCGATCGGGGCGAACTTGTCGTCGTCGTCGTCGGTGGGCGACTCGAGGGCGATGTCGCGGCCCGACAGGCGGGTTTCCATCTCGATCACTTCTTCGCGCTTGACGTCGAGCATCTTGGCCAGGTCGTCGACCTGGGTAGGCGTCATCGCATCGAGGCCCACCTTGTTGCTGCGCAGGTTGAAGAACAGCTTGCGCTGCGCCTTCGTCGTTGCGACCTTGACCAGGCGCCAGTTCTTCAAGATGTATTCATGCATCTCGGCCTTGATCCAGTGCATCGCGTACGACACGAGGCGCACGCCCTGGTTCGGGTCGAAACGCTTGACCGCCTTCATCAGGCCAATATTGCCTTCTTGAATCAGGTCAGCGTGCGGCAGGCCATAGCCGAGGTAGCCGCGGGCAATCGACACCACCAGGCGCAGGTGCGACAGCACCAGTTTTTGCGCCGCGTCCAGGTCGTTATCGTCGCGCAGCCGCCTTGCCAGCGATTGTTCTTCTTCGTGGGTCAGCATCGGCAGGCGATTGACGGCCGAGATATAAGCATCAATATTGCCGAGAGTGCCAGTAAACCCCAGTTCCAGGGCACGGCTGCCGGTGGGAACCAATGCGGATTGTGCGGACATATTAGTTTCCTCGTAGTAGTCTTACTGCATCCAAGGTGTCACGGACACATGTCTCGGTACACTCAATCACTGCCTGTTTCTGGATGCTTTACTTGATTTTCGCTCGTATCAAACCATATATTAGCACTCTCCCACAGAGAGTGCCAGACGACCATCGGTTTCTGGAAGTCGATTAAGTTTGGCTAAAGTATTGCTCTATGGAATCAAAAAAGACAGTGTTTTAACTGTAGAGCAGACGCTTGCTGTTTTGTTGATGCGGCTCAAATGTGAACGCGAGTGTGCTGGAAAATCCCAAAAGACAGATTAAAGGGGCTAGTTATCGGCTTCTGTTGAATGGCGCACGTAAGGCGCGCAAGCCCTGTAGGAGCAGGGCGCGTCTGCGCGTAGGGATGGGCGGCTAAGCCGTAAAAGAAAACGTAAGCGTAAGCGCCTGCGTGGGCAGATCTACCGCCCACGCAGCACTATTGGCTACTGCACGCGCGCCAGGTGACGCTGCACCGACAGCATGGCACCGATCAAGCCCAGGCTGGCGCTGATGGCCAGCAGAGCGCTGGCTTCCAGCGCGCCGAGCGGCGCCAGCTGGAATTCAGAGGCATACAGCCTGGCAAATTCGGCAATTGCCCCGTTCAGTGGTGCCAGCCCCAGCATGACCACGCCGAGCGCCACCGCGCCGGCGGACAGGCCGAGCAGGGCGCCGGTGTAATAAAACGGGCGGTGAATGAAGTTATCGGTCGCGCCCAGCAGCTTGGACACCGTGATCTCTTCTTTCTGCGTCAGCACCTGCAGGCGGATGGTGTTGAACACCACCGCGATCACCACGATACCCAGGGTGACGGCCAGCAGCAGTAGCGCCAGCCGCAGGATGCCCAGCAGCGCGGCCAGGCGCTTGACCCAGGCCGAGTCGACCTGCACCGTGTCGACGCCGGGCAGCGCGCGCAGCTGCTCGACCATGGCGTCGACTCCGCCGGCGCCGGCGCCGGCCGAAAAACCGTCGAGCTTGAGCACATAGCTGTCGGGCAGCGGATTTTCGCCGAGGGTATCGAGCACGCCGCTCAGGCCGCTCTTTTCCTTCAGCCCGGCCAGTGCCTCCTCGCGCGCCACGAAGTTGACCGACACCTTGCCGTTGCCGCCGACGTTGGCGGCGGCAATGCTGCCAATCTGCGGCGCCAGCGCGGCGGCCTGCTCGCGCGGGGCATCGAGCTGCATGAACAGGCTCACTTCCGGATCGACCGACAGCTGCTGCGACAGCGGCCGCACGTTATCGAGCAGGGTAATGCCGGCGAAGGGCAGGGTCAGCGCCAGCGCCACGACCAGCACATTGAACAGGAAACTGCCGGGCGACTTGCGCACGCTCGAGAGCGCGGAGCGCAGCGCGAAACGATGCTGGCGGATCCACGGGCTCATGCCGCACCTCCAGTGTGCCCGGCATCGACCAGCATGCCATGTTCGAGGCGGATCACGCGTCCGGCGGCGTCGAGCACCTCTTCGTCGTGGGTCGAGATCACGCAAGTGACGCCAACGGCGTTAAAGGCGCGCAGCGCGTCGAGCACGCGGTCGGCCGCGGCGCGGTCGAGGTTCGCGGTCGGCTCGTCGGCCAGGATGATCTGCGGGCGGTTGACGATGGCGCGCGCAATCGCCACGCGCTGCTGCTCGCCGCCGGACAGTTCCAGCGGCAGTGCCCTGGTGCGCTCGAGTAGTCCGACCTTGTCGAGCGCGGCGCGGGCGCGGCCCTCGGCCTGCGTCCGGTGGGCGCCGGTGACCAGCAGCGGCAGCATCACGTTGGCCAGGATATTGCGGTCGTTGAGCAGGCGCTGGTGCTGGAAGATCAGCCCCAGGTTACGGCGCAGGAAGGGAATGCCGGCTTTCTTGATGCGGCCGATGTCCTGGCCATTGACGGTGACGATGCCGCTGGTGGGACGTTCGACCGCGGCCACCATCTTCATCAGGGTCGACTTGCCGGCGCCGGACGGGCCGGCCAGGTAGACCAGTTCGCCCTTGGCGATATTGATGGTGACGTCGCGCAGCGCGAACGCATCGGTGGAGTACTGCTTGGAGACGGACTGGAATTCGATCATCGGTCTTATCCCAGCAGCGCTTCGACGAATTCTTCGGCATCGAAAGGCTGCAGGTCGTCGAGCTTCTCGCCAACGCCGATGAAATACACCGGTACCGGCCGGGTACGCGCGATCGCGGCCAGCACGCCGCCCTTGGCGGTACCATCGAGCTTGGTGATCACCAGGCCGGTGAGCTGCAGCGCGTCGTCGAAGGCCTTGACCTGCGCCAGCGCGTTCTGTCCGGTGTTGCCATCGATGACCAGGAGCAGTTCGTGCGGGGCGCCCTCCATGCCCTTGCCGATCACGCGCTTGATCTTCTTGAGTTCTTCCATCAGGTGCAGCTGGGTCGGCAGGCGGCCGGCCGTATCGACCATGACCACGTCGGTGCCGCGCGCCTTGCCCGACTGGACCGCGTCGAACGCCACGGCGGCCGGGTCGCCCGAGGCTTGCGAGATCACGGTGACGTTGTTGCGCTGGCCCCAGACCATCAGCTGCTCGCGCGCGGCGGCGCGGAAGGTATCGCCCGCGGCCAGCAGTACCGACTGGTCGAAGCGCTGCATGTGCTTGGCCAGCTTGCCGATGGTGGTGGTCTTGCCGGCGCCGTTGACGCCCGAGATCATCATCACGAGCGGGTCGTGGCGGCCGAGCTCGAGCGGCTTTTGCAGCGGCATCAAGAGCTCGATCATGAGCTGCTTGAGCGCGACCTTGACGGCGGCGGCATCGACCAGCTTGTCTTCCTTGACCTTGCGCCGCAGGGAGCTCAGCAGAAAGTCGGTGGCGTCCATGCCGGCGTCCGCCATCAGCAGCGCCGATTCGAGTTCTTCGTACAGGTCTTCGTCGATGCGCGCGCCGACGAACAGCAGCGACAGGTTGCTCGACGTCTTGGACAGCCCGGCCTTCAGGCGTGTCATCCAGGACTGTTTTCGCTCCTGCTCGGTGGTCGGGCGTTCGGCCGTTTCCGGGAACAGTTCGGCGATGTCCTGCGGGGCAGGGGCGAACGGGCGGGCGTCGAGCGCGCCGGGCACGAACATCGGCGCCGCAGCCGCAGGCGCGGGGGGTGATGCTGGTGAAACAGGGGCTGGAGCGGAAGCGGGCGCGGCGTCGACGGTCGGCTCGGGAACCTGGGTCTCCGGCTTCTTTCTTTTGAAGAAACTAAACATAGTGGGGGGTAGCGATTCCTGCGCGCATGCCGGAGGATTCCGGCGATGAAAAAATGTGCGAATATTTTACCAGAGCAGCAAGATTTTCCCTCAAGTGCCAGGAACGCCCGGTAAAGCTGTTCGATATGCATTTTTTGTGGCGCGGGCGCTGAAACCGGCAAGCTGCTCAACCGTGCGTGTCTGGAATCCGACGGCGAGTTGCGCTACATTGAGCGCAGCGAGTACATCAGGCTTCATCAACGACGGGGGTGCCGTGAAACTCACGAACTTTCTCAAGCGTCTGATCTATGGCGACAATGCCCTGGATGGCCGCGCTGCCACCTTGCGCAATATTATCGTGTGGGTCTTCATCGCGCTGGTGGCCCTGTTCTTCACCAATCCATCGGGCGAGCCGGTCAGCTTCTTCGACAAACCGATCCCGCTGCCAGCCGAGCTGGGCCTGGAGCCGCGATAGTCGCGATAGTCGCGGCTCCAGGATCGTCGCTTTAAAGATTGTAACTTTTAAATCAGCGCCCGGCCTGTGCCGCTTGCGCCGCCTCGCGCATGCTCTCCAGCGTCGCATTCGGCGTAATCAGATTGCCGTCGTAGCGCAGTTCTATCACGGCCGGCAGCTGGTGCTCGTTCGCATGGGCCAGCGCGCGCTGCAGGGCCGGCGCGAATTGCGCCGTGGTCTCGACCACCTCGCCGTGGCCGCCATAGGCGCGCGCAAGCAGGGCAAAATCCGGATTGTGCAAGCTGGTGCCCGACACCCGGCCCGGATAGGTTTTTTCCTGGTGCATGCGGATGGTGCCGAACATGTTGTTATTGAAGACCAGGATCACCACCCCGGCCCGGTACTGCACCGCGGTCGCCAGTTCCTGCCCGCTCATCATGAATTCGCCATCGCCGGCGAAGGTCACCACGGTGCGTTCCGGGTGCACGATCTTGGCCGCGACGCCGGACGGCACGCCATACCCCATCGCGCCATTGGTGGGCGCAAGCTGGGTGCGCATGCCGCCATAGCGATAGAAGCGGTGCGCCCACGAGGCGTAGTTGCCGGCACCGTTGGTAATGATGGCGTCGCGCGGCAACGCGGCCATCAGGTCTTGCACCACCTGCCACAGGTCGAGCGGCGCGCCGCCGTCGCGCAGCAAGGGCGGCTGCGCCTGGAAGGCGGCCAGTTCGGCCTTGGCTGTCTCCACGCTATCCTTCCATGCCGCGGCATCGACCGGCTCCATCGCGGCCAGCATCGCGCAGGCCTGCGGCGCGCCGCTGGCGATCATCAACTCGGCCTGGTAGACGCTGCCCAGTTCTTCCGGGTCGGCGTGGATATGCACCAGGCGCTGGCGCGGCACCGGGGCGGCCAGCAGCGTATAGCCGCCGGTGGTCATTTCGCCCAGGCGCGGGCCAATGGCGATGAGCAGGTCCGCGTCGGCTACGCGCGCCGCCAGCTTCGGGTTGATGCCGATGCCGACGTCGCCGATATAGTTCGGATGCGCGTTGTCCATCAGGTCCTGGAAGCGGAAGCTGCAGCCCACCGGCAGGTGATTGGCCTGGGCAAAGCGCGCCAGGTCGGCGCAGGCCTGCGCGTTCCAGGTGCCGCCGCCCAGCAGCAGCATCGGACGCTGGCTTTGCGCCAGCAGCGCGCGCAGCGTGTCGATCTGCGCCTGCGAGGGCGCGGCCTGCACCGGCTGGTAGGCGCGGGTGTCGGCCACCGCCGCTTCGGTGATCAGCATGTCTTCCGGCAGGGCCAGCACCACCGGACCGGGGCGGCCGCTGGTGGCCACCTGGAAGGCGCGCGCCAGGTATTCCGGAATACGGTCGGCACGGTCGATCTGGGCCACCCACTTGGCCATCTCGCCGAACATGCGGCGGTAGTCGATTTCCTGGAAGGCTTCGCGGTCGATGAAGTCGTTGCCCACCTGGCCGATGAACAGGATCATCGGGGTCGAATCCTGGTAGGCCGTGTGCACCCCGATCGAGGCATTGGTCGCGCCCGGGCCGCGGGTGACGAAGCAGATGCCCGGCTTGCCGGTGAGTTTGCCGTAGCTCTCGGCCATGAACGCCGCGCCGCCTTCCTGCCGGTTGATCACGAAGCGGATGCTGGAGTCGTGCAGCGCATCGAGCACGTCGAGATAGCTCTCGCCGGGTACGCCGAAGGCGGTATCGACGCCGTGGATCGCGAGTGCATCGACCAGGATCTGGCCGCCGGTGCGGGAAGGGTGCGTCATGGTTCGGTCATCCTTGCTGGTTGGGTAACGGATGATTTTATGCCAGCCTCTGCGTTGGGGCTTTTGAAATGGCGACACGAAGTTTCAGAAAACGCGACGCCGGGCGGGCCGTCCCGATCGGTTACAATGCCCCCGTGAAGCAGGCCAGGCAGCCGCTGGCCGGTACCTTCGGGTACTGGCGGGAGGAAGGTCCGGACTCCATAGAGCAGGGTGACGGTTAACGGCCGTCCGCTGAAAGCCGCCACGCGCAAGCGACGGTGGTATAAGGCGAGGAACAGGGCCACAGAGACGAGCGTATTAAGTTACGGTGAAACGCGGTAACCTCCACTCGGAGCAATTCCAAATAGGCACGCGTTGATGTTGCTCGCGGAGCGTGCGGGTAGGAAGCTTGAGCGCTGGAGTAATTCAGCGCCTAGAGGAATGGCTGTCCAAGCGGCAACTCGCAAGGGAAACCGCTACACAGAATCCGGCCTATCGGCCTGCTTTACACTGAATTTGCAGTTCGCCAGAACGTGTCCCGAGCTGGTCAGCCCGTGGGGTCAACGATGCAGAAATACATCCTGGCCCTCGACCAGGGCACCACCAGTTCGCGCGCGATCGTGTTCGACCGCCAGGGCCATCCGGTCGCCTGCAGCCAGCAGGAATATCCCCAGCATTTTCCCCGCCCCGGATGGGTCGAGCACGACGCGCTCGACATCTGGCGCACCCAGCTTGCCTGTGGCCGCGACGCCTTGCGCCAGGCCCGCATCGATGCTTCCCAGGTGGCCGCCATCGGCATCGCCAACCAGCGCGAAACCACCGTTTTATGGGACCGCGCCAGCGGCGAACCGCTGGCGCGCGCCATCGTCTGGCAAGATCGCCGCACCTCCGACGCCTGCGAGCGCTTGCGGGCGCAAGGCGCCGCGGCCGAGATCGGGCAACGTACCGGCCTCGAACTGGATGCCTATTTTTCCGCCACCAAGCTGCAATGGCTGCTCGAGCACGTTCCCGGGGCGCGCGCCCGCGCCGAGCGCGGCGAGCTGGCCTTTGGCACCGTTGACAGCTGGCTGGCCTACCGGCTGTGCGCACGCCATGTCACCGACACCAGCAATGCTTCGCGCACGATGCTGTTCAACATCCACACGCTGCGCTGGGACGAAACGCTGCTGGCGCTGTTCGACATTCCCGCCGCCGTGCTGCCCGAAGTCGTCGCCAGTTCCGGCAGCGTGGGTCTTGCCGCGCCAGAGTGGTTCGGCGCGGCCATCCCGATTGCCGGCATCGCCGGCGACCAGCAGGCCGCCACCTTCGGCCAGGCCTGCCACCGCCCGGGCCTGGTCAAGAACACGTATGGCACCGGCTGCTTCATGCTGATGCATGCCGGCAGCGCTCCCCCCGCTTCGCGCAACCGTCTGCTCTCGACCGTCGGCTGGAGCCTGGACGGGGCCGCCGGCGCCAGCACCTACCTGCTCGAAGGCAGCGTCTTCATGGGCGGGGCCACGGTGCAGTGGCTGCGCGACGGCCTGGGCATCATTGCGCACGCCAGCGACGTGGAAGCGCTGGCCATGAGCGTGCCCGATAGCGGCGGCGTGATGCTGGTACCGGCCTTTACCGGCCTGGGGGCGCCGCACTGGGACCCATATGCCCGCGGCGCCATGGTTGGCATGACGCGCGGCACCACGGCCGCCCACATCGCGCGCGCGGCAGTCGAGGCCATCGCCTACCAGAGCGCCGAACTGCTGGGCGCAATGCAGAACGATGCGGCCTGCCCGGTGCTGGAAATGCGCGCCGATGGCGGCGCCGCCCGCAACGATATGCTGATGCAGTTCCAGGCCGACCTGCTGGGCATTCCGGTGCTGCGCCCACGGGTGCTCGAGACCACGGCGCTGGGCGCCGCCTACCTGGCCGGGCTGGCGGTGGGCTACTGGGACTCGATCGAGGAAATCGGGCGCCAGTGGCAGGCCGAGCGGCGGTTCGAACCCGCGATCGATGCCGGCCAGCGCCTCGAGCGCATGGCGCGCTGGGCGCGCGCGGTGGAGCATGCCAAGGCCTGGGAAGCGCCCGGCCAGGGCCAGGAGCGCTGAAGCAGGGCTGCGGGTCGTTGCGCCGTCAAAAACCGATGCGCGACTTGCCCGGCCCCGGCCGCAGGCGGATGTCGCTCGCCGTGAGATGTCCGCGCCCGTTCGCCACCGCGTGGCCGAGGCCGTCGAGCAGGGTCTTGCGCAGATCGCGCGGCGACGCCAGGGCCAGCCGGTCGAGCACACCGTTGGCCAGGCTGTCGTCGAAACCCGCCAGGTTCAGTTCGCGCAGCAGCGCGCGGTAGATGCGCCGCGCGATGCCGGCGGCCTGCTCGGGCGTGGGCGCCGGCACCTCGTAGACCGCCATGCGATCGAGCAGCGGGGCAGGGATGCCCGCGGTGGAATTGGCCGTGAGTACCCAGAAGATCCGGCTCGCATCGAGTTCGACGTCGATGAATTCGTCGCGGAAGGCGCACGCGGTTTCCGGCTCGAGCAGCTGGTAGAGCGCCGCCAGCGGGTCGGACTGCGACGAGCCGCTGGCTTTTTCGACTTCGTCGAGCACCACCACCGGATTGGCATAGTGGCCGCGCACCAGGCGCTCTGCCACCTTGCCGCATTTGGCCCCGCGCCAGCTGGCCGAACTGCCGGTGATGACGAAGCCGGCCGACAGCGCATTCATGCTGATCAGTTCGCATTCGGTCTGCATGATCCGCGCCAGGCGCCTGGCAAAGTGGGTCTTGCCCACGCCCGGCCCGCCCAGCAGCAGGATGGGCATCAGGTTGAATCGCCCCTGGCCTTCCTGGCCGGCGTGCGCCAGGCGCAGGTAGCGCGCCAGGTCGCCCAGGACTTCGTTGAAATTGGGGCATTCCTCGAGCAAAGGATCGAGGGCGCGGATCGACGAGGGGGTGGTGACGAAGCGCTCGGCCCCGGTTTCGAGCATGCGCTCGTAGAACGCCTCGAGCTCCGGAGAGCGGCCGCGGCTGCGCTCGAGCGCCTGCTGGACATCGGCCAGGTCGTAGACCGCACAGGTGCGGGCAAGGGTAATGCTCACAGCTTCCTCCTTGGCAACAGACAAGCTGCGCATGGCAGCCCATCGGCTGGACATGGCCAGCGCCTGGCAATGATCCTAGCGCTTCCGGAAGAGCGCCGCAATCGTCAAAACAATCAATGCTGCATTGAAAGATTTGTTATGGAAAAAGCGAGTGTCGTACGAGTGGGATATTTATCAACAGAAATTATTGCCCTAGCAAGTGAGGTGCAACCTTCACTCCGTTTCCTAAGTGACTGATTTAGGAGACATTTTAGATTGACACAGGTTCAACAGACGCTGCTAAGTCATTGGTTTCATTAGAAAATTTTAGATTTTACTGTTGTGAATTCGCTTGACCACCAACATTGATTCCAATAAAGTGGGAAGCAGTGTGAAAAAGTGTCGTTTTGTGGGGGAGTTTCCTCGCATGAGCGACTAAAAAATTCTAAATTGATAACTCTCCAAGCTAGGTAATCTGTGTTCCAGGGCGCGTCAGCGATCAATCTCGATGCCAAAGGCAGGATGTCAATCCCGGCAAAGCATCGTGACGCCTTGACTGTCCAGTGCGAAGGCCGGATGACGCTGACCAAGCACCCGCACGGTTGCCTGTTGTTCTTCCCGCGCCCGGTCTGGGAGCAGCACCGCGACCAGATCGCCGCCTGGCCCATGTCGGCCAGGGCGTGGCAGCGCATTTTCCTTGGTAACGCCTGCGATGTCGAGGTCGATAGCGCCGGCCGCGTGCTGATCTCGCCCGAGCTGCGCGCCGCCGTGGGGCTGGAAAAAGAAGTCATGATGCTCGGCATGGGCACCCATTTCGAGATCTGGGATGCCGCCAAGCTGGCCGAGAGCGAAGCCGAGGCCGTGGCCGGCGGCATGCCTGATGTCCTTTCCAATTTCTCTTTCTGAGGCACCGATGACGGAAACAACGACGGTGCCCGAAGGTATGCCTGCCGGTATGTCTGATTACCAACACCGCACCGTGCTGCTCGACGAGGCGGTCGATGCGCTCAACCTGGTGGGCGAACGCGTCAACGGTATCTATATAGATGGGACTTTTGGTCGTGGTGGCCACAGCCGTCTGCTGTTGTCGCGCCTGGGTCCGCAGGGACGCCTGTTTGCGTTCGACAAGGATTTGCAGGCCATCGACACCGCCGCCCAGATCGACGACCCCCGTTTCACGATCGTGCATGACAGCTTCGCCACGATGCGCGAGGCGCTGGCCGCGCGCGGCATCACCCAGGTCGACGGCATCTTGCTGGACCTGGGCATTTCGTCGCCCCAGGTGGACGACGCCACCCGCGGATTCAGCTTCCGCCAGGACGGCCCCCTCGACATGCGCATGGATACCACGCGCGGGATGTCGGCGGCCGACTGGCTGGCCATCGTGCCGGAACAACAATTGGAAAAGGTGATACGAGATTATGGAGAAGAGCGGTTTGCTTTCCAGATTGCAAAGGCGGTTGCAGCTCGCCGGGCAGTCGAACCAATTTCGACCACACGACAGCTTGCCGCAATCGTGGCACACGCGGTCAAGACTCGGGAAAAAGGCAAGGATCCGGCAACCCGGACCTTTCAAGCTATCCGGATTTTCATCAATAAAGAGCTTGAAGACCTCGAACAGGGCTTGATCGCGGCCTACGCCATGCTGGCGCCGGGCGCCCGCATGTCGGTGATCAGCTTCCACTCGCTGGAAGACCGCATGGTCAAGCAGTTCCTGGCCTCCAAGGCCAAGGTGGAGCAGCCCGACCGCCGCCTGCCGATCCGCGCCGTCGACCTGCCGCAGCCGCTGATGAAGCTGATCCACAAGACCAAGCCGTCCGACGCCGAGGTGGGAGACAATCCGCGCGCCCGCTCGGCGGTGCTGCGCGTGGCCGAGCGTCTCGGGAGCGCGCCATGAACGTCAAGCTTAATATCGTGCTGACGGCGGCGCTGGTGCTGTGCGCGCTGTCGGTGGTCAATGCCCGCTACCAGGCGCGCCACCTGCTGATCGAAGTCGAACGCCTGCAGCAGCAGTCGCGCCAGCTCGACATCGACTGGGCCCAGCTCCAGCTCGACCAGTCGACGCTGGGCAAGAACGAACGTATCGAACAGATCGCACGCACCGACCTGAACATGGCTCCGCTGACCCCGGCCCGCACCCAGTACCTGACCGAAGGGGCGCAATGAGCCGGTCGAACGCGCGGGTCGAACGACGCAGCACCTCGCGGGTAGCCGCGTCCAAGGGCGTGGCCTTTTCAAAGAGCCCCCTGCTGGCCGTGAACGTGCCGACCTGGCGTTCGCGCCTGGTGCTGTTCGTGATGTTCGCGGCCTTCGCCGCGCTCGCCGTGCGCGCGCTCTGGCTGCAGGGCATGTCGACCCAGTTCCTGCAAAAGCAGGGCAAGAGCCGCTACGAGCGCACGCTCGAATTGCCTGCCACGCGCGGCAAGATCATGGACCGCAATGGCGCGGTGCTGGCCTCGTCGCTGCCGGTCAAGGCGGTGTGGGCGATTCCCGAAGACGTGCTCGCTTCGCCGGCCGACAAGATCACCGCCCTGGCGCGCCTGCTCGACATGCCGGAAGCCGACCTGCGCAAGAAGCTCGACTCCGACCGCACCTTCGTCTACCTCAAGCGCCAGGTCGAGATGCCGGTCATCGCCCAGATCGAGAAGCTCAAGATCGACGGCATCGACACCCGCAAGGAATACAAGCGCTTCTACCCGCAGGGCGAAGTGATGACCCACATGGTGGGCTTCACCAACGTCGAAGACGTCGGCCAGGAAGGCATGGAGCTGTTCCACCAGAAGACCCTGGTCGGCGTGCCGGGCAGCCGCCGCGTGATCAAGGACCGTCTGGGCCACATCGCCGAAGACCTGGGCATGTTCCGCGAACCGCACCAGGGCAAGGACCTGACCCTGTCGGTCGACAGCAAGCTGCAGTACATCGCCTTCACCAGCGTCAAGAACGCGGTCGAGAAATTCAATGCGCAGGCTGGCGCCGCCGTGCTGCTGGACGTGCAAACCGGCGAAGTGCTGGCCCTGGCCAACTACCCGACCTATAACCCGAACGACCGCTCCAAGCTCACCGGCGCGCAGCTGCGCAACCGCGTCATCACCGATACCTTCGAGCCGGGCTCGACGCTCAAGCCGATCACGGTGGCGCTGGCGCTGGAAAAGAAGCGCGTCACGCCCGATACCGTGTTCGATGTCTCGGGCGGACGCATCGTGGTGGGTGGGCGCACGATCCGCGACATGCACCCGAAAGATGCGCTCACGGTCGGCGGCATCATCCAGAAATCGTCGAACGTCGGCACCGTCAAGATCGCCCAGATGCTGCAACCCCAGGACATGTGGGAGCTGTACACCAAGCTCGGTTTCGGCCAGGCGCCGCGCTACGGCTTCCCGGGCGCCGTCGCCGGCCGCGTGCGTCCATGGAAATCATGGAAGCCGATCGAATACGCCAACATGTCGTTCGGCCACGGCCTGTCGGTGTCGCTGCTGCAGCTGGCGCGTTCGTACATGGTGTTCGCACGTGACGGCGACATCATTCCGCTGTCGTTCGTGAAGGTAACCGACAAGCCCGCCGGCCAGCAGGTGATCTCGCCCAAGACCGCCGCCCAGGTGCGCACCATGCTCGAATCCGTGGTCGGCCCGGACGGCACCGCCTCGAAGGCCCAGGTGGCCGGCTACCGCGTCGGCGGCAAGACCGGTACCGCCGAAAAGATCGTCAACGGCCGCTATTCGAAGACCGACAACATCGGTTATTTCGTCGGTATCGCGCCGATGTCCAAGCCGCGCTTCGTCATCGCCGTCATGATCGACAACCCGCGCGGCGCCCTGCGCACCGGCGGCAGCGTCGCCGCGCCAACCGCCGCCGACCTGGCATCGAACGCGCTGCGCGCCGCCAACGTGCCGCCCGACTCCTCGGTGACCGACATCATCATTCCTGAAATTCCCCTCGAGGAGAGCATGTGATGGCAAGCTGCCTGAACGACATCTCCCAATGGATCCTTGCCGCCGCGCCGGGCGCGCGCCTGGTTTCCGACTCGCGCCGGGTAGCCCCGGGCGACGTGTTCTTTGCCTATCCGGGCGAGGGCGCCGATGGCCGCGACTATATCGGCGCGGCCATCGCCGCCGGCGCCGCCGCGGTCGTGCATGAAGCCGATGGCCATGCCTGGAACGAGGCGCATGCGCTGCCGCACCTGGCCGTCGCCGGGCTCAGGCAGCAGGCCGGGCCGATCGCGCACGCGGTATTGCAGCAACCCGACGCGGCCATGTTCACCGTGGCCGTCACCGGCACCAACGGCAAGACTTCTTGCGCGGTGTGGCTGGGCCAGGCGCTGGCCCGCCTGGGCGAGACCGCGGCCATGATCGGCACGCTGGGCGTGGGCATCGCCAAGGGCCGGGCCGAACCGCGCTTCGACGCCACCGGCTACACCACGCCAGATGCGGTGCTGCTGGCCCAGACCCTGGCCGAACTGCGTGCCCAGGGCGCGACCGCGCTGGCGATCGAAGCCTCGTCGATCGGCCTGGTGCAGGGCCGGATGAGCGGCATGCACGTCGACGCCGCCATCTTCACCAACCTGACCCGCGACCACCTCGACTTCCATGGCGACATGGAGCGCTACGAGGCGGCCAAGCTGATGCTGTTCGAGTGGAACGGCTTGAAGTCGGCCATCGTCAACCTCGACGACCCGGCCGGGCAGCGGCTGGTTGCGCACCTGCGCGCCAAATTCCCCGCGCTGGCGGTCACCGGCTATACGCTGGGCGACGCCGCCGCGCAACCGGCCATCGACGGCGTGGGCATGCTGCGCGCCGCCAACCTGCGCAGCCGTCCGGCGGGCACCGAATTTGTCGTCGACACCCCGCTCGGAAGCGCCACCGTCAAGTCGCACCTGGTCGGCCACTTCAATGTCAGCAATGCGCTGGCGGTGCTCGGCGCGCTGCTGGCCAAGGGCGTGGCGCTCAAGGCCGCGGTGGATGCCGTCGAAGCGCTGCAGCCGGCCCCCGGCCGCATGCAGCAGATCGGCGGTCAGGACGCGCCCATGGTGGTGATCGATTATGCACACACGCCGGACGCGCTGGAAAAAACGCTGCAGGCACTGCGCCAGGTAGCCACCGAGCGCGGCGGCCAGTTGTGGTGCGTGTTCGGCTGCGGTGGCGACCGCGATCCGGGCAAGCGCCCACAGATGGGCGCCATTGCACAAGCGGCCGACCAGGTGGTGGTTACCAGCGACAACCCACGCAGCGAAGAGCCAGGCGGCATCATCGCCCAGATCGTCGCCGGCATGGACAAGGACCATGGCGGCAGCTGGCAGGCGGTCGAAGACCGCGCTACCGCCATCCTGGTGGCGGTGAAGAACGCCGGCAAGCAGGACGTGATCCTGCTGGCAGGGAAGGGCCACGAGCCCTACCAGGAAATCAAGGGCAGGAAAATGCCGTTCTCCGATCTCGATCACGCTACGCTCGCCCTGAGCGCGCGGATGACCATGATGAGGACTCACTGATGGGTATCCAGATGCAGGGTACGCAGATGCGCGCGTCGCTGGCACAACTTGCCGCGTGCATCCCCGGCGCGCGGCTGGTGGGTGCGGATGCCGCCGTCGAGGGCGTCTCGACCGACAGCCGCAGCGCGCCGGCCGGCGCCCTGTTCGTCGCGCTCAAGGGCGAGACCTTCGACGCGCATGGTTTCCTGGACCAGGTCGCCGGCCGCGGCGTGGCCGCGGTCGTGGTGCATGCGCTTCCCGACGGCTGGACCCTGCCTGCCATCGTGGTGCCCGATACCCTGGTGGCGCTGGGCCGGATCGCCAATTTCTGGCGCGCCAGGCATGCCATTGCCGTGATCGGCGTGACCGGCTCGAACGGCAAGACCACGGTCAAGGAAATGATCGCTTCGATCCTCGCCGCCGCGTTTGGCGAGGACGCGCGCCTGGCGACGCAGGGCAACCTGAATAACGAGATCGGGGTGCCATTGACGCTGCTGCGCCTGGGTAGCCAGCACCGCGCGGCCGTGATCGAGATGGGCATGAACCATCCGGGCGAGATTGGCCGCCTGGCCGCGATTGCACAGCCTACGGTGGCCATGGTCAACAACGCCCAGCGCGAGCACCAGGAATTCATGCACACCGTGGAAGCGGTGGCGCGCGAAAACGGTTCCGTGCTGCAGGCCCTGCCGCCCGACGGCGTGGCGGTGTTCCCGGGTGACGACACCTATACTGACCTGTGGCGCGAGATGGCGCAGTGCTCCACCCTGACTTTTGGCCTGAGCCCGGCGTGCGACGTGCGGGCAAGTTTCGTCGCGACCGGTTTCGGCAACGAACTGACCGTGACCGCAGGCGGCGCCCGCTACACGCTGGCGCTGGCCGCAGCCGGCGAACACAACGTGCGCAATGCGCTCGCCGCATTCGCCAGCACCCTGGCCGCCGGCATCCCGGCCGAGGCCATCGTGCGCGGCCTGGAAGCGTTCGCGCCGGTGGGGGGGCGCCTGCAGCGCAAGCAGGCCGCGGGCGGCGCCACCGTGATCGACGATACCTACAACGCCAACCCGGATTCGATGCGCGCCGCGATCGACGTGCTGGCAGCCTGCCCGGCCCCGCGCATCCTGGTGGCGGGCGACATGGGCGAAGTCGGCACGCAAGGCAGGGAGTTTCACGAAGAAGTCGCTGCCTATGCGAAGCAGCAGGGCATCGAGACCGTGCTCGCCACTGGCGAACTGGCGCGTTTCATGAGCGCATCGGGAGCACGGCATTACGAACAGTTCGACGAATTATTGGCAGCACTGGATGCAATCCTGGGCGGCAACGCTGGTGCCAAGAGCGAGGCGACTGTGCTGGTGAAGGGCTCGCGTTTCATGAAGATGGAACGCGTGGTCCTGCACCTGACCGGACACACTACTACTGGCAAGGACGCCCACTAATATGCTTCTCTGGCTCGCCCAATACTTCCAGGACTATATCGGTCCGCTGCGCGTATTCAACTACATTACCTTCCGTGCGGTGTTCGCCACCATCACCGCCATCGCCATCGGCCTGATCTGCGGTCCGGCCGTGATCCGCAAGCTCACCGAGCTCAAGGTTGGCCAGGCGGTGCGCACCTACGGCCCGCAGACCCACCTGGCCAAGCATGGCACCCCGACCATGGGCGGCGTACTGGTGCTGATCTCGATCGGCATCTCCACCTTGCTGTGGTGCGACCTGTCGAACCGCCTGATCTGGCCAGTGCTGGTCGTGACCATGGGCTTCGGCGCGGTCGGCTGGGTCGACGATTACCGCAAGGTGGTCTACAAGGATCCGGAAGGCATGCCTTCGCGCGAAAAATACTTCTGGATGTCGCTGGTCGGCATCGCCTCGGCGCTGTATCTGGCGTTCTCGGTGTCGGCCGCGAACCCGTGGGAAGTGCTGCAACTGTTCTACGCCTGGGTGCAGTCGGGCTTCTCGATGACCCTGCCCCCCAAGGCCGACCTGATCGTCCCGTTCTTCAAGTCGATCAGCTATCCGCTGGGCGTGTGGGGCTTCATCGCGCTGACTTATTGCGTGATCGTCGGTTCCAGCAATGCGGTCAATTTCACCGACGGCCTCGATGGCCTGGCAATCATGCCGACCGTGATGGTCGGTGGCGCCCTTGGCCTGTTCGCCTACCTGACCGGTAGCGCGACGTTCTCGAAATACCTGTTGATCCCCTACATCCCGGGCGCCGGCGAACTGCTGATCTTCTGCGGCGCGATGGCGGGCGCGGGACTGGCCTTTCTCTGGTATAACGCGCACCCGGCGCAGATGTTCATGGGCGACGTCGGTGCGCTGGCGCTGGGCGGCGCGCTCGGCACCATCGCCGTCATCGTGCGCCAGGAAATCGTCCTGTTCATCATGGGCGGCGTGTTCGTGGCCGAAACCCTGTCGGTGATCATCCAGGTGACCTGGTTCAAGTACACCAAGCGCCGCTACGGGCTTGGCCGCCGCGTGTTCCTGATGGCGCCGCTGCACCACCATTTCGAACAAAAAGGCTGGAAAGAGACCAAGGTCGTGGTCCGTTTCTGGATCGTGACCATGATGCTGGTCCTGGTCGGCCTGTCTACCCTGAAGCTGCGCTGAAGAATGAACTACCACGGTAAATCGGCACTCATCCTGGGTCTGGGCGAATCCGGGCTGGCGATGGCGCAATGGCTGGCGCGCGCTGGCGCGCGCGTGCGCGTGGCCGACACGCGCGCCGAGCCGCAGCGCCTGGCGGCCCTGCGCCAGGCCGTGCCGGATGCCGAATTCGCCGGCGGCGAATTTACCGCGGCCTTGCTCGACGGCGTCGACTTCGTTGCCGTCAGCCCGGGGCTGGCCCCAGGCCGCGAGCTGGCCGCGCTTGTGCCGGCCGCGGACGAACGCCAGATCCCGGTGTGGGGCGAGATCGAACTGTTCGCGCAGGCGCTGGCGCAGCTGCGCCTCGAGCGCGGCTACGCGCCCAAGGTCATCGCCATCACCGGCACCAATGGCAAGACCACCGTTACCAGCCTGACCGGTTTGCTGTGCCGCCGCGCGGGCCTGTCCACGCGCGTGGCCGGCAACATCAGCCCGGCCGCGCTGGACGTGCTCAGGGAAAGCCTCGACCAGGACAATTTGCCGCAGGCCTGGGTACTGGAGCTGTCGAGCTTCCAGCTGCACACGACCTTCAGCCTGCAGGCCGATGCCGCCACCGTGCTGAATCTCTCCCAGGACCACCTCGACTGGCACGGCAGCATGGATGCCTATGCGTCTGACAAGGCGCGCATCTTCGGGGCCGATACCGTGCGCGTACTCAACCGCGACGACGCCCACGTGATGCGCATGGCCAAGCCTGGCGCGCCGGCCTTTACCTTTGGCACCGGCGAGCCGGTCGAGGCAAACAGCTTCGGCCTGCTCGGCGAGCGCGGCGTGCTGTGGCTGGCCAATGCCGTCGAGAGCGGCGACGAGCCGCTTCGCAAACTGAAAAAGGGCGAGGCGGCGGCGCCCATGGACATCACGGTCAGCCGCCTGATGCCGGCCGACGCGCTCAAGATTCGCGGCTTGCACAATGCCTCGAACGCACTGGCCGCGCTGGCGCTGTGCCGTGCCTGCGGCCTGCCGCTGGCGCCGCTGCTGCACGGCTTGCGAGAATATACGGGCGAACCGCACCGCGTCGAACTGGTCGCATCCATCGACGGCGTCGACTACTACGACGACAGCAAGGGCACCAACGTCGGCGCCACCGTTGCCGCGCTCGATGGCCTGGGCCAGGCCTTTGCCGGCCAGGACCAGCAGATCGTCCTGATTGCCGGTGGCGACGGCAAGGGCCAGGACTTCGCGCCCTTGGCGCTGCCCGCGTCGCGCCACGTACGCGCCGTGCTGCTGATCGGCCGCGATGCGCCAAGCCTGCGCGCCGCCATCGAGCCGACCGGGGTGCCGGTATTCGACTTGCCGGGCTTGCCGCAAGCCGTGCTCAGGGCCAGCGGCCTGGCGCGTCCGGGCGACTGCGTGCTGCTGTCCCCGGCCTGCGCCAGTCTCGACATGTTCGACAACTATGCGCACCGCGCGCAGGTGTTCGTCGATGCCGTGCGCGACATCGCCCTGGAAAAAGGCCAGGACATCTGATGGCCTTCCAGCTTCCATTCAAGTTTTCGGGTTCTGCCAGCGACGCCTCGATCGAGGCGCGCAGCCGGCCATCGAAGATGATGGACTACGACCAGCCGCTGGTCTGGGTCACCGTGCTCTTGATGCTGTTCGGCCTGGTGATGGTGTATTCGGCCTCGATCGCGCTGCCGGACTCGCCGAAATTCGCCTACCTGGGCGACAAGAACGAATTCTTCCTGTATCGCCAGGCGATGTACATCGCGGTATCGATGGCGGCGGCGGCGGTGGCCTTCCAGGTGCCGGTCGCGGTATGGCAGAAATATGCCCCGATGCTGTTCATCGCCACCTTGTTCTTGCTGACGCTGGTGCTGATTCCGGGCATCGGCGTGTCGGTCAATGGTGCGCGCCGCTGGCTGCCGCTGAAGATCATGAACCTGCAGCCGTCCGAAATCATGAAGATCGCCGCCGTCCTGTACGCCGCCGACTTCACGGTACGCAAGCAGGAATACATGCACAAGCTGACCAAGGGCTTCCTGCCGATGATGGTGGCGATCGGCCTGGTGGGCGGCCTGCTGCTGCTCGAGCCAGACCTTGGCGCCTTCGGCGTGATCGTCTGCATCGCCATGGGCATCCTGTTCCTGGGCGGAATCAACATCGTCTGGTTCGGCGGCATCGGCGCGCTGCTGGTGCTGATCTTCACCACCATCATCGCGCTCTCGCCCTTCCGCCGCGCCCGCATGTTCGCCTACCTCGACCCGTGGGAGAAGGGCAATGCGCTCGACAAGGCCTATCAGTTGACCCATTCGCTGATCGCCTTCGGGCGCGGCGAGTTCTTCGGGGTGGGCCTGGGCGGCAGCGTCGAGAAGCTGTTCTACCTGCCCGAAGCGCACACCGACTTCATCATGGCGGTGATCGGCGAAGAACTGGGCCTGGCTGGCGTGCTGGTGGTGATCGCGATGTTCTACTGGCTGGTCAAGCGCGCCTTTGACATTGGCCGCCAGGCGATCGCGCTCGACCAGATCTTCGCCGGCCTGGTTGCGAAAGGCATCGGCATCTGGATCGGCGTGCAGACCTTCATCAACATGGGTGTGAACCTGGGCCTGCTGCCGACCAAGGGCCTGACCCTTCCCTTGATGAGCTTTGGCGGTTCGGGCGTGCTGTTCAACTGTGTCGGCCTGGCGATCCTGCTGCGCATCGACTACGAGAACCGCGTGCGCATGCGGGGAGGTCGGGCATGACGCAAGCTACACCGAAACGCCTGATGATCATGGCGGCCGGCACGGGCGGCCACATCTTCCCCGGCATCGCGATTGCGCAGACCATGCGCGCGCGCGGCTGGGAAGTCAGCTGGCTGGGCACCGCGCACGGCATGGAAGCCGAGCTGGTGCCGAAAGCCGGCATTCCGATGGACACCATCGATTTCGCCGGCCTGCGCGGCAAGGGACTCAAGCACACCATCACGGGCGCCTTCAAGATGGCCGCCAGCTTTGCCACCTGCCGCCGCATCCTGGGCCAGCGTGCGCCGAACGTGGTGCTGGGCATGGGCGGCTATGTGACGGTGCCCGGCGGGATCATGGCGCGCGCGCGCGGCGTGCCGCTGGCGCTGGTCAATGCCGATGCCGCGCTGCTGCTGTCGAACAAGACCCTGGCCCCGCTCGCGCAGCGCGTGCTGTTCGGCTTCCCGGCCGATTTCGGCGGGGCGGCGAACAAGGCGGTGGTCACCGGCAACCCGGTGCGCCAGCAGATCCTCGACCTGGCGGCGCCCGCCGAACGCTTCGCGGGCCGCAGCGGTCCGCTGCGTATCCTGGTCGTTGGCGGCAGCCTCGGCGCCAAGGTTTTGAACGACAGCGTGCCGGCGGCGCTGGCCCTGATCGACCCGGCCCTGCAGCCGGCAGTGCGCCCGATCGTGACCCACCAGTCGGGCAAGAAGAATATCGACGCGCTGCGCGCGGCGTATGCCCAAGCCGGTGTCGAGGCCACGGTCGTCGATTTCATCGACGACATGGCAGCGGCCTATGCGCAAGCCGACCTGGTGATCTGCCGCGCCGGCGCGATTACCGTCTCTGAGCTGACCGCAGCCGGCGTGGCCAGCGTACTGGTGCCGTTTGTCGCCAGCACCACCAGTCACCAGCGCGACAACGCGCTCTGGATGGCAGGGCAGAAGGCGGCCGTCTACCTGCCGCAGGGCGAACTCAATGCGCAGCGCCTGGCAAGCCTGCTGCAGAACACCACGCGCGCCGATTGCCTGGAAATGGCGCAGGCGGCGGCAAAGGTGGGCAAGCGCGACGCCAACGAAGCGATCGCACAAGTATTAGAGCAACTGGCTGGACAGGCAAACAACCATGAAACATAAGATCAAGAACATCCATTTCGTCGGCATCGGCGGCAGCGGCATGAGCGGCATCGCCGAAGTGCTGGTCAATCTCGGCTATAACGTATCGGGCTCCGACCTGGCGAGCAACGCCGCCAGCCAGCGCCTGGCCGAACTGGGCGCGCGCGTCTTTATCGGCCATTCGGCCGAGCACGTGAGCGGCGCCGACGTGGTGGTGACCTCGACCGCCGTCAACGACACCAATCCCGAGGTAGTCGCGGCGCGCGCCGCCAAGGTGCCGCTAGTGCCGCGCGCGATCATGCTCGGCGAACTGATGCGCCTCAAGCGCGGCATCGCCATTGCCGGCACCCATGGCAAGACCACCACCACCAGCCTGGTCGCCTCGGTGCTGGCTCAGGGTGGCATGGACCCGACTTTCGTCATCGGCGGCAAGCTGACCGCCGCCGGCGCCAATGCCAAGCTGGGGCAGGGCGACTACATCGTGGCCGAAGCCGACGAGTCGGACGCGTCTTTCCTGAACCTGTCGCCGATGATCGAGGTGATCACCAACATCGACGCCGACCACATGGAGACCTACGAGCACGATTTCGAAAAGCTCAAGGCCGCCTTCGTGCACTTTACTCACCGCCTGCCGTTCTACGGCCGCGTGATGCTGTGCATCGACGACCAGCACGTGCGCTCGATCCTGCCGCAGGTGACCAAGCCGGTGACTACCTACGGCTTTTCGAGCGACGCCGAAGTGCGCGCCTTCGATGCCTACGCCGAGGGCGTGCACATGCACTTCACGGTGCGCCAGCAAGGCTACCCCGACACCAAGTTCGTGCTGAACCAGCCGGGCATGCATAATGTGCTCAACGCCTGCTCGGCGATCGCGATCGCGCGCGAAATCGGCATCGACGACGCTGCCACCGCCCAGGGCCTGCTGGAATTTCGCGGCGTCGGACGCCGATTCACCCGCTACGGCGAAGTGGACTTGCCAGGCGGCGGCAGCTTTACCCTGGTCGACGATTTCGGCCACCATCCGGTCGAAACCGAGGTCACCCTGGCCGCGGCGCGCGCCGCCTATCCGGGCCGGCGCCTGGTGCTGGCGTTCCAGCCGCACCGCTACAGCCGCACCCGCGACCTGTTCGAAGATTTCGTGAAAGTGCTGGCGACCCCGGACGTGCTGCTGCTGGCCGAAGTCTATCCGGCCGGCGAGGCGCCGATCGTGGCTGCCGACGGCCGCGCCCTGGCGCGTGCGCTGCGCACCGGCGGCAAGACCGAGCCTATTTTCGTGGAAACGATCGCCGAGATGCCTGCCGCCATCCTGAACGCGGCGCGCGACGGCGACGTCGTCCTGACGATGGGCGCCGGCTCGATCAGCGGCATCCCTCACCAATTGACCAATGCAAAGGCTTCATCGTGAACGCAACCACTCCTACCTTTGACGCGGCAGCCTTCGGCAAGGTCGGCGTGCTGTTCGGCGGACGCTCCGCCGAGCGCGACGTCTCGATCATGTCCGGCACCGGCGTGCTGGCCGCGCTGCAAAGCCGCGGCATCGATGCCCACGCTTTCGATCCGGGCACGCAGGACCTGACCGAACTGGCAGCGCAAGGCTTCGACCGCGTCTTCATCGCGCTGCACGGCCGTTATGGCGAAGACGGCAGCCTGCAGGGCGCGCTCGAGCAGCTCGGCATTCCGTACACCGGCAGCGGCGTGATGGCCTCGAGCGTAGGCATGGACAAGATTGCCACCAAGAAGATCTGGAAGTTCGACGAGATCCCGACGCCCGACTACGTGTCGATCGACCAGCACACCGACCTCGATAAAGTGCTGGTCACGCTGGGCCTGCCGCTGATCGTCAAGCCGCCGCTGGAAGGCTCCACCATCGGCATCACCAAGGTGACCGAAGCTGCCCAGCTGCGGGCCGCGGTGGAACTGGCCGCCGGCTTCGACGAGGTCGTGCTGGCCGAAGAATTCGTCACCGGCCGCGAATTCACCGTGGCCGTGCTGGGACAGGGCGCCAGCGCGCGGGCGCTGCCGATCGTCGAGATCGTGGCCCCGGAAGGCAATTACGACTACCAGAACAAGTACTTTACCGACGACACCCACTACCACTGCCCGGCGGAGCTGGACCCTGTATTGACCGAGGAAATCCAGCGCCACGCCGTGAACGCCTACCGCGCGCTCGGTTGCGAAGGCTGGGGCCGGGTCGACGTGCTGGTACGCGAAAGCGACATGCGTCCGTTCTTGTTGGAAGTGAATACCTCGCCGGGCATGACGTCGCACTCGCTGGTGCCGATGGCCGCGCGTGCGCAGGGCATCAGCTACGAGGATCTGTGCATCGAGATCCTGGCCTCGAGCCGCCTGAAGATCCCGAAAGCGAAAGGTTAAGCAGCGATGTGGCATGACGTGCGCGCCCTCAATGCAAGCGCCAGCGCCCTGGTGGCGCTGACGGTGCTCGCCGGTCTGGCGTCGGGCGTGTGGTGGCTGTCGCAGCGCCCCATGTTCTCGCTGCGCGCGGTGACGGTGGAGAGCATGTACGGGATCGACCTGCGCCACGTGAACGAACTGACGGTGCGCAACGGCGTCATCGGCAAGATTCGCGGCAACTTCTTCACCGCCGACCTGGAGCAGGTGCGCGCGACCTTCGAGACCGTGCCCTGGGTGCGCCGCGCCACGGTGCGGCGCGAATGGCCGAACCAGCTGGTGGTCGAGGTCGAGGAGCACGAGGCGCTCGGCACCTGGGGCGAGGATGGCCGCCTGCTGTCGGTCAAGGGCGATGTGTTTACCGCCAACCTGGCCGAGGCCGACGACGACCACGCATTGCCTGGTTTCGACGGCCCGCAAGGGACCGAAAAGGAAGTATTGGCCCGCTTTACCGAGCTGCGTTCGCTGTTCGCGCCGGTCCAGCTGGCGCCGCTGCACCTGTCGCTCTCGAGCCGGTATGCCTGGACCGTGAAGCTGGACAATGGCATGAGCGTGGCGCTGGGGCGCGAGCAGGACCGCGACACGCTCAAGAAACGCGTGCAGCGCCTGGTCGGGGTGTACCCGCAACTGGTCGCGCGGCTGCAAGAAGGCCGTATCGACACGATCGACATGCGCTACCAGAACGGGCTGGCGCTGTCGTCGGCGGCCTTGAGCGTGCCGCTGGATGTGACCAAGCCGGTGAAGCCGGCAAAAAAAACGACAACTCCGATCAATAAGACAACCAAGCAAACATAAGCAGGCAACAGCAATGACAAAAGACGCGAAGAACCTGATCGTCGGCCTCGACATCGGCACCTCGAAGGTGGTGGCGGTGGTGGCCGAAGTGATGTCCGACGGACGCCACGAGGTGATCGGCCTCGGTCAGCACGAGTCGAAAGGGTTGAAGAAAGGCGTGGTCGTCAACATCGAGGCCACCGTCGAGTCGATCCAGCGTGCGCTCGAGGAAGCGGAGCTGATGGCCGACTGCAAGATCCGCAATGTCTATGCTGGCATCGCCGGCAGCCATATCCGCTCGTTCAATTCGAGCGGCATGGTCGCGATCAAGGACAAGGAAGTCACCGCCACCGACGTGGCGCGCGTGATCGAGACCGCCAAGGCGGTGAACATCCCGACCGACCAGCAATTGCTGCACACGGTGCCGCAGGAATTCATCGTCGATAACCAGGAAGACGTGCGCGAACCGATCGGCATGAGCGGCATTCGCCTGGAAGTGCGCGTGCACATCGTCACCGGTGCGGTCTCGGCAGTGCAGAACATAGTAAAGTGCGTGCGCCGTTGTGGCCTCGAGGTCTCGGACCTGATCCTGCAGCCGATGGCCTCGGCCGACGCGGTGCTGACGGTCGATGAGAAGGAACTGGGCGTGGTGTTGATCGACATTGGCGGCGGCACCACCGACATCGCGGTGTTCTCGGACGGCGCGATTCGCCACACCGCGGTACTGCCGATTGCCGGCGACCAGATCACCAGCGACATCGCGATGGCCTTGCGCACGCCGACCGGCGAAGCCGAGGACATCAAGATCCGCTACGGCGTGGCCAAGCAGGTGCTGGCCGATCCGGGCGAGACGCTGGAGGTGCCGGGGCTGGGCGACCGCGGTCCGCGCGCCTTGTCGCGCCAGGCGCTGGCGGCCGTGATCGAGCCGCGCGTCGAAGAACTGTTTGCAATGGTGCACACGGTGGTGCGCGATTCCGGCTACGAGGGCGTGCTCTCGTCGGGCATCGTGCTCACCGGTGGCAGCTCGATCATGCCCGGCATGATCGAGATGGCCGAAGACATTTTTCTCAAACCGGCGCGCCTGGGCACGCCGGACTACCGCGGCCAGTTGGCCGACGTCGTGCGCAGCCCCCGCTACGCCACGGTGCTCGGTTTGCTGCTGGAAGCGAAGAAGCAATACCTGCGCGGTCACATCGTCACGCGCCAGGATGGTTCGGTGAAGGCAGTCTGGCAGCGCATGAAGGAATGGATAGCAGGGAACTTCTAAGACACTAAATTTTTAGTACGACAGCAACAAATCGTTCACGGGTCAAGATTTTTTAAATACAATCGCTGTTTCCGGTTGCGGAGCCTGCCAGGGGCCTGGCAAATCTCCTCGATCGAGAAGCGGCACTGAATATTGGGAGTTCATCATGGAGTTCGATATGGTCGATAACGCAGCACTGGGAACCGTCATCAAAGTTGTCGGCGTCGGCGGCGCCGGCGGCAACGCGGTTCAGCACATGATCAATAAGGGTGTGTCCGGTGTCGAGTTCATCGCCGCAAACACGGATGCGCAGGCACTTGCAGTGTCGGGCGCGAATAACATCATCCAGATCGGCGACTCCGGCCTGGGCGCTGGCATGCGTCCGGAAGTGGGCCGCCAGCTCGCCGAGCAGACCCGTTCGCGCATCGAAGACGCGCTGCGCGGCGCGCACATGGTCTTCATCGCTGCCGGCATGGGCGGCGGCACCGGTACCGGCGCCGCGCCGATCGTCGCCGAAGTGGCCAAGAGCATGGGTGCGCTCACCGTTGCCGTGGTCTCCAAGCCGTTCTCCTACGAAGGCGACAAGTGCATGCAGGTGGCGGAAGCCGGCCTGGAAGAGCTGAGCAAGCACGTCGACTCATTGATCGTCATCCTGAACGAAAAACTGGAAGACATCTACGAAGACGAAAGCATGCTCGACTGGATGAAGCACGCCGACGACGTCCTGAACAACGCTGTTGCCGGTATCGCCGAGATCATCAACGTGCCGGGCCACATTAACGTCGACTTTAACGACGTCAAGACCATCATGAGCGAGCAGGGCAAGGCCATGATGGGTACCGCGACCGCCGCCGGCGTCGACCGCGCGCGCATCGCCGCCGAACAGGCCGTGGCCTCGCCGCTGCTGGACGGTATCGACCTGTCGGGCGCCAAGGGCGTGCTGGTCAACGTGACCGCCAGCCGTGGCCTGAAGGGCAAGGAAATCAAGGAAGTCATGGCCGCCGTGCGCGCCTTCGCCGCGCCGGACGCGTCGATTGCCCAGGGCATCGCCTACGACGACGAGATGGGCGACGAGATCCGCGTGACCGTGGTCGCGACCGGCCTGGGCAAGGCCAAGAAGATGCAGCTGGTGCAGCCGCAGCAGGTGCTGCGCACCGGTACCTACAATGCCCCGATGATGGCCAGCGCGTCGGCGGTGGCTGGCGGCCTGACCATGGGCCAGGCCAGCAGCGACGCGCAGAGCGGCATGAAGCAGCCGGCCGTGTGGCGCCGCGAGCAGGCGTCCGAGCAGGTGCAGGCCATGCAGCGCAACGGCGTCGAGACCTACGACATTCCAGCCTTCCTGCGCAAGCAGGCCGACTGATTGTCGAGTCGGTAGGGAAGTGGAAGGGCCAGCGCAAGCTGGCCTTTTTTCGTGGTGCCGTCGATTCCAGTGTATTTCACGGAATTTCAGTGCGCGAGCCCATCGCCTGCAAGCTCTGTCCACATCGGCGATAATTGCCGGATTCTCAAAACAACAAGGAGTACACCCATGACCATCCAGATCGGCGATCGCCTGCCGGAAGGCACCCTCGCGGAATTCATCGAGACTGAAACCGCAGGCTGCGCGCTCGGCCCGAATACTTTCCAGGTCAGCGAACTGGCCAAGGGCAAGAAGATCGTCATCTTCGGCCTGCCGGGCGCCTACACCCCGACCTGCTCGGCCCAGCACGTGCCGGGTTACGTCCAGCACGCCGAGGCACTCAAGGCCAAGGGCGTCGATGAAATCTGGTGCATCTCGGTCAACGACGCCTTTGTGATGGGCGCCTGGGGCCGCGACCAGAAGGCCACCGGTATCGTGCGCATGATGGCCGACGGTAACGCCGCATTCTCGAAGGCGCTGGGCCTGGACGCCGACTTCTCGAAGCACGGCATGGGCACCCGCTCGCAGCGCTACTCGATGCTGGTCGAAGATGGCGTCGTCAAGCAGCTCAACGTCGAGACCTCGGGCTTCGAAGTCTCGGGCGCCGACAAGATGCTCGCACAACTGGCGTAAGCGCCGCTACCTGCAAACGGCGCCTCGGCGCCGTTTTTCATGCCATGATCATCAATGCCGAAACCCCCGACCAGCCAGAGATCCGCTGCCTGCTAGACCAGCTCGATGCGGTCTGCGCGGCGCTGTATCCGGTCGAATCGCACCACCCGATGAATATCGCCTCGCTGCTGGCAGACGACGTGCTGTTTTTGGTCGCGCGCGGCAGCGACGGCGCCGCGCTCGGCTGCGTGGCGCTGGTGCGGCGCGAGGGCTTCGGCGAGGTCAAGTGCATGGTGGTCGACCAAGCCATGCGCGGGCGTGGCACCGGGCGTCGGCTGCTCGAGCAGCTGGCGACCTTTGCCAGGATGTCTGGCGTGCGCGCGCTCAAGCTGGAAACCGGCATCCGCCAGCTAGAAGCGATCAAGCTGTACGAGCGCTTTGGCTTTACCCGCTGCGCCCCCTTCGGCGCTGGCCAGCCGGACCCGCTGAGCCTGTTCATGGAAAAGCAGCTGTGAAGCTTGGCATGAAGCTTGACATGAAGCGGCCCGCCGGCAACCTGTACAGCATTTACGCGATGGTGCTGGCCGTGTTCATGTTTGCCCTGATGGACACGGTCATGAAGCTGCTTACCGAGCGCTATCCGGCGATTCAGGTGGCGGCGCTGCGTTCGCTCACCTCACTGCCGCTGGTAGCGATCTACGTGGGCGTGCGGGTCGGTTACCGCGACATCTTCAAGATCCGCTGGCCGCTGCACCTGATGCGCGCGGTGCTCGGCATCGCGATGCTGACCCTGTTTGCGTTTGGCATCCGCAATCTGTCGCTGGCCGAGGCCTACACGATTTTCTTCGTCTCGCCCGCCCTCATCACGGCGCTGTCGGTGTGGTTCCTGAAAGAGCGCGTGGGCGCGGCGCGCTGGATCGCGATCGCGGTCGGTCTGGGCGGCGTGCTGGTGGTGCTGCGCCCGAGCGGCGCTGGCTTCCTGACCATAGGCGGGCTGGCCATTCTCGGCGCGGCCGCCATGTACGCCATATCGGCGATCACGGTGGGCATCCTGGCGCGCACCGACCGCAGCGAACATATGGTGTTCTGGCTGATGGTGATGGTGGCGGTTGGCGCCAGCGCGCTGGCGGTGCCCGGCTGGGTGGCGCTGAGCACGGCCGACCTGCCGCTGCTGGCGGCCCTGTCGCTGACCGGCTTCATCGGCCAGCTGGCGATCACCGAAGCCTTTGCCAGGGGCCAGGCCTCGAGCATCGCCCCCTTTGAATACACCGCGCTGGCCTGGGCCGTGGGGCTGGATTGGCTGCTGTGGCAAACCCTGCCCGACCGTTACACCATGCTGGGCGCTGCCATTATCATCGGCAGCGGGCTGTATCTGCTGCGCCACGAGAAAAGACACGTCGAAGCCGAGCATCCGTAGAGGTGGCCCCGGCAGCAAGCACAAAAGCGCTGGGCTATAATCGCCGGATGCTGAAACAACGAACCATCAAACAGGTCGTGCGCACCACCGGTGTCGGCGTCCACTCTGGCACCAAGGTCGAACTGACCCTGCGTCCGGCCGCGCCGGGGGCCGGCATCACCTTCCGCCGCGTCGACTACGACCCGGTCGTCGCCATCGCCTGCGCCGCCGACGTGGTCGGCGAAACCCGCATGGCCACGGTCCTGATCAAGGACGGCGCGCGCGTGTCCACCGTCGAGCACCTGATGTCGGCCTGCGCCGGCCTGGGTATCGACAACCTGACCGTCGATGTCACTGCCGAGGAAATCCCGATCATGGACGGCTCTGCGGCATCCTTCGTCTACCTGCTGCAGCAGGCCGGCGTAGAAGAGCAGGACGTGCCAAAGAAATTCATCCGCGTGCTCAAAGAGGTCGAGATCCGCCAGGGAACCGGCAGCGGCGAAAAATGGGCGCGCCTGTCGCCTTACGAGGGCTTCAAGCTCGACTTCTTCATTGAATTCAATCACCCGGCGGTGGACGGCACCATGCAGCGCGCGGCGGTCGACTTCGGCGACGTGTCGTACGTGCACGACGTGGCGCGGGCGCGCACCTTCGGCTTCATGCAGGACGTGGAAACCCTGCGCGGCATGGGCTTGGCGCGCGGCGGTTCGCTGGAAAACGCCATCGTGATGGACGAGTACCGCATCCTGAATGCGGACGGGCTGCGCTACGACGACGAATTCGTGCGCCACAAGATCCTGGACGCGATCGGCGACCTGTACATCGTTGGCCACCCGCTGCTGGCCAGCTACGCGGCGCACAAATCCGGCCACGCGCTCAACAACGAACTGCTGCGCAAGCTGCTGGCGCAGCCGGATGCCTACGAGATGGTCGAATTCGATTCGCTCGAGGCTGCGCCGCCGTCATATGTTCGGCAGATGACGCGCGAGTGGGCCCAGACCTGAGTGCTCGATTAGCGCCGTTTCTGCGCCAGCCGGCGCAGCGCCGCCACCAGGTCCTTGTTCTGCGTGGTGTCCTCGAGTGACTGCGCCAGGTCTTCGAAGGCCTGCACCGCCGTGGGCGGCAGTTCGAGGCTGCGCATTTCGGGTTTTTGCGGCATCGCCCGCGCTACCTGTACCTTGAGCTTGACCGATTCCACCTGCCAGCCACGCCCGAGCAGGGCAGCTTGCAGCTTGGGTGCCATCTGCTTGACCCGCGCCGCCACCGCCGAACTGGGTACGGCCAGCACCAGGGCCCCGTCCTGGAACGAGATCACGTCGGTGTTGCCGGCTAACGCAGGCAAGATGGCGGCGCAATCGGATTGCAGGCGCGCCATGCGCATGGCGGCGGGCAGCAGGCTGGCCATGCGCTCATTGCCGCGCAGGAAATCTGTCGCGACAATCGAAGTCTGGCGATTTTTGGTACCGTAGATATGCACTGGGCGGGAGTGAAGGTCGATATGCCGCAACATAGCATATAAACCGGCATGGAATCGCTCAAGCTTGCGCAAACGCGTCCCGGCTCCCCGCACCGCATGCGCTGGAACGACGCGCTTTAGTGCAATTTGATAACATTCTACGACCCAACAGTCTTGTTATCCTGCCCACTGTCCCCAAGTGTGGCCGGATCGCATGATAAAATCAGTAGCTTTTTGCCATAGGCGGTCTTCGGCGGATGTGTGTCACCGTCCTCCCGGGCTCTTTTTCGCGGCGTATTTTTTGTAGAGTTAGCATGTCATTCCTGACCCAGATTTTCGGCAGCCGTAATCAGCGTCTGCTCAAGCAATACCAAAAGACCGTGCGTCAGATTAACGCGCTCGAGCCGCAGATGGAAAAGCTGCTCGATGCCGAGCTCCAGGCGAAGACTCCCGAATTCAAGGACCGCCTGGCCAAAGGCGAGTCGCTCGACGACATCTTGCCGGAAGCGTTCGCCGTCTGCCGCGAAGCGGCCAAGCGCGTCATGAAGATGCGCCATTTCGACGTCCAGCTGATCGGTGGCATGGTCCTGCACCAAGGCAAAATCGCCGAGATGGGCACGGGCGAGGGCAAGACCCTGATGGCGACCCTGCCGGTCTACCTCAACGGCCTGGCCGGCAACGGCGTGCACGTCATTACCGTCAACGACTACCTGGCACAGCGCGACGCCGAGTCGATGGGGCGCCTGTACAGCTGGCTGGGACTGTCCACCGGCGTGAACCTGTCGCAGCTCGACCACGACAGCAAGCAGCAAGCCTACGCCTCGGACATCACCTACGGTACCAACAACGAATTCGGCTTCGACTACCTGCGTGACAACATGGTCTTCGATGCGCACGAGAGGGTGCAGCGCGGCCTTAACTTCGCCGTGGTCGATGAAGTCGACTCGATCCTGATCGACGAAGCGCGTACCCCGTTGATCATTTCGGGCCAGGCCGAGAGCCATACCGAGCTGTATCAGCGCCTGAACGAACTGCCGCCGCTGCTGACCCTGCAGATCGGCGAAGAAACCTCGGACGGCAAGGGCAAGATTGAAGTCCCGGGCGACTACCTGAAGGACGAAAAAGCCCACACCGTCTTGATGACCGAGGCCGGCCACGAAAAGGCGGAAAGCATCCTGACCCAGTGGGGCCTGCTGCCAGAAGGCGCCTCGCTCTACGATGCCGCCAACATCACCCTGGTGCACCACCTGTATGCGGCGCTGCGCGCCCACGTCCTGTACCACAAGGACCAGCACTACGTGGTGCAGAACAACGAAATCGTGATCGTCGACGAGTTCACCGGCCGCCTGATGACCGGCCGCCGCTGGTCCGATGGCCTGCACCAGGCGGTGGAAGCCAAAGAAGGCGTGCGCATTCAGAACGAGAACCAGACCCTGGCCTCGATCACTTTCCAGAACTACTTCCGCATGTACAACAAGCTGGCCGGCATGACCGGCACGGCCGATACCGAAGCCTACGAATTCCAGGAGATCTACGGCCTCGAAACCGTGGTCGTCCCGCCAAACCGGCCGTCGCAGCGCAAGGACCGCCAGGACCAGGTCTACAAGTCGGCCGACGAAAAATACAACGCGATGCTGATCGACATCCGCGACTGCTACGAGCGCGGCCAGCCAGTGCTGGTCGGTACCACCTCGATCGAGAACTCCGAGCTGCTCTCGGGCATCCTGACCAAGGCCAGCCTGCCGCACAACGTGCTTAACGCCAAGCAGCACGCCCGTGAAGCGGAAATCATCGCGCAGGCCGGCCGTCCAAAGATGATCACCATCGCCACCAACATGGCCGGCCGTGGTACCGACATCGTGCTGGGCGGCATGGTCGAGAAGCAGATCCAGCTGATCGAAGCCAACCCTGCGCTGGCCGACAGCGAGAAGGCAGCCCAGTCGCAGACCTTGCGCGACGAATGGCAGTCGCTGCACGACCACGTGGTGAACGCCGGCGGCCTGCACATCATCGGCACCGAGCGCCACGAGTCGCGCCGCGTCGACAACCAGCTGCGCGGCCGTTCCGGACGCCAGGGCGATCCGGGCTCGTCGCGTTTCTACCTGTGCCTGGACGATCCGCTGCTGCGCATCTTCGCGGGCGACCGCGTGCGCTCGATCATGGAGCGCCTGAAGATGCCGGAAGGCGAGCCGATCGAGGCGGGCATCGTGACCCGTTCGATCGAGACCGCCCAGCGCAAGGTCGAGGCCAGGAACTTCGACGTGCGCAAGCAGCTGCTCGAATACGACGACGTCGCCAACGACCAGCGCAAGGTGATCTACACCCAGCGTAACGAGCTGCTCGAATCGACCGAGATGACCGACCTGATCGTCTCGCTGCGCGGCGGCGTCTTCACCGACGTGGTGCGCGCCCACGTGCCGGCCGAGTCGGTGGAAGAGCAGTGGGATATCCCGGCGCTGGAAGCGACCCTGGCCGACGAGTGGAACCTGCAGCTGCCGCTGCAGCAGATGCTCAAGGACGATCCGAACCTGAACGACGACGACATCCTCGAGCGCGTGCTCAAGGCGGCCGAAGCATCGTACGAAACCAAGGTTGCCGTGGTCGGCAAGGAGTCGTTCGGCGGCTTCGAGCGCAACGTCATGCTGCAAAGCGTCGACACGCACTGGCGCGAACACCTGGCGGCACTGGACCACCTGCGCCAGGGTATCCACCTGCGCGGCTATGCACAGAAGAATCCGAAGCAGGAATACAAGCGCGAAGCGTTCGAACTGTTCAGCAACATGCTGGACCTGATCAAGAACGAAGTGGTGCGTACCGTGATGACTGTGCGCATCCAGAGCCGCGAAGAAGTCGACGCGGTCGAGGCGGCGCTGGCGGCCCAGGCGGCGCAGCTGGAAAACGTCAACTACCAGCACGCCGACTTCAACCCGTCGGCAGCGCCCGAAGAGCTGCTCAACCCGAACCCGCAAGGCGACGGACCCGAGCCGGTATCGGCGGAAGACCACAGCACCTACCTGGGCGTGAAGGTCGGCCGCAACGATCCTTGCCCTTGCGGCAGCGGCAAGAAGTTCAAGCAGTGCCACGGCAAGCTGGCGTAATCGGCGGGTGAGTGGTAATGACGAACGGCCGGGGAAACCCGGCCGTTTTTTTACGTGTGCGTGCTTGCTGCGAGCTTGGGTCCGACCTTCATCGGGGTGACATTGATTGAGAGTGCGCGAAAGACGACAGTGCCGGATCTGGCCACTTCACCAAAAACCGTCGTTGGCGCCGCTGGCGCCTGCTGTGTACTCTCCTATTTTGTGCGACATTCGAATAAGATCCGCCACAAAACTGCAAAGTCAGACACGGTAAGCAAGAGCTGCCGGTGCCCTGCGGCTTGGCGTGTCAGCAACAAGCTCGTACACTGAGCCATGCTGAACTTCCGCTGTCGGCCCAGGCTGTGTAAAAACGCGAAGTCGCCGCCATGCCGACGGCACGCGACCACTTAAAACGCGCGCCATGGCGTTTTCTCGATGCCGGAAATGGTGAAGCGACCCCTGAAAACACGCGGATCTCGCGTTTTTACACAGCCTGGCCAAAAGCGGACCTACAAGGGAGTTGAACTTTTTAGGAAAATCGCACATGAAGGTGATCGCGGCACTGAGCGCAGTTCTCTTAATTCCATTAGCTGCGATATTTGGAACCAACGCCAGCTCAGCTCAGACAGAGCTAGTGCCAACTGCTCTTTCTATTCTTCTATTCGTAGCAGGTACTTCGCTTATTTTAGGATTGGTTTTCGGGCGTTCGGCACTTCGCAGTGCTACAATTTTCGGCGGCTTGTCCCTATTCATCATGTGGTTGCCGCTACAGTATTACGCGACCGAGGAGTCGATGATTTGCTCGGGCATTGCTCTGGTCCTTATTGTCGCCACTCAAGTCCTGTTGTTCCTGGCCGGCGGATGTAATCGTAAGAGAGAAACTGCCACGGCGATCCCTGCCCTCGTAGGTCCGTTTCGGGTCGATTTCGGCCGTTCATGACAGTCTTTGATTTTTCCGCCTTGGCAAACTGCTATTCTGAGCCTAACGGCCGGGCTCGGCCATAATCAGATACTGACAGACTACGACAACCTTGCTTTTGATTCCCGACCTTACAACGCTAACGATGCGCCATTCGATTCTCACGCCAATCCCCGAATTAGAAGAGGCCGCATTGCTCCTTGATGTTGCAGCAAATGCCATCATTGCGGGGGAACAGCACGTGGCAGCCACGCTGATTAAACAGGCCGACATTCCTGAGATCATGGTCTACGCCAAGCGGGCTGTAGGACCGTTGAGTGTAGATGTACATCGTGTTCTTCGTCGTCCGAAGTGTTTGCCTAAGGCCGAACGTGATCCTTTGCGAATGCCAAGCCAGCGAGAACAAAGAACGATATTTTCGCGCGACGGGTGGCGATGCCGCTTTTGCGGTACAAAAGTCATCTGCAAGTTGGCCAGGTCGTTGATTACTCGCGCTTTCGCAATTGAGTCGAACTGGACTAGTGCTGAATTCCAGCGGCACGCAGCCTTATATGCGCTCGCGTCGTCGCTCGACCACGTCATACCCCATGGCCGCGGAGGAAAAAATGAGTACGAAAATTATGTGACGTCGTGCTATTGCTGCCAGTTCGGTCGCGGCGAATGGACAATCGAAGAAGCGGAACTTGAAGATCCCAGGTTAAGAGCGCCGATTGTAGACAGGTGGGACGGGTTAGCCCGACTGGTGACGTAGCATCATGCCGCGGTTGTCTCAGTCTGCAATGGGTCGAAACCGGCCTGACCGCGAACGGCCAATTTCGGCCACAAGCGGTCGTTCAACAGCCCTAACAGGTAAGACAATGCAACCGTATCGAATTTTTCTGACGCTAATTTTTGCAGGTTACGGCTGCGCTGCGGCTGCTGAGCAATCGGACAGCGTCGGCAGTACGAAGCTGCCGGCCGGAGCCGTGCTGATGTGTGGAGAGCATGTCGTTGGCGATGCTTCCGCCAAGCCTATACACATCGACTGGCAGGCATTCGGTCTCCATGAGGATATGGACAAAGTTGCGCAGTTCTACCAGGTGCAGTTCGGTCAACCAACGGCTCGGGATGATATTGGACGCTACACCTGGAGGTCCAAAGGTGCACACAGCGAGTTGATATATGCAGTGCAGCCTTCGTCAACCGCTGGCCCATGGTCTGGATGTTCAACCGATTCATCGAGATTCAAAACAATTGTGTTGATTTCCAAAGGGATCTGGGCGACTAAACCCTAACTATCTCTCGCACACAGCCAAGAACCGCTCTGTTTAAGGGCGAATAGTCCTGCTGTCGAATGTCTGCAATGGGTTGTGGATTCAACCGGTCGATGCAACACACTCATGAAATCGCTGCGCGGGTGTTTCGTAGTTGAGTGTCTTCCTGGGCCGCTCGTTCAGCTGCCTTGCCACCTCATCGAGCTTCTCCTGTGGATACGCCGAGAGGTCTAAGCCTTTCGGAAAATACTGCCTCAAGAGTCCGTTGGTGTTTTCGTTCGAGCCGCGTTGCCAAGGATGGTGAGGATCGCAAAAATATACCTGGATATGGGTGTCCAGAGTGAAGCGCTTATGGTCAGCCATTTCCTTCCCGCGGTCCCAGGTCAACGATTTATAGAGCTCCTGTGGCAGTTTACGCGCATTGCTGATGAGTGCGTCGATCACCGATGCGGTATCTTTGCCGGCCACTTTTACCAGCATGACGTAGCGTGTCTGACGTTCGACAAGTGTAGCGATCTGGCTGTTGTGGCTACCGAACAGCAGATCGCCTTCCCAGTGCCCGGGTAGCGCGCGATCCTCGACAGCAGCGGGACGCTCGCTGATCGAAACGGTGTCAACGATCCTGCCGTGGTTGTCGGTTTTTTGCGTGTGATGGCGGGAGCGACGCATGTTCCGGCTGCGCCGCAAGTGCTCCAGCAATTCCTTTTTCAGGGCGCCACGGGCCTGAATATAGAGGCTACGGTAGATGGTTTCGTGTGACACCTGGCAGTCCTCGTCACTCGGGTACACCTGCTTTAGCCAGCCGGCTATTTGCTCGGGCGACCAGTGCAGCTGGAGTTTGCCGGCGACGATGTCAGCCAGCGCTCGATTCACCACCAGCTTACACGGCTTGGGACGCCGCGCTCGATCCCAGGCACGTTGGTCGGCCTGGTTTGCGCGATATCCTTCCAGACCGCCATTTCGCTTCATCTCGCGAGACACTGTCGAAGGTGATCTGCCGAGCGACGCGGCGATCGAGCGGATGGAACAGCCTGCTACGACCGAGCGGGATATTTCTTCGCGCTCGGCCGCCGTTAGCGCCAAGCGTGAGCGACATCGTTGTGCTGGACATATTCCACCTGTTTCGGCCAGAATCCGCATGACTGACGAGTGGTTTCGGTCAAACAGCTGGGCAATCTTTTGAAGCGCATCGCCCTGGCGCCATCGCTCCCACATCAGTGCCTTCTGATTATCTGAGTAATAGATGCGAGGTTTCCGTTTCATGTGAACACTCCTCCATAAGTCTTAGAGTGTTGCGTTCACCGGTTGAATCCACAGTCGGATCCGGTCCTTCGTGACAGTCTGCGATTTTTTGGCCGTGATGACTGCTATGCCGAGCTTAGCGGCCGAGTTCGGCCAAGAGCGGTCATTCGCACCCGTCAATGTCGACACACTTTGGTTGTCCGAAACTATACTGTGTAGTGAGCCATAACGAATACTGGGGATAAGGTGTTGTCAAAATTGATGATTCTGGCAGGAGCTTTTTTGGTGGGCCTTGGAGGTATTTACATTGGGCACCGAATTGAGGGTGAAATGTCTATGATCGCGATTGTTGCATTCGCTATCGGCATTATTTGGTTGTCGCAGGCGCCTGTAGTTGCATTGCGCGAACGCGTACAGGAATTAGAGTCGAAGTTGGGCGGCAGTTCGTCAGTTGACAATGCATAACCGTCCGCTTTGGGGCCAGGCTGTGTAAAAACGTGAGATCCGCGTGTTTTCAGGGGTCGCTTCACCATTTCCGGCATCGAGAAAACGCCATGGCGCGCGTTTTAAGTGGTCGCGTGCCGTCGGCATGGCGGCGACTTCGCGTTTTTACACAGCCTGGGGCGGTTCCTGCCCTTCGTGACCGTCCGAGACTTTTTTGTCCTAGCAAGATTCTAAGCTGAGCTGAACGGCCGGCTTCGGCCAACAGCGGACGTTCATACAGAAGCAGGCACTGTCAAACTATGAAAGGAAATCGGGTGATAAACATTGCTTATTCGGCTGTAAAAGTCCTGATTCTTGCTAGTGTCGGGTCCGTGTTCGCACCGATTAATGCGGGGGCTAGCGACAAGAGTACTCCGGTCGAGACCACTGCCGAAGCAGCCGGAAACGTTAGGAAGATCTGCGACCGCCCTGAGTACCCTGAACACGAGCTTAAGCAGAATCATCAAGGGGTAACCGGGCTTCGGTTCCTTGTAGGCACGGACGGCTATGTGAAACGGGCAGTAATCCACAAATCATCCGGTTACCCAGCACTGGATGAGGCTGCGCTCGTAGGACTCTCTAAGTGCCGCTTTAAACCCCTCTTGGAGGATGGAAAAGCTGTCGAGAAATGGCTTCCGATTCAATACGTCTGGAAACCATAAAGAAGACCAAGTGTCCGCTTCGGGTCGATTCCGGTCGGTCGTGATCGTCCGTTACTTTTCCAGACTGACACAGTGCTATGCTGAGCCGAACGGCCGGGTTCGGCAACAAGCAGACTCTAACGCTGTCTTCCTTGGAGAACTATGTACCCGCTAGCAGCGATTTTCAGCGCAGCTCTTACATCAATCGCAATCGCCATTGCGTTGTCGCTGAGTCCTAATCTCTACTCGTTCTCAGGGATAGTCGTACCGATTTTTGCCGCAGTAGGGGGCACGAGTTTAGTTTTGGGCTTTGTTCTAGGGCGAGCCCTGCTACTTCCCTCGATAGTCGCAGAATGCCTTGTCCTGATCATAGGTTGGCTATCAACGCTGCTTTACGCAACACAGGCGTATTTGCAAAGCTCCGTCCTCGCCCTTGCTGCAGGATTCGCGAAAGTCAGCGTCGGTTATCTGACCGGATCTCGCCTTCGATCCAGTCTCAACTCCATTAAGCGACATCAGGTGAAATGACAGCTTTGGGTCGGATCCGGTCCTTCATGACCGTCCGCGATCTTACAACCCTGGCGACCTACTAAGCTGGGCTTAAAGGCCCATCCGCCAGAATCGGTCGGCTCCACAGGAGAGCTAGTGGCAGCCTTGATTATTAGCCAACACCTACGGCTACCGGCGAAGGCGGGAACACTGCCATGGGCATTGTTCTCCCCCCCCAATTTTGCATGCGCACACTGAGCGTCAACGAACACCGCCAACGCCCGATTTACGCCTTCGCCAACTCCAGTTCGCCACCACGCGCGCCATTGCCCGCATAACGGAACACCGCCAGGTCGTCGGCCCGGATCTCCGGCTGCTTGCCGCTGACCAGGTCGGCGATCACGCTGGCCGAGCCGCAGGCCATGGTCCAGCCCAGGGTGCCGTGGCCGGTGTTGAGGAACAGGTTGCGCAGCGGCGTGGCGCCGACCACCGGGGTGCTGTCGGGGGTCATCGGGCGCAGGCCGGTCCAGAACACGGCGCGGCTGGTGTCGCCGGCGCCCGGGAACAGGTCGTTGACGACCATTTCCAGGGTCTCGCGGCGGGCCGGGTTCAGGGTGGTGCTGTAGCCAGAGATTTCAGCCATGCCGCCCACCCGGATGCGGTCGTCGAAGCGGGTCACCGCGATCTTGTAGGTCTCGTCGAGGATGGTCGATACCGGAGCGCGGCTGGGCTCCAGGACCGGCACCGTGATCGAATATCCTTTGAGCGGGTAGACCGGCACGTCGACCAGGCCCTTGAGCAGCAGGCGCGAATAGCTGCCCAGCGCCAGCACGTAGCGGTCGCTCGTAAGTACGCCCTTGGCGGTCTGCACGCCAGTGATCTCGCCACCGCTCGTGTGCAGCGCGTCGATGCTGGTGTCGAACTCGAAGCGCACGCCGAGGTCGCGCGCCATCGCGGTCAGGCGGGTGGTGAACAGCTGGCAGTCGCCGGTCTCGTCGTTTGGCAGGCGCAGGCCGCCGACCAGCGAGGCGTGCGCGCCCAGCGCCGGCTCGGCCCGGGCCAGGTCGCGGCCGGTAAGCAGCTCGTACTCGACGCCGGCCTGCTGCAAGATGGCGATGTCCTTCGCCGCGTTGTCGAGCTGCTTCTGGGTACGGAACAGCTGCACCGTGCCCTGGTCGCGGCCTTCGTATTCGATGCCGGTTTCAAGGCGCAGTGCGCGGATGCGGTCGCGGCTGTACTCGGCCAGGCGCACCATGCGCTCCTTGTTGACCGCATAGCGCTCGGCGCTGCAGTTGCGCAGCATCTGCCACATCCACTGCAGCTGGAACAGCGAGCCGTCCGGGCGGAACGCCAGCGGCGCATGGCGCTGGAACAACCAGGCCGCGGCCTTGAGCGGAATGCCGGGCGCGGCCCAGGGCGAGGCGTAGCCGGGCGAGATCTGGCCGGCGTTCGCAAAGCTGGTCTCCAGGGCGGGGCCGGGCTGGCGGTCGACGACGGTGACGTCGTGGCCGGCCCTGGCCAGATAATAAGCCGTGGTCACGCCGACCACGCCGCTGCCCAATACGAGAACGCGCATGTAAATTCCTGGAGAAAATGCGGGATTTAGAAAAGATTGCCATCCTACCGCGGGTGGTGGAATAATTGATCCTGTTATTACACCGGTTTTTAGTGATAAATCATGCGCGTCCAGAAGAATTCCAGCCGTGTCCTCGACAAGATCGACCTGCACATCCTGCGCATCTTGCAGGACGATGCGCGCATCGTCATGAAAGACCTGGCCGAGCAGGTGGGCTTGTCGCTGACGCCCTGCATCGAGCGGGTCAAGCGAATGGAGCGCGACGGCGTGATCGCCGGCTACCATGCTCGGATCAATCCGCAGGCGATGGGACTGCAGATCCTGGTGTTCGTGGAGATCACGCTGCACCAGAAATCCGAAAAGGCGTTCGACCGCTTTCGGCGCGCGATGCTGGGCATCGCCGAGGTAATGGAATGCCACCTGGTGTCGGGCGACTTCGATTACCTGATCAAGGCGCGCATCGCCGAAATGTCGGAATACCGCCGGCTGCTGGGAGAGATCCTGCACGTGGCCGACGCCGGCCAGTCGAAGAGCTATGTGGTGATGGAAGAGCTCAAGGAAACGCTGGCGCTGTCGATTCCGCGCTGATAAACGACAGCGTGGGCGCCGGGGCGCCCACGCTGTCAAACATCCCTACCAGGCCATCTTGTTCCAGGTAGCTTCGCCCACCACGCCGTCGGCGGCCAGTCCCTTCGAGGTCTGGAAATTGCGCACCGCGGTCGCCGTGGCCGGGCCAAAGGCGCCGTCCACCGCGATGCCCGCGCCGCTTTCATTGAGCTGGCTTTGCACCGCGCGCACCTTGGCGCCGGAGTCGCCCTGCTGGGTCAGGATGATCAGCGCCGGCCAGGTGGCGTTGCCGACGATGCCGTCCGCGCCCAGGCCATGCGAGGACTGGAAGTTCTTCACCGCGTTCTGGGTGGCGGTATCAAAACTGGCATTGACGGTGAGCGCGTAGCCCCATTGCTGCAGCAGGTACTGGATGGTGCGAACCCGCTCACCGGAATTGCCGTACTGGACCAGCGGCCAGGTAGCGCTGCCGCCACCTCCGCCGCCACTGCTGCCCGCGACCAGCGACTGGTAGCGCGGCCAGTCCCAGCCCGAACCGGGGTCGGTGTGGCTCTGGCTGGCGTAGTTGACGTGGCCCTTGACGTTGTACAGCGAATCGGCCGGCACCGCGTTCCAGCCGCTGCTGCCGTTATAGACCTTCTGCGCCAGGCTGCGCGACGCGAGGATGTCGCGGGTGAGCGCGGCCGAGGCGTTGTACATGGCGGTGGTGTACCAGACCGACGGGTTGGCGACATAGCCCTCGTGCTCGATGCCGACGGTATAGTTGTTCGAGTTCCCCACATGCCAGGCCTTGTCCGATTCGTTCACCATCTGCGTTACCTGGCCGTCCGACGAGCGGATGACGTAGTGCGCGCTGACGCCGGCGCTGCAGTTCTGGAACCACGAGATCGAGCCCGCATACGAGCCCTGGGTGGTATGCACGGCGACATGGCTGATGGCGGCGCTGCGGCTGGAATAATTACAGCTGGCGGCCGGGTTCCAGACGGCCGGCGGATAGTCGGTCGAGGCAAGCGCTGGTTGGACCGACGCAAAAATGCACAGGCTTGCGAGCAAGCCCTTGAACATGGTTTTCATGGTGTCGTCTCCGTGGACTTGTTATTTTTTGGTCGGGCTGTCGTTGAAATCGGGCGCCGAAATCTTCGGGTCGGGCGTGCCGGTTTCGATCGTGATGCGGCGTGCGGACAGTTTTTTCAGCTTGTCCTTGCCGTAGGCTTTCTCCATCTCGACATGCTTCTGGTCGATCTCGAACTTGTCGCTGCGGCGGCCTTGCCGGATCGCGGTCAAGACTTCGTAGCTGTAGATCTGGGCGATCTCGGGCTGGGGAATGCCGCTGTAGCGGGCCACGGCGCTTTCCCAGTCGGCCAGAGGGAAGGCCTTGTTCTTGCGGGCGCCGTGCCGGGCCAGCAGGGCGGCGGCGGCGCGAATATTGGTGCGGGTGTCGGTGGCCGCCTGTTCTGGCGTGACCCGCAGCAGCGCCGCGCCCTGGATCAGGGACTGGCCAAAATGGGCGTCGTTGCGCAGGCCCATGATGCCGTAGCTGATCGGCATGCCGTGGTGCGATTCGACCTCGACCTCGGGCTCGCCGTTGTTCTTGCGCTGGCCCTTGGGCACGTGCGGATGCCAGCGCGTCTCCGCGTAGGCGATCGCTTGCAGCAACTCCACCGGCACGTCGAATTCTTTCGACGCGTCTTTAAAATACTGCTGGTACTGCTTGGCCGACACGGTCAGCTCGGCCGGCTTGCCATCCGCGAATGCGAGCGGCGCGCCTGCCAGGGCGGCGCAGAGCGCGACCAGCAGCCGCGCCTTTACGGTGTGCTTCATTGTTGTCTCCAGTCTTATAGGATATGCCCCGGCGGGGTGCCCGGGCGGGTGCCCAAAAGACGGCTGGAACACGGCGAAACGGCATGCCGCTGCAGGTCTGCTTTTGGCGCATGTCGAGTATATGCACAGTCCTGATCCACAAATCGTAAGAGATTGATTTAAAACAATATTTATGGGAAAAATGAATCGTGCGCAAGACACCCCCCTGAACGCGCCATGAGCCTGGATTAATGGGCATTAAATGGCGGTTATCGCCCCATGCGCCATGCCTGCATTTTCTTATGCCGGCCGTCAGTCGCTGCCCGGCTCGCGGCAGGCGCCGCTGGCAGTACAATATCGAATTCACCATTCTTCGAACACGAGATCGCCATGGCCGTCAATTCCCCCCTGCCAGTTGCAGCAGACCTGAAACCCGTCAACGGTATCGAGATCGGCTATGCCGAAGCCGGCATCAAGAAGCCCAATCGCAAGGACCTGCTGGTGATGAAGCTGGCCGAAGGCGCCACCGTGGCCGGGGTGTTTACCAAGAACCGCTTCTGCGCCGCGCCGGTCCAGGTGAGCCAGGCCAACCTGGCCGCGATGAAGGCGGGCGGCAAGCCGATCCGCGCGCTGGTCGTCAACACCGGTAACGCCAATGCCGGTACCGGCGCATCGGGCCTGGCCAATGCGCAGGCGACGTGTGCCGAAGTGGCAAAGCTGCTCGGCCTGGATGCCCAACAGGTGCTGCCGTTTTCCACCGGCGTGATCCTCGAGCCGCTGCCGCTGCCGAAGATCGTCGCCGGCCTGCCGGCCGCGATCGGCAACCTGACGCTGGATAACTGGTTCAATGCCGCCGAGGCGATCATGACCACCGACACCCAGCCCAAGGCGGCGTCGCGGTGCGTGACCATCGGCGGGCACGCCGTGACCATGACCGGCATCAGCAAGGGCGCCGGCATGATCAGGCCGAACATGGCGACCATGCTCGGCTACCTGGCGCTCGACGCCAGGGTGGCGCAGCCGGTGCTCGACGAACTGGTCAGGCACGCGGCCGACCATTCGTTCAACAGCATCACGATCGACGGCGACACCTCGACCAACGACTCGTTCATCATCGTCGCCACCGGCGCCGGCAGCCTGGTGGTCGATTCGGTCGACTCCCCGGATTACGCCGCTCTGAAAGACGCCGTTACCGACATCTCGCGCAACCTGGCGCAGCAGATCATCCGCGACGGCGAAGGCGCGACCAAGTTCATCACCATCACGGTGGAGCAGGGCCGCAACATCGACGAATGCCGCCAGATCGCCTATGCGATCGCCCACTCGCCGCTGGTGAAGACCGCCTTCTTCGCCTCGGACCCGAACCTGGGCCGCATCCTGGCCGCGGTCGGTTATGCCGGCGTGGACGATCTCGATGTGACCAAGCTCGACCTCTACCTGGACGACGTCTGGGTCGCCAGGGATGGCGGGCGCAATCCGGACTACCAGGAACAAGACGGCCAGCGCGTCATGCAACAGTCCGAGATCACCGTGCGCGTCACGCTCGGACGCGGGCAGGCCGCGGCCACCGTCTGGACCTGCGACCTGTCGCACGACTACGTGACGATCAACGCCGATTACCGTTCGTGACCCCATGACGCCGCTGGAGCAATTCTTGCACCGCGCCGAAGCCCTGCTGGGGCGGCTGGAAGCGGTACTGCCGCCGGGCGCGCCGCGCGAGCCTGACTGGAAACGCAGCGTCGCCTTCCGCTGGCGCAAGCGCGCCAGCGGCGGCGGGCACTTCTTGCAGCCGGTGCTGCATGCCTCGACCATCCGCCTGGAAGACTTGCAGCACGTCGATGCGCAAAAGCGCCAGATCGAGCAGAACACCCGCCAGTTCGTGGCGCGCCGACCGGCCAACAACGTGCTCTTGACCGGCGCGCGTGGCACCGGCAAGTCGTCGCTGATAAAGGCCTGCCTGAACGACTTTGCCGGCCAGGGCCTGCGCCTGATCGAGGTCGACAAGGCCGACCTGGCCGATCTGCCCGACATCGTCGACCTGGTGGCGGGGCGTCCGGAGCGCTTCGTGGTGTTCTGCGACGACCTGTCGTTCGAAGAAGGCGAAGCCGGCTACAAGGCGCTGAAAGTGGCCCTCGATGGCAGCATCGCGGCGCAGTCGGACAATGTGCTGATCTACGCCACGTCGAACCGGCGCCACCTGATGCCCGAGAAGCTGTCGGACAACGCCAGCTACCGCCACGGCGAAGATGGCGACCTGCATCCCGGAGAGACAGTGGAAGAGCGCATTTCGCTGTCGGAGCGCTTCGGCCTGTGGCTGTCGTTCTATCCGTTCAGGCAGGACGACTATCTCGGCATCGTCGGGCACTGGCTGGCCAGCTTGGGCTGTACGCCGCAGCAGATCGAGGCGGCGCGGCCGGCGGCGCTGCAATGGGCCTTGCAGCGCGGTTCGCGCTCGGGGCGCGTGGCCTGGCAGTTTGCGAAAGACTATGCCGGCAAAATGCCGGACGATGGAAACAATGAGTAAAGCACCAGCAACACCGATCGACGTTGCAGTTGGCATCCTGATGCGCCCCAACGGCGACGTGCTGCTGGGCCAGCGGCCCGAGGGCAAGCCCTATGCGGGCTATTGGGAATTTCCGGGCGGGAAGGTCGAGGCGGGCGAGGATATCTTTCACGCCCTGCAGCGCGAGTTCGTCGAGGAACTGGGCGTGCGGGTGCTCAGCGGAGAACCATGGTGCTGCGTCGAGCACGTGTACGAGCACGCCCATGTACGCCTGTATTTCTACATCTGCCGCGCCTGGGAAGGCGAGCCGCAAGGCCTGGAAGGGCAGGCCTTTGCCTGGCAGGGCGCGTACAGCGTGGCGCCGCTGCTGCCAGCGACCATTCCGCTGCTGGAGTGGCTGGACCGGGTGCGCTTCGCACCGCGGCAAGCTTGACGGCGCCGAGGCCGGCGCAGTCAGTCGTCTGCCAGCGGATCTTTCAGTGTCTCGCTCGGGGCCGCGCCGGGTATCGTGTATTTTTCTTCGGCCCAGGCGCCGAGGTCGATCTGCTTGCAGCGTTCGGAGCAGAACGGGCGGAATTTGTTGGCAGGGGTCCATTCGACCTTCTTGCCACAGGTTGGGCACGCAACGACAGTCATACCATTACCAATCAAGAATCAAGCATCAGAAATTACACAGGGTCAGCTCGAAGGGCACGTCTGCTTCGAGTGCCTTGGGCTTGCAGTCGCCGTCCTGGCTGGTGAAGCGCACCCACAGCATGTATTTGTTGGCCGAGATCTCGGGGATCGCGCCCAGCGTCTCGTCGATCGACAAACGCAGCATCTGGTAGACCTTACCTTGCAGCATCTGCTGATAGCTGCCGCCACTGGCGAGCATCGCCGCCGGCGCGCCCGAGTCGCGCAGCAGGCGCAGCACCAGCGACAGCGCCTCGAACAGCGGCGCCAGCGGCGCGAACCACTTCATGATGTCGGCCTGGCGCTGGGCGCCCGGGCGTTGCTGCCATGCGTGGTAAGAGGGCAAATCGAATTCGGATGCGCCGCCGGGGATGATGGTGCGTCCGCGGATGCTCATCAGCCATTCGTTGTCGCGCACGTTCTGGCCGGTACGCCCCTGCGCCGCGACCAGGGCGCCGCCCACGCTATCGAGCTCGGCCAGTACGGCGTCGAGCGCCTCGGCCGCCACGTTCGGATTGCTGCGGTAGGCCATCAGGCTTTGCTTCTGGCGTTCGAGTTCCTGCAGCAAATCGGATTTCAGGTCGGCGCGCCCGGCCACTTCCAGCATGTCGAATATCGTGGCGAGTGCGACGTGATGCTGCATCGGATGTTCCTGATGCGCGAAGAACTTGAATTTTTCGTACAAGTCTTCCAGCCGTAACAACGTGCGAATCCGCTCGTTGAAAGGATATTCGTAGACGATCAAAGTAACATTCCCTTGGATGTGGGCTGGAGAGCAACCCTGTGATTCTGAACCATGCAGCGCAAAATTACAAATCCTGCATCGACTTGACGAGTTTTCATCCGGCCAGGCGCAAGTACTGGGCGTGCAGGGCGAGCACCTGGGGGCGCAGCGCGTCGAGCCCGTCGTCGTTGACGATGATGTCGTCGGCCGCCGCGCGCCGCTGTTCGCGGCTGGCCTGGGCCGCCATGATCGCGCGTACCTGCGTTTCGCTCAAGCCGTTGCGGGCCATGACGCGGGCGATCTGCACGTGTTCCGGGCAATCGATCGCCAGCACCCGCGTGACCCGTTCGCGCCACTGGCCCGATTCGATCAGCAGCGGCACCACGAACATCACATAGGCGCCGCCGGCGATGCTGGCCGCGGCCTGCGTGGCAGCGCGGATGCGTGGATGCAAGATGTTTTCAAGGCGCGCCCGCGCACTGGCATCGGCAAAGACCAGCTCGCGCATCCGGGCGCGGTCGAGGGCGCCGCTTGGGGTGGCGAAGTCGTCGCCGAACTCGGCCAGCAGGGCCGGCATCGCCGCACCGTGCGGCGCGGTGAGCGCATGGGCGATCTCGTCGGTGTCGATGACCGATGCGCCAAGGGCGGCGAACATGTCGGCCACGGTGGTCTTGCCGCAGCCGATGCCGCCGGTCAGGCCGACCGAGAACGCCGTGCTAGGTGGGTTGGCCATCTCAAGCCACCAGCACGCCTTGCAGCCACGCGCTGATGGCGCTGCCGTAGAGCAGGGCGATCAGGCCGGCGGCTGCCAGGTAGGGGCCGAAAGGAATCGGCTTGTCGCGCCCGCGCTTGGCGAACACGATCAGGCTGATGCCTACTACTGCGCCGACCACCGAAGAGAGCAGGATAATGGTCGGCAGCATGGCCCAGCCCAGCCAGGCCCCCAGCGCCGCCAGCAGCTTGAAGTCGCCATAGCCCATGCCTTCCTTGCCGGTGACCAGCTTGAACAGCCAGTACACCGCCCACAGCACCAGGTAGCCGGCAGCGGCGCCGATCACCGCGTCCTGCAGCGGCACAAAGGTGCCATGCAGGTTCACCAGCAGGCCGGCCCACAGCAGCGGATAGGTCAGGTCGTCCGGCAGCAGCTGGGTGTCGACGTCGATGAAGGTCATGGCCACCAGCAGGAACAGGAACAGCAATGTGGCCAGTCCCGCCATGCCGCTGCCGAAGGTCCATACCAGCACGCCTGCCAGGGTTCCGGTAAGCAGTTCGACGGCCGGATAGCGCGCCGAGATCGGCGCCTTGCAGTTGCTGCACTTGCCGCGCAGCGCCAGCCAGCTGATGACCGGGATGTTTTCCAGCGCCGTGATCTGGTGGCTGCAATGCGGGCAGCTCGAGCGCGGCACCATCAGGTTGTAGCGCTCCTGGTGGGGCGCCGGCTTGCCGCTTTCCTGGGCCACGTAATTGTCGGATTCGCGCTGCATCATCCGGGGGATGCGGTGGATGACCACGTTCAGGAAGCTGCCGACGAGCAGCCCGAACAGGGCTGCCACGAGGGTGGCCGCCAGCGTGGCAGGCGGCGCGAACAGGATGGATTCCGGGGGCATGGCGGCAAGGTCCAATCAGGTAAACAGAAAAAAGATTCTTTACATCAACCTATTGTAGAGGTTTCGCCGCGATTTGGCGAAGCCTGCAGGGGTGGTTGGGCGCAGAACAATGCGGCGAGGGCAGGCGGCGCCGGGGTGACGACGTCGCCTGCTGCACCGCTGCGCACGTCGAAGCTGCGCCGGTACTGCGCCGGCGACTGCCCGGCGAGCCGCTTGAACAGGGTACTGAAGCTTGCCACGTCGCCGTAGCCGACGCGTTCGGTGATCTGTGCCACGCTCAGCGCCCTCGATTCGAGCAGCCGTTTCGCGGTGTTGATGCGTTCGCCCTGCAGATACGCCAGCGGCGTCTGCCCCGTTTGCGCCTTGAAGCGGCGCAGCAGGGTGCGGGCGCTGACGTGAAAGGCGGCGGCCAGGGCAGCGAGATCGTACGGTTCGGCCAGGCGCTCGCCGAGCCAGCGCTGCACATTTTCAGAGAAGCAGCCAGACGGCTTTGCGATCAGGCCGGTGTCGACGTAGGGCGCCTGGCTCACGCGCCGATGCAGCATCGCCATGCGCTCCACGGCCCGCGCTTGCCTGGGCGTAGCCGCCTCGTGGATCAGCTGCATGGCCAGGTCGAAGGTGGCGGTAAACGCCCCGGTGGTGGTCACGCCCCCGTCTTCGACCACCATCGCAGCGGCATCGACCCGCGCCAGCGGAAAGCGGCGCGCGAGGTCGGCGGCGAACATCCACGAAGTAGTGGCGCGGCGCCCGTCCAACAGGCCCGCTTCGGCCACCAGAAAGGCGCCCACGCACATCGATGCAACTGGCGCGCCATGCGCAAAGGCGCGCCTGATCGCCCTGACTTCTCCCGCCAGGTGTTCTTGCGGATGGGTACAGCCATGGCGATCGCCGATGTCCATTCCCGGTATGACGAGCAGGTTGTGCGAGACCCGAAACTTGCGAGTGCCGATCGCCAGGCCGCCGGCGGCGCGCACGGTACCTCCTGCAAGGCTGGTGACGCGGACCTCGAACAAGGGCTCGGCCGCCGCGCCGGCCATGGCTGCGGCGACGCGGTTGGCCAGCAGCAGCGTGTCGCACAGGCCGAACACTTCCATGCCCATACAGCCAGCGTAGGCCAGCACATCGATTTTTCTGGTTGTCATTTGGCCATATTGCCATGATTTTTAGCGATATGGCCAATGTCATCGACGTTGAAAGCAGGGGAAAATCGCTGTTATCGACGCCACCAGCCCCATTTTGAAAGGAAGTCATCCATGCGCATCACCCAGTTGCGAAACGCCACCATCATTGTGCACGTCGGTCGGTACAACATTCTGGTCGACCCAATGTTGGCACGCAAGGATGCGCTGCCACCGCTGCGCCTGTTCGTGCGCCGGCGCCTGCGCAACCCGACCGTGGAACTGCCCGCCAATGCGGCTTCGGCCCTGGACACCGTGACCCACTGCCTGATCACGCATTGCCAGAAAGGGCATTTCGATCATCTCGATCGTGCTGCGAAGCATTGGCTGCGCGAGCGACAGATTCCCGTGATCTGCACGCCGCACGACCTTGCGCACCTGAGCGCGCGCGGTCTGCATGTGCTGCCGCTGGCGGCAGACCACGCACAGCCGCAAGCTTTCCTGGGCGGCCAGATCCGCACCGTGCGCTGCACCCATGGCCTTGGCCTGGTCGGTACCGTGATGGAACACGGGGTTGGCTATTTTATCGAGATGCCGGGCGAACCGAGCCTGTACCTGTCGGGCGACACGGTATTGACCGACGAGGTGCGCCAGTTCGTCCGGCGCCACCAGCCGCAGGTGTGCGTGGTGCCGGCCGGTGGCGCGCATTTCGACCTTGGCGGCGACATCATCATGGGAACGGACGAGGTCATTGAATTGACGCGCATCGCCAGCGGGCGCGTACTGGCCAACCACCTGGAAGCCCTGAGTCACTGCCCGGTGCAGCGCGCCCAGTTGCGCAGCGCCGCGCAGCGAGCCGGCGTGGCGGGGCGCTTGTCGATTCCGCAAGACGGCGAGACGATCGCTTTCGAGCCCTGGAAGGCGGTTGCCTAGATGCAGCATGAATGGCCCAGGCCTGCCCGACTTTAACGAACGAAGGTTTGCGCAAGCGCAAACGGCTGACAAACTCGGGTTGGACTGTTGGAGACCGCGGCGCTGTCGTAGTGATATACCGCGTTGCGGGGCCACACTACGAGGACCATCATGAAAGCCGAATACATCGTCTTGCGCACCAACCAGGGAAATACACGCGATGTCTTTACCGGTGCCGCCACGGGCCGGGACGGGGGCTATCCGCTGGCGCCCGACCCGGCGTCGGCCCAGGATTTCTTGCGTAACATCGGCAATCTGGCGGCATCGCCGAACGACCTGTTCGGTTCCGGAGGCCGCTCTGGCCGGCTGATCGGTGCGCCGGCAGGGTCGGCCATCGGCGCCGAATCGGCGTTTCTGCCCACGCCGGCGCTGACACCTTTCATGGCGGCCCCCGTCCCGGCGGTAAAGATCGAAGTCAAGACGCTTGAACGCAACGCCCTTCCTTATGTATCGAGCGCGGCCGATGTACTGGCAGTGGCCGAATCGGTGCCGATCTCCCTGCTCAAGGAAGTGCACGACATGAGCGGCGCCGTGGCCGTGCCGCTGGCCCTGGGGCATGCGTCGTGGGGCGTGCAAGCGGTGCGCGCCGATACTTCGCCGTATGACGGAAGAGGTATCGTGGTGGCGGTACTGGACACGGGAATCGACCGCACCCACCCGGCATTTGCCGGAATCGAGCTGATCGAAGAAGATTTCACCGACGAAGGCAATGGCGACGTACTCGGCCACGGCACCCACTGCGCCGGCACCATCTTTGGCCGTGCAGGCCCGTTCGGGCGCATCGGCATCGCGCCGGGCGTCCAGCGTGCGCTGATCGGCAAGATCATCGGCAGCAAGGGCGGTGGCACGAGCGCCAGACTGGCCAAGGCGATGGAGTGGGCAGCGGAAAACGGCGCGAACGTGATCTCGATGTCGGTTGGGATCGATTTCACGGCGCTGGCCAAGCGCATGGAGGATCGCCTTCCCGAACGGGTGGCGATGTCGCGCGCGCTCGAGGCCTACCGCGCCACGGTCAGGCTGTTCGAGACCGTCACCCTGTCGATCAAGGCCAAGAGCGTGTTCGGCTCGCCCTCGATCTTCATCGCCGCAGCGGGCAACGACACCGACCGCACGGCCGGACCGGAATACGAGTTGTCGGTCACGCCACCGGCCAATTCCGAAGGCTTCATGTCGGTTGGCGCGGTCGGCCATGCAGAGGGCAACACGAGCAGGATGGCGGTGGCGCGCTTTTCGAACACCGGGCCGAACATCTGCGCGCCGGGCGTGGACATCGTGTCGGCACGCCCGGGGGGCGACCTGGTAGCCATGAGCGGCACCAGCATGGCGGCGCCACATGTGGCCGGGGTCGCCGCCTTGTGGGCGGAAAAGCTGAAGCGGCAAGGGCAGTTGAACGCAATGCTGCTGAGCGCAAACCTGTTCGCGTCGGCCAGTACCGCAGTGTTCGTGCCGGGTTTCGACCTCTATGATACGGGCGCCGGCATGGTGCAGGCGCCGCAGGTGTGACCGCCCGCTTACACCACCGAGCCCAGCTTAAAGATCGGCAAATACATCGCAATCACCAGGCCGCCGATCAGCACGCCCAGGATCACCATGATCAGCGGCTCCATCAGCGATGACAGGCCGGCCACAGCTTCGTCGACTTCTTCTTCGAAGAAGTCGGCCACCTTGCCCAGCATGGCGTCGAGCGAGCCGGATTCTTCGCCGATCTGGACCATCTGGATGACCATGTTGGGGAACACGTTCACGTTCTGCATCGACAGCGTCAGGCTGGTGCCGGTGCTGACCTCGTTCTGGATCTTGCGGGTCGCTTCCAGGTAGACCGCGTTGCCCGAGGCGCCGCCGACCGAGTCGAGCGCTTCGACCAGGGGCACGCCGGCGGCGAACATGGTCGACAGGGTGCGGGTCCAGCGCGCGATGGTGGCCTTGCGAATCACGGCGCCGAAGATCGGCAGGCGCAGCAGGATGCGGTCCATCGCCTGCTGCATCTTGAGCGAGCGTTGCCAGGCCTGGAAGAAGAAATACAGGCCGCCGAAGATCGAGCCGAAGATCAGGTACCACCAGGTGACGAAGAATTCCGAGATCGCCATCACGATCAGGGTTGGCGCCGGCAGGTCGGCGCCGAAGCTCTTGAACACGTCCTTGAAGGCCGGCACCACCCAGATCATGATCACGGCCGTGACCAGGAAGGCGATCGCGAGGATCGAGATCGGGTACATCAGGGCCGACTTGATCTTGGCCTTGATCGCCAGCGTCTTCTCCTTGTAGATCGCCAGGCGGGTGAGCAGGTCTTCCAGGATGCCGGCCTGTTCGCCGGCGCCCACCAGGTTGCAAAACAGCGGGTCGAAGTACAGCGGGTACTTGCGGAACGCGTTGTTCAGGCTGGTGCCGGTCTCGACGTCGTTGCGCAGGTCCATGATCAGCTTGGACATCGACGGATTGCCATGGCCCTTGCCGACGATGTCGAAAGCCTGCAGCAGCGGTACGCCGGCCTTCATCATGGTGGCCAGCTGGCGCGTGAACAGGGTCAGGTCCTTGTCGGTGATCTTCTTGCCGCTGCGGTAGGCCTTTTTCTTGATCTTGGTGACCAGGATGCCCTGGCGACGCAGCGTGACGTTGACGATGGCCTCGCCCCCGGCGCGCAGTTCGCCGCGCACGGTCTTGCCGGTCTTGTCCTTGCCTTCCCAGGCGTAGACCGATTCCTTGACCTGCGCGCCGGCGCGGCTCCGGGATGGTAGGGAGGTTGCCATAAGAATCCTATTCGTTGGTACAGCCGAGCACTTCTTCGAGGCTGGTCAGCCCCTGTTTCACTTTCATCAGGCCCGAGCGGCGCAGCGAATTGACGCCTTCCTTCTCGGCCTGGGCGGCGATTTCCATCGCATTGCCGTGGGTCAGGATCAAGGATTCGATCGCGGGCGTGATCGGCATCAGCTGGTAGATGCCGACCCGGCCCTTGTAGCCCGAGCCGAGGCAGCGGTCGCAGCCCACCGGGCCATAGGGCTTCCAGCCACCGTCGAGGTCGCTGTCGCGGTAGCCGGCCGCCACCAGCGCCTCGCGGCTGGTGTCGAGTGGCTGCTTGCAGGTGCACAGGCGGCGCGCCAGGCGCTGCGCGGTAATCAGGATCACCGACGAGGCAATGTTGAACGGCGCCACGCCCATGTTCATCAGGCGGGTCAGGGTCGACGGCGCGTCGTTGGTGTGCAGCGTCGAAAACACCATGTGGCCGGTCTGGGCAGCCTTGATCGCGATGTCGGCGGTCTCGAGGTCGCGGATCTCGCCGACCATGATGATGTCCGGATCCTGGCGCAAAAACGATTTCAAGGCCACCGGGAAGGTCAGGCCGGCGCGGTCGTTGACGTTCACCTGGTTCACGCCAGGCAGGTTGATCTCGGCCGGGTCTTCCGCGGTCGAGATGTTGATGCCGGGCTTGTTGAGCACGTTCAGGCAGGTGTACAGCGACACGGTCTTGCCCGAGCCGGTCGGGCCGGTGACCAGCACCATGCCGTAGGGGCGCGAGATCGCTTCGAGCAGCATCGCCTTCTGGTCGGCGTCGTAGCCGAGCGCGTCGATGCCCATCTGCGCCTGGGTGGCGTCGAGGATACGCATCACGGTCTTTTCGCCGAACAGCGTCGGCAGGGTCGAGACGCGGAAATCGATGGTGCGGGTCGGGCCCATGATCAGGCGCATGCGGCCGTCCTGGGGCACGCGCTTTTCGGAGATGTCGAGCTTGGCCAGCACCTTGATGCGCGAGACCAGCTTTTCGCGGATCGACAGCGGCGGCGCAGCATGGTCGCGCAGCACGCCGTCCACGCGCAGCCGGATGCGATAGTATTTTTCGTAGGGTTCGAAGTGGATGTCCGAGGCGCCCATCTGCACCGCATCCATCAGAATCTTGTTCAGGAAGCGCACGATCGGCGCGTCCTCGACATCGCTCGGCGCGTCCAGCGGGGCGGCAGCCTGGGTGTCTTCCTCGGCAAATTCAATGGCCGCTTCTTCGCCGGCAAGGTCGTTCAGGCTTTGCTCGGCGCTCTTGGCCAGTCCGGCCAGGAGCTTGAGCAGGATGTCGTGGGCCACGATCACCGGCTCCACCGCCGCTTCGCTCTGGAATTTAATCTGGTCCAGGGCCTGGGTGTTGGTGGGGTCGGACAGCGCCACCGACATCTTGTTGCCGCGCTTGGCCAGGGCAATCACGCGCTGGGCCTGCATCAGCTTGGTGTCGATGGCGGCCAGCGGAAAGGCTTCCGGTGCGAAGCTCGACAGGTCCAGTAGCGGATAGCCGAAGGTCTCGGCGCAGAAGCTCGCCAGGCTGGCCGGGTCGATGATGCCGCTGTCGAGCAGGATGTCGATGAACGCGGTCTTGTCGCTTGCCGCTTTTTTCTGCAGCGCGTCGGCCTGACCCGCGCTCAACCGGCTGGCCTGGACCAGCGCGCGCGCCAGTGCCGGCAGCTGGGCCGACATCTGCGCCGACAATGGCGCGGACAATTGCGTGCCAGTGGTCGAGTTGGGAAAGACTGCTGCCATGGGAGCCGTGGAAAGGGGACGTGAAAAAGCGGAAACGATACCGAAAGGATTGCCTGATGATGCCTACGAGCATCAAATTTGTAAAGGATTTGCTCTGGTGTCGATGCGTGCGTACCACGACAATGGCTCGGCAGGCAAGTGCTTTGTGGTGAGGCCGACAAGGCTTGTGGTGGGGCCGACAAGCATTATGGTGCGAACGACAAGCACCGGCGTTGACGGGGGTGGTGTGTGCGCTGCGCCTGCCAAAATCAACAAGGCCGTGATGGCCGCTGGTAACGGCAATCACGGCCCTTGCCGGTCACCAGCATCGACTGGCAACCGCGACAGACTTTGCGGCTAGCGCAATGCCAGCCGGTTCGGCGCGCCGTTCGAGACTGGCGTTGCCGTCTCGATCTTGAACACCGACAGCGCCACCGTCAGCTGGGTGGTCTGTTCGGTGAGCGATTCGGCGGCCGCCGAGGCTTCTTCGACCAGGGCCGAATTTTGCTGGGTCATTTCGTCGATGCTGCCGATGGCCCGGCCGATCTCGTCGATGCCGGCGCTCTGGCGGGCGCCGGCGGCGCTGATCTCGGCCATGATGGTCTGCACCTTGCGCACCGAGTCCACGATCTGGCCCATGGTCACGCCGGCTTCGTCCACCAGCACGCTGCCGGCCGATACCTTGGCCACCGAGTCGCCAATCAAGCCCTTGATTTCCTTGGCTGCCGCTGCCGAACGCTGCGCCAGGTTGCGCACCTCGCCCGCGACCACCGCGAAGCCGCGGCCCTGTTCGCCGGCGCGCGCCGCTTCGACTGCCGCATTGAGCGCCAGGATATTGGTCTGGAAGGCGATACCGTCAATAACCGAGATGATCTCGACGATCTTGTTGGCCGAGCTGTTGATGTCGCCCATGGTCGTGACCACGCCGCCGACCACTTCGCCGCCGCGGGTGGCGATATTGGTCGCGGTTTCCACCAGCGCATTGGCCTGGCTGGCTGCGCTGGCGTTTTCACGCACGGCGCCGGTCAGTTCTTCCATCGAACGGGTGGTGCGGTCCAGGCTTGCCGCCTGCGATTCGGTACGCTGCGCCAGGTCGGCGTTGCCGCTGGCGATTTCGGCGCTGGCCAGCGCGATGGTGTCGGCCGATGCCTTGATCTCGGCGACCAGGGTCGCCAGGCGGCCGCGCATGTCCTTCAGCGCCACCAGCAGGCTGCTCTTGTCGCCGGCTTCGATACGGATCTCGGTCGACAGGTCGCCCGCGGCCACGGCGCGCGCGATCTCGCGCGCATAGGCCGGTTCGCCGCCGAGCTGGCGCCAGATAGTGCGCACCACAACCCACGACACCAGCGCCAGCGTGGCGATCACCACCAGCGCGGTGAGCAGCATCGCGAGCATGACCTGGTTGACGCTGTTCTTGCTGTCCTCGATGCCGGTGGCGAACTGGCGCTGGGCCGCTTCATTGACCTTGGTCAGGTCGCCGTTGAGGGTCGACAGCGCCGACTGCATCTTGCCGACCACGGCCTGCGGGTCGCCTTCTTCCATTTCGAGCATGATGCGCGCGGCCGACAGGGCCGGCGCATAGTAGGCGTCGAATTCCTTGCCCAGGCGGGTACCGGTGTCGAGCTGGCCCGGAATCGCCTTGAATTTGTCCAGCTTGGCGCGCAGCTTGGTAGCCTGCTCGCCGACCTGGGTGATCTTTTCCTTGTCGCCCTCGGCGACTGCGTCGCGCAAGCTGTCGGTAATGCCCGCGACGTCGAGGATGAGTGCCTTGGAAGCATCGAGCACCGGATAATCGACGCTGGCGGTCGTGGTAATCGACTGGCGCGCGTTGTTGGCGATCATCGTGCTCGCGCCTGCTCCCAGGCCAAAAATAATTGCGGAAATAACGGGCAATGCCCAGATCCTGCGCTTGATGCTCATGCTTGTCTCCAGAATGCGAAAACCGCCGCGGGCGTATTACCGGCGGCGGGTAATGCTAAACGCGCGTCCGCTTATTGTGCTGTGTACACGACTTTGACACTGGCATCGACCGCGCTCTTCTCGATGTAGCCGATGGCCTTCGGGTTGGCGGCGACGGCAGCCTTGACGGCGGCGTTGTCGGCGACTTCCTTCGGCATCGTGGCCTTGCCGGTGAACACCAGCTTCGACCACAGGGCCTTGGCCTGGGCCGCGTCCTTGTCCGCGACCTTCTTGTAGAACTCGGCGCGGATCGGGGCCGAGTCGGCCTGGTCGACCGGCGTCATCGACGACGATTTACCCAGGAAGAACTGGGCGACCTGCTCCTTGCTCAGCGAGGATTCGGCGGCCTTCGGGCTGACCACGACCACGACTTCGGCCAGCGCCGGAGCGGTGGCGAGCACGGTAGCGCAGGCGAACAGGCTTGCAATGATCTTGTTCATGTGTCGTCTCTCCTTAGAAAACGAAATCGAGGGCGACGGCGCCGACGGTGACGGTGTCGTTGAAACCAGGCTGGGCATTGATGAACAGGCCGGCACCATTCTTTGGCTTGATGCGGTCGATCTGTGCCTTCAGTGCCACCGAGCTGGCGAAGTCCCAGCGCACGCCAACCGTGTCGGTGGTACGCTCGCCCTGGCCCACGCCGGTGTTGGGCAGGCGGCGCACGCCGGCGCCAAGCGCCTGCATGGTCGGGGTGCAGGCGGCCGGGAAGCCGGCCGGGCAGGCTGCCGGTACGGTGTTGACGATGGCGCGGTCGATCTTCAGTTCGCTATGGGTGTAGTACGGCAGGAACTTGCCGATACGGTAGCCGGCCATCACATACCACGAGCTGGTGTCGTTGATATAGGTCTTGCTCTTGCGCTTGGCGAACTCGGTCTGGACCACGATGTTGTTCCAGTCCATCGACATGCCCAGCGAACTGAACTGTCCGCGCTTGTCCTTGGCTTCGATTTCGGCAGCCAGCGGGGCCAGCTGCGGGAAACGATAGCCGGCGCCGGCGGCGCGCAGGCCGCTTACCAGGCTGTTGAGCGAGGTCGAATCTTCGATGGTGATGTCGGTAATGGCATGACCGGCGCGCACGATGAACGGGCCATGCTCGGCGCTGACATTCAGGGCGTAGACGTTATCGCCTTCGGCATGGAGGTTGCCCGAGATTGGCGACTTCACGCTGCCATAGGCCAGCTGCGAAGTAACGGTGGTGTCGCCGAATCCGTGCTGCCAGGTGACGTCAAGACCGTCGACGCTGCTGAACGGCACCTGCGAATAGACTTCCGCCGGTGGGCGCAGCATGGTGTTGGCGTAGCCGACGTTGCGGTAATCCGAGATCATGAAGACCGGCAGGCCGACGCGGCCGACGCGAATGCTGACTTCGTCGGAAATACGGAACTTGGCAAACGCCCAGCTCAGTTCGGCGCCGTAGCCGGGTTCTGCATCCTTGCGCACCAGGCCCTGGGCGGTCAGCGAGATCCAGCTATTGACCGGCATGTCGGCTTGCAGGCCGAGGTTCGAGTCGATGCCGGTACGGAAATTCTGCGACGAACCGCTGGCCTGGTTCGGACGGGCGAATTCGGCACCCTTGACGTCAGCATACGTCAGCGCGGCAGTACCGAAGCCACTGACCTTGATGGCAGGAAAGCCGGCGCTTTCTTGCGCGAAGCTCATGGAAGTTGCCAGCGGAAGCGCCAGCAGGGTAGCAATCAAACGTTTTTTCATAATGACTCTTATCGCGCTCAGGGTGCGTTCGTTTCACGGGAAGGAAGGGTGCCGGCAACAGCGCAGGGCTGTCATCAGCGCCGGTACAGGAATCATTCTATCCACTGAGCAATCTTGCCGGGAGGAATTTGATGAAAATGAGGGAATTTGTAGGATAAATACTACATTGCTCTAAAAAATAGAACGTGTCAGGGTCGGCAAGGCTTGCCTGGCCAGCGCCGAAGCCGGCCAGCGTACTCGCCTAGCTGCCGCGGTAGGTAGAGTACGACCAGGGCGTCATGACCAGCGGAACATGGTAGTTCTGGGTGGCGTCGGCCAGGCCGAAGGCAATCACGATCCGGTCCAGGAAGCGCGGCGCGGGCAGGGCAATGCCGCAGGCGGCGAAATAGTCGCCTGCATGAAAGACCAGTTCGTATTGTCCGGCGCGCAAGGCTTCGCCCTCGAGCAGCGCGGCGCCGCAGCGCCCGTCGGTATTGGTCAGGTCGGACTTGACCAGGGTACGGCTGCCGCCATCGACGGCGAACAGCTCGACCTTGACGCCGGCGCCGGGCCGCCCATGGGCGGTGTCGAGGACGTGGGTGGACAGTTTGCCCATGCGGCTTCCCTTTCTGATGGATGAGTTGAACCAGGTAGGCAATCATATACTCTTGTGCGTGCTGCAATATATGATGGCCGATATACCCGCCTCTTGAGCGACCATGGACACCTATTCACACTATCCGCGCGATTTGGCCGGCTACGGCCGCAACCCGCCCCACCCGCAATGGCCGGGCCAGGCCCGGATTGCCCTGCAATTCGTGCTCAACTACGAAGAGGGCGGCGAAAACAGCGTGCTGCATGGCGACGCAGGGTCGGAAACCTTTTTGTCCGAGATCATCGGCGCGGCGAGCTACCCGATGCGCCACATGAGCATGGAGTCGCTCTACGAATACGGGTCGCGCGCCGGCTTGTGGCGGGTGCTGCGCCTGTTCGAGCAGCGCGGCCTGCCGCTGACGGTGTTCGCGGTCGCGATGGCGCTCAAGCGCAATCCCGAGGCGGTGGCGGCTTTTCGCGAACTGGGACACGAGATTGCCTGCCACGGGCTGCGCTGGATTTCTTACCAGCAGATCGATGCGGCCACCGAACGCGCCCACATGGCGCAGGCGGTGGAGATCTTTCGCGAGCTGCTGGGCGCAGCGCCGCTGGGCTGGTACACCGGGCGCGATTCGCCCAATACGCGCAGGCTGGTGGTCGAGCACGGCGGCTTTGCCTACGATGCCGACCACTACGGCGACGACCTGCCGTTCTGGCAACAGGTGGCGGTGGGCGGCCCCGGCGGCGAGCAGTCGTCCCAGCCGCACCTGGTGGTGCCGTACACGCTCGACACCAACGACATGCGCTTTGCCGCCATGCAGGGTTTTAATTCCGGCACCCAGTTTTTCGACTATCTGAAAGACGCTTTCGACGTGCTCTACGCCGAGGGCGACCCGAACGGCCTGGACCAGCCCAAGATGCTGTCGGTCGGCCTGCATTGCCGCCTGGTAGGGCGGCCGGGGCGGGCGGCGGCGCTGGCGCGCTTTCTTGATTACGTGCAGGGCCACCCGCATGTCTGGATCACGCGCCGCATCGATATCGCGCAACACTGGAAAACAGTGCATCCTTGCCCACTATAAGGCTGCCGGGCGATGCATAAGATATGCTTATATATTGATAAGCTTTATATGCAAAATCTTATAGATTGAGTGGCCGGGGGTGGTAGCCTTCCGCCCTCGGCGTATAGCCGCAGACAACCAGACGAGACCCACGATGCCAGACCCGATCCGATTCTATTACCGTGGCGCCGTACAGGAAGTGCGCGATGCGGCGCCGACCCGGACCATCTTGCAGCACCTGCGCGAAGACCTGCACTGCACCGGCACCAAAGAAGGCTGCGCGGAAGGCGACTGCGGTGCCTGCACCGTCGTGACCGGCTCGCTCGAAGACGGCGAGCTGGTACTCAAGGCAGTCAATTCCTGCATCCAGTTCTTGCCCACGCTCGACGGCCAGGCACTGTTCACGGTAGAAGACCTGCAACATCCCGACGGCAGCCTGCACCCGGTGCAGCAGGCGCTGGTGGAATGCCACGGATCGCAGTGCGGTTTTTGCACGCCCGGTTTCGCCATGTCGCTGTGGGGCATGTACCTCAAGCAGGAAAGCCACGGGCTTTCCGGCCGCCCGCCGTCGCGTTGCCAGATCGATGAGGCCCTGTCGGGCAACCTGTGTCGCTGCACCGGCTACTGCCCGATCATCGACGCGGCCCGCCGCATGGTCGAGCTGCCACCTCGCGCGTTCGACCGCGCCGCGCTGGCCGAACGCCTGCAAGGGCTGCAGCGCGCGCACGGATGGCACTACGAAGCGCAGGGAGCGCGCTTTCACACGCCGCGCACGCTCGATGAACTGGTCGGACTGCGCGCGGCGCATCCGGCGGCGCTGCTGCTGGCCGGCTCGACCGATGTCGGCCTGTGGGTCACCAAGCAGATGCGCGAGCTCGGCGACATCATCTACCTGGGCCAGGTCGACGCACTCAAGACGATCGCGCAAGCAGATGGCATGCTCAGCATCGGCGCGGGTGTGACCCTGAACGACGCCTATGCGGCCGTGTGCCGCCACTACCCGGCCGAGCTGGGCGAGATGTGGCAGCGCTTTGCCTCGCTGCCGATCCGCAATGCCGGCACCCTGGGCGGCAATGTCGCCAACGGCTCGCCGATCGGCGACTCGATGCCGTGGCTCATTGCGCTGGGCAGCACGCTGGTGCTGCGCGGCGCCGACGGCGAACGCGAGCTGGCGCTGGAAGAGTTTTATCTTGGCTACCAGCAGAAAGACTTGCGCGCCGGCGAATTCGTGCAGGCCGTGCGCATTCCGCTGCCACGCGCCGGGGTGCGCATGCGCACCTATAAACTGGCCAAGCGCTTCGACCAGGATATCTCGGCCGTGTGCGCCGCCTTTGCCATCACGCTCGATGGCGCGCAGGTAACCAGCGCGCGCATCGCCTTTGGCGGCATGGCCGCCACCCCCAAGCGCGCCGCTGGCGCCGAAGCGGCGCTGGTAGGGCAGCCATGGAACGAAACGGCGCTGCGCGCCGCCATGGCAGCCATGGCGCAAGACTACGCGCCGCTGAGCGACATGCGCGCATCGAGCAGCTACCGCATGCAGGCCGCGGCCAACTTGCTGCGCCGCTTCTGGCTGGAGACGCGGCTCGACGATCCGCTCCCGGCCACCGCCGTCAACGCATTTGCCGCCGGCACCGCAGGAGGTCGAGCATGAACGACGCAGGCACCCGCCCCACGCTGGCCGAGGCCGGCACGGCGCCATGGAGCGAAGTTGGCCGCGCGCGGCCACATGAGTCGAGTGTGCTGCACGTGCTCGGCCAGGCCACCTATACCGACGACATTCCCGAAATCGCCGGCACGCTGCACGCCGCGCTCGGCCTGTCCGAGCGCGCCCACGCGCGCATCACGGCGATCGACGTCGAACCCGTGCGCGCCAGCCGCGGCGTGGTGGCGGTGCTGCTGGCGCGCGACATTCCAGGCCTGAACGACTGCGGCCCGATCATCCACGACGACCCGATCCTGGCCGATGGCAAGGTAGAGTACGTCGGGCAGCCGGTATTCATCGTGGTGGCCGACACCCACGACAACGCCCGTCGGGCGGCCCGGCTCGCGACGCTCGCGTACGAAGATCTGCCCGCCATCCTGACCCCGCAGCAGGCGCGCGCGGCCCAGTCTTATGTGCTGCCGCCGATGCGCCTGGCGCGCGGCGACGCCCAGGGCGCCTTTGCGCGGGCGCCGCATGTCGCCAAGGGCGAGCTGTACGTGGGCGGGCAGGAACAGTTCTACCTGGAAGGCCAGATCGCCTATGCGATTGCAGGCGAGGACCGCGGCATGCACGTGTATTGCTCGACCCAGCACCCGAGCGAGATGCAGCACGTGGTCGCGCACGCGCTCGGCCTGCATTCGCACCACGTGGTGGTGGAATGCCGCCGCATGGGGGGCGGCTTCGGCGGCAAGGAATCGCAGTCGGCGCTGTGGGCGTGCGCCGCCGCGATCGCCGCGGCGCGCCTGCGCCGCCCGGTCAAGCTGCGCGCCGACCGCGACGACGACATGCTCGTTACCGGCAAGCGCCACTGCTTCCATTACCAATACGAGGCCGGCTACGACGATGACGGGCGCATAGTCGCGGCCAGGGTCGACATGGTCACCCGCGCCGGCTATTCGGCCGACCTGTCGGGACCAGTCGCCACGCGCGCCGTCTGCCACTTCGACAATACCTATTATTTGTCCGATGTCGAGATCCGCGCCGCCTGCGGCAAGACCAATACCCAGTCCAACACCGCCTTCCGCGGTTTTGGTGGGCCGCAGGGCGCGATCGCCATCGAATACGTGATCGACGAGATCGCGCGCAAGCTCGGACGCGACCCGCTCGACATCCGGCGCCTGAATTTCTACGGCGGCCCAGGGCGAAACGTCACGCCTTACGGCCAGACCATCGTCGACAACGTGATCCACGAGCTGGTGGCCGAGCTGGAACAAACCAGCGACTACCGTGCCCGCCGCGCCGCCATCGCCGAGTACAACCGCACCAGTCCGGTGCTCAAGAAAGGCCTGGCGCTCACGCCCGTGAAATTCGGTATTGCCTTCAATGTCACCCACCTGAACCAGGCCGGCGCGCTGGTGCACGTGTATGTCGACGGCTCGATTCTGGTCAACCATGGCGGCACCGAAATGGGGCAGGGCATCAATACCAAGGTGATGCAGGTGGTCGCGCACGAGCTGGGGGTGGATCTCGAGCGGGTACGCGCCACCGCCACCAACACCAGCAAGGTGGCCAATACCTCGGCCACCGCCGCTTCGACCGGCGCTGACCTGAACGGCAAGGCGGCGCAGGATGCCGCCCGCAAGATCCGCGAGCGCCTGGCGGCCTTCGTCGCCGCGCAGTTCGGCGGTGACGCCTGCGACGTGCGCTTTGCCGACGACACCGTGTTCGTGGCCGGGCAGGCACTGCGCTTCGGCGACGTCGTGGCCAAGGCCTACCTGGCGCGGGTGCAGCTGTGGTCAAGCGGCTTCTATGCCACGCCTGGCCTGCACTGGGACCCCAAGACCATGAACGGCCATCCGTTCTCTTACTACGCCTACGGCGCGGCGGTGTCGGAAGTGGTGCTCGACACCCTCACCGGCGAATGGAAGCTGCTGCGCGCCGATGCCCTCTACGACGCCGGCAATTCGCTCAATCCAGCGATCGACATCGGCCAGGTCGAAGGCGCCTTCATCCAGGGCATGGGCTGGCTCACCACCGAAGAGCTGTGGTGGAACCCGAGCGGCAAGTTGATGACCCACGCGCCATCGACCTACAAGATTCCCGGCATTTCGGACTGCCCGGAGGATTTCCGCGTGCGCCTGTTCAAGAACCGCAATGTCGAGGACAGCATCCACCGCTCCAAGGCCGTCGGCGAGCCGCCGCTGCTGTTGCCGTTCTCGGTGTTCTTCGCGATCCGTGACGCCATCTCGGCCGTGGGCGAGCATGCGCTCAATCCGCCCCTGAACGCGCCGGCAACCTGCGAGGAAATCCTCAGGGCGCTGGCGGCGCTCGACGCTGCGCGGGGCGCATGATGATCGAGGGATTGAACGCCGCGCTCCGGGAGCCGGCCGTGCTGGTGACGGTCGCCCGCGTCGAGGGCTCGGTGCCACGCGAGCCGGGCGCGCGCATGCTGGTGCAAGCCGGGCGCTTTGATGGCACAGTCGGCGGCGGCCACCTGGAACACCGCGCGCTGGAGATCGCGCGCGGCATGCTCGCAAGCAGGTCCGGCGCGCATATCGCGCGCTTTGCCCTGGGTCCGAGCCTGGGGCAGTGCTGCGGGGGCGTTGCCTACCTGGCGTTCGAAGTGGCCGATCCGGCGCAGCTGGCGCTGCTCGAGGCGCGCCGCGACCAGGACACCTGGCGCATCGTGGCGATCGACGATGCGGCCGCGCCACCGATGCCGGCAGGCCCGGCGGGTCTGTTCGACGCGCTCGGGCGCCAGCTTGCCGGCGGCGCCGTTCCCGCCTTCGACCGCACGCTCGGCACCCACGTGATGGAGCAGGGCGGGCGCCGCTGGCTGGTCGACGCGGTGCTCGCCCCGCGTGCCCACCTGATGCTGTTCGGCGCCGGCCATGTCGGCGCCGCCATCGTGCGCGCA